>NZ_CP069127.1:5602500-5902500 GCF_016811915.1 Brevibacillus choshinensis | reverse complement strand
CTATTACTATCTGCGCTATGGCCGTAACAAGGACAAGCATCCGAACGTGCCGACGCAAGGATAAATGTTCGTTTCAACGAAAGAGAATGCCCCTGACCCATGTGAAGCGTTCGGGTAGGGGCATTTTGATTTTTGGGAGAAAAAACGAACGTTCGGATTTAATGTTCGGTTTTTGGTCCTGTTACCATCCGTATTTTATAATTATGTGAGCGAAAAAAATGTAAACACGAATAAATAGGTTAAATCGTATTGACATGATTCACGTTGGTCAGTATGATACATATTGTTGATTGTCACAAAACTGGCTTGATGAATATCTCTTTCAATTCGTATATCCTCAGAAATATGGTTTGAGGGTCTCTACAGGGAACCGTAAATTCCCGGCTACGAATGGGGTTGTGTCAGACATACCCTATTCGTCGGCCGGGATTTTTTGTGCTTTCAAAGAAAGCCTAAGGGAATGAAGAGTCCGCTGATAAGCTTGGCTACGCCAAATGCTTGGCGTAGCAAGTTTTCTAGCATGCTTACGAGGGGGAAACGAACATGAAGAAGTATGATGTGATCGTGGTAGGCGCAGGTCCAGCAGGAATTTTTACATGCTATGAGCTGACGCGAACATGGCCGGATGCCAAGGTGCTGTTAATCGACAAGGGGCACGACATCTACAGCAGACGTTGCCCGATTTTGGAAGAGAAAATCAAGCTCTGTCCGCCGCCTGCCGGGAAAAAGGATTTCGCGGGGTGCCTGCCAGCCTGTTCGATCACGAGCGGCTTCGGCGGTGCCGGTGCGTACAGTGACGGGAAATTTAACATTACGACGGAGTTTGGCGGATGGATGACGGATTATCTGAGTCCTTCCACTGTGCTCAATCTGATCAAATATGTGGACGCCATCAATCTGGAGCACGGGGCGACAGAAGTGATTACCGACCCGACGACAGAGACCATTAAAAATATCGAACAGCGTGGCTACGCAGCGGGGTTGAAGCTGCTGCGCGCACAGGTGCGTCACTTGGGAACGGAGCAAAACCTGCAAATTCTGCAGTCGATCTTTGAGCACCTCAAAGGCCGTATCGATATGATGTTCAAGACAGAGGTAGAAGACATCATTACCGTCAAAGGAGAAGGCGGTCACGAGGTCAAAGGTGTGACGCTGAAAAACGGGGAAGAGTACGAAAGTGATTTTGTCGTCATCGGGCCGGGAAGGGATGGCTCGGCTTGGCTGACGAACATCCTGAAAAAGCGTCGTTTGAAAATGTACAACAATCAGGTGGACGTAGGCGTGCGCGTAGAGACCTCAGACGTCGTGATGCGTGAAATCAATGAGCATCTGTACGAAGGAAAGTTCATTTTCAACACATCCGTAGGAACGCGGGTGCGTACGTTCTGCAGCAATCCTTCGGGACACGTCGTCGTGGAAAACCACAGCGGGGTCATGGCGGCAAACGGTCACTCGTACAAAGACCCGGCTCTCGGCTCGGCCAACACCAACTTTGCGCTTCTCGTTTCTCATACCTTTACGGAACCATTTGACAAGCCAAACGAATACGCACGGGAAATCTGCAAGCGGGCAAATGACCTGTCCAATGGCGGCGTGATTGTGCAAAAGTTCGGCGATATCATGCGTGGCCGCCGCTCCACCGAATCCCGCATTCGCGAAGGCTTCCTGGAACCGACGCTGAAGGAAGCTGTGCCGGGTGACCTTGGACTGGTGCTGCCGTACAATACGATGAAAAGCTTGGTGGAAATGGTAGAAGCGCTGGATAAGGTGACACCGGGTATTGCATCGGAGCACACGCTGTTCTACGGCGTCGAGGCCAAATTCTACTCCGCGCGTCCAAAGCTGACCGAAGAATTCGAGACGGAAATCAAAGGCCTGTTCTGCGGCGGGGACGGGGCGGGTATTACTCGCGGTCTGGCGCAAGCGGGAGCAGCGGGGGTCTGGATGGCTCGCAATATCACAAAACGGAATCAGTAACACGCTGACAATCAAAAAGGCTTCCCGTCCTGAAAGCACTTCTATCAGTCTTTCAGGGGGAAGCCTTTTTCTATGGCGTGATTACGCCTGCAGGCTATTCAGATTATCGTTCATCTTTTTCAGTATGCGGTTAAAGGTAGAGAGATCCTCTTCAGAGATGTCGCGCAGAGCAGCCGTTTCCAATTGGACAGCGGCCTCCAGCCATTCCGGGAACTTTTCCGCCGCTTGGGGCGAAAGGGAAACGTAGCGCTCTCGTTTATCTTCCCCTTCTGCGCGTATGACCCAGCCCATTTCCTCCAAACGGGTCAACGTCCGAGTGATGGTGGGAGCCTCTACGTGGAGGTAGTTGCTGATCTGCACCTGCGTCAAGGTGTCGCGATAGTGCAGGCACATGAGGATGCCCCATTGGGAGCTGTAGAGTCCCATGGGCGAGAGGACTCCATTCAGTTTTTTACTGAAGACTCTGGCGGTTTGACTGATTTTATGTCCGTAATATTGCATGATATCCTTCCTCCAAGAAAACGAGTCCGATATTCCATACACTTGATTGCTTAAGTAAATATGTACAATTAACATACTATCAGGTCCAGACATATAAGTAAACACTTATTTGTATATGAAGGATCAGCATAAGCGTTAGCAAAGGCAAATAGACTGATGCCTTTTTGCGAGCGCATCAGCCTGTCTTTACCGTTCCCATTCGCTCCTAACTAGCGGCCAGGATGCCCAGTGGTCCCGCTTCATTGCTAATGGACTCCAGATCGTAGACGGATATCGGAAACATGGGAAAACCGACGTAATAGGGCGTGATTTCATAGAGCTGAAAGTAGATGACCAGTGTTTTGTCAGCGAGATAAAAATCTTGGTCTGGCTTGATCGGGGTGAAGTTGCCCAATGTGGGGATCTGCCTTTCCTTGATCTGTGCCTTGATGTGGTCGGATAATACCTTGACGTAGTGGCTTCCTGGCTTGAACAGGTCCCTCAGGGAAAAGACCTTACCCGTGTCGACATCAGCGGAGACCGATCCGAGAAACGTCATTCCATGTGCCATTTGCGGCGTATAGGCATAGTTGGTGAGAGTGGCGCTGACGATGCCGCGTTGGTTGTTTTTGATCTCGTAGGTGCCTTGCATCTGGGTATTTCCCTGGACCTGGACTCTCTGCTGCTCGTGAATGAGGCCATGGACGGTTTGCAGCAGGGAACGGTTGATTTGCTGCTCAGCCTGGTGGTTGGATAGTCCGGACAGCTGAGGGTAGTAGATGGTGGTGGAAGGATTCTTGATCGTACGCGTCAAGATCGTGACGGGTAAACGGTTTAATTCCACTTTTTTCGTCCTTTCCATTCAAAAGATAGGTATCTGTCGTATCAGCGTATTCCGATTTGGGCGAAGTGGTTTCTACCGTTCGCAGTTTTTTCACAGATAGAGGAACATTTCTCCATCTATAATGAGAAAAGAATCCGATATTACCAATAGAGGGCAAGGAGGGATACAGGATGATTCAGCTGGTGAAGGGTACCTTGACCAACAAGGAAGGCTTCATGATTTTTGTTCTATGGAATCATTTATGGATGGCCGGGCTGATTGCATTCCAGGAAAATGTGAACTTCTGGTTCGTCAGTTCGTTAGGGTTGCTGGTGACCTTGATCGTATCGCCGTATTATTTCATCCGCAAAGACAGCGCCGTTATTCGTTATCTGGTTGCAATTGGACTCATGTTTTATGCCATCTCTTTCGATCATTTTAGCTCGTACCAGGAAATAGCGTTTCTGGCATTTATCATCATGGGATTTTTGGCAGCCTACTTAGACTGGAAGCTGGTCGTTTTTGCGGGAATCACCGAGATCATTGTCACGTTAGTGGGCTATTACACCGGAACCTACCAGATATTTACCGGGAATTTCAACGCAGTCAATCTCGAGGTGAGAATCGTAGCCATCCTGATGATGATGGCGGCGGTGACGTACCTCTGTCTGGCAGGACAAGCCTCGCTTAGAAAAGCAAACACGGCAAGAAAAGAAGCCGAGGAAAAAGAGCAGCGACTGGCTGAGATGCTGGGACACATCAAAGTGATGACCGAGCAGCTCGACCGTACAACTGAACATGTGCATGAACATGCCGAGGGAACCAAGCGCAACACGGACGACATGATGATCGCCTTCAAGGAAGTCGCCACTGGCATGGAGTCTCAGGCAAACTCCACCGTAAAGATCGAGGAGGAAGTGCAGTCGATCGATCAGGAAATTGTCGAGGTGACTACTCAGGCGAACGCGATGAAGATCGAATCCGACCAGAGCAATTTGCGTCTGGCGGAGAGCATCGGGATGATGAACGAGCTATCCCAGCAGATGGAACAAATCGTTCAGGCCGTCACGATTGCAGCTTCGACAATCCACCAGCTCAATCGCCAAGCCAATCGCGTAGAGGAAATTGTCGGGGCGATCAACCAGATTGCCACACAGACCAATCTGCTGGCGCTGAATGCAGCCATCGAATCGGCGCGGGCTGGTGAGCATGGACGAGGCTTTGCAGTCGTGGCTGACGAAGTGCGCAAGCTGGCTGAGCAAAGTGCCACTGCGACGCAGGAAATCACCGAGATCTTAAAATCCCTCCATCAGGAAAGCGAAAATGCTGTCCAACAAATCAGCACGGGAGAGGGATCTGTCGCCAAAGGGCAAGAGCTGGCAGTCAAAACCGTCGCATCGATCGAAGCCGTACGCGCAGGGATGGTTACCTTCTTGGCTGCGGCAGAGCATGTTCGCTCCAGCATGGACAGAGTAAAAATGCGCTCAGGGGAAGTAGCGGCTGAGATGTCTACCATTACAGCCGTTACGGAGGAGTCGGTAGCCAATCTGGAGGAGCTGTTCGCTACTGCGGAAAATCAGCATCAAAAGGTGCGGGAAATCACAGAGGAGCTGGGAGAGCTGAACGCGTTGTCCCATCGCCTCCAGCAGACGTTTCATGCAAAGGATTAGAGGGAATAGAAATAATAATTGCATTTTTGTTTCGTTCTGCTAGAATTGATTTAATTAAAATCCTATCAAAATACTACCTTATCTAGAGCGGCGGAGGGACTGGCCCGATGAAGCCCGGCAACCACTGTACATGTACAGACTGGTGCCAATTCCTACAAGACAGGGAGAATGTCTTGGAAGATGAGGAAGAGGACCGTTCCGGACGTAAACTCTTCCTCAGGGAAGAGTTTTTTATTTGTCTAGCGCAAGTGAAAAAGAGAAAATGCGACAGCAAAAACGAACGATAACTGTATTTTTTTGTGAAATGTACGTAATTTATATTGATTTTTTGGTATAAAAACCGTACATTACATATGTGAATAGATAAAAACGAATTTAGAGGCTCTAGATAGAGAGGGGTACACCATGAAGAAACTATTGTTGGCTTTGACCACATTCGCCGTACTGGCAGCTGGATGCTCGGCGGGAGGCAGCTCTCCGACAGGAGGCAGCTCTCCGGCAGGAGGCAGCGCTCCTGCTGAAAAAGCAGAAGGACAAGCAGCAGGACAAGAGGGAGCGGCGAAAAAACGCATTGCCCTGATCCTGCCGGAGAAAATCGGTGTCAACCCGTTCTTTCAACAAATGGATGAAGGTGCCAAGAAAGCCGGCCAGGAGTTTGGCGCAGAAGTAAAAAGCATCGAGTCTACGGACCATGGAGCGATCGAGGAAAATCTTCGCGTCGCAGTGGCAGAAAATTATGATCTGATCATCACTTCTTCGTTTGAAGCAGAAGATGCGCTGAAAAAAGTAGCGGCAGAGAATCCGGATCGCAATTTTGCGATTATCGATACCGTAGTTGATTTGCCAAACGTCCGCAGCGTTACCTTCCGTGAGCAGGAAGCTGCCTATCTGATGGGGGCGGCTGCTGGACTGGCTACCAAAACCAACAAAGTCGGCATGGTCGTAGCGATGGATATTCCTCTCCTGAAAAAATGGACAGGTGGATTCCAAGAGGGGATGAAGGCGACAAATCCGAACGCGGAGTTCCTCGTGAACTACGTGGGCAGCTTCTCTGACCCGGCAAAAGCGAAAGAGCTGGCTTTGCTCCAAGCATCCAAAGGCGCCGACATCATTAACGGTGCGGCAGCGGTTGGCGATCTGGGCGTGTTTGAGGCAGCGAAGGAAAAAGGCTTCTACACTTCTGGTCAAGACGTAGACCGTACATCCATCGATCCCGCTCACATCGTGCTCTCTCAGCTGAAAGGCACCGATGCGGCAGCGTACGAAACCGTGAAGTCCTTTGTCGAAGGCAACCTGAAGCCAGGTGTAGTGACCTACGGATTGAAAGAAAAAGGCGTGGGTGTAACCTATGTGACCCACGAGAGCAAAACGCCGCTGAACCCGTTCATCGGCCAAGAAGTGATCGATAAAGTGAAGGCTATCAATGACGAGATCGTAGCAGGCACACGTAAAGTTCCTGACTCGTTCTAATAGCTGGCAGCACTCGTGCATTTAGGTGACCGACTACAGCTGTGTAGTCGGTCGCTTGTGTATTCGGGAGGAACGTGAAAAGAAGGAGGAGCGGGAATGGCGCATCGCTTGGAAATGAAGCAGATGACCAAGAAGTACGGAGAATTTACGGCCAACGATCAAGTGTCCTTCACCCTGGAAGCAGGCGAGGTCCATGCCATCGTCGGGGAGAACGGAGCGGGAAAAACGACACTGATGCGCATGCTGTACGGGATGGAGCAGCCGACAGAAGGCGAGATTCTGCTGAACGGCAAGCCGGTCGCATTCCGAGGGCCGAACGACGCGATTCGGAACGGCATTGGCATGGTGCATCAACACTTCATGCTTTTTGGAGATTTTACGGTAGCGGAAAACATTGTGATTGGGTACGAACCCAAGCAGGCGGGATTCTTCCGGCGCAAGGAAGCGGTAGAAAAGGTGCGTGCCTTGAGCGAGGAGTACCGAATCCCCATCAATCCCCTGACACAGGTGTCCGCTTGCTCGGTCGGCGAGCAGCAGCGTGTAGAGATTTTGAAGGTGCTCTACCAAGGGGCGGAAATTATCGTGCTGGACGAACCGACCGCTGTGCTTACTCCTTTGGAAGTCAAAGATTTGCTGCAGACGATCCGGAATCTTGCAGCGAGCGGGAAAAGCGTCATCCTGATTACGCACAAGCTGCAGGAGGTCATGGAAGTAGCGGATCGGATCACCGTGCTGCGCGGAGGACGTGTGACCGGGACCGTTTCCCAAAGCGAGACCAATGTCGACGATCTGGCGAGGCTGATGGTGGGCAGGGAGCTGGAGGAGCTGAGCCAGCGGGTCCCATTGGAAGGCAAAAGGCTGCTGCACGTGGACCGGGTGACGATGCGAGAGAAACAGACGCTGCTGGATCATGTCAGCTTCTCCATTCACCATGGGGAAATCGTGGGGATCGCAGGTGTATCTGGAAACGGCCAGTCTGAGCTGCTGCAAGCCATCAGCGGCTTGCGACCCATTCAGGAAGGCAAAATCCATCTGGACGGTACCGATGTCACCAACAAGTCGGTGGAGGCGATCCGTCAGGCAGGGCTGGCGCATATTCCGGAAGACCGCTATCTATGGGGGACCGCGAAGCTGGAAAGCGTCGAGGAAAACGCGTTGATGGGCTATCAGCGGAAGCCGGAATTTTATCGTCGAGGCGTCATCCTGCGTGACTCGTTCCGTCAGGTCGTTCGTGGCTGGGTGGACCGCTTTGCGATCAAGACAGGCTCCAGGCAGCTGCAAGAGCTGGCAGGCAACCTTTCAGGCGGAAATTTGCAAAAGCTGATCGTCGCAAGAGAGCTGGGGCAGGAAACACCCCTGCTGATTGCCGCGGAACCGACTCGCGGCGTGGATATCGGAGCGATGGAACACATTCATCAGGCACTCATTGAAAAGCGAAATAACGGGGATGGGATCTTGCTCGTCTCGTCTGAGTTGTCGGAAATTCTCGCCTTGTCAGACAGGGTTTTGGTCATGTACAAAGGGCGAATCGCTGGTGAGCTGGCACGATCGGAAGCAACAGAAGAAAAAATCAGCGTGTTGATGGCAGGAGGAAATGTTCATGGCAGCGATCAGAGAGCTGTGTAAGTCGTTGGTTCAGCCGGTCCTCGCAGTCATGATCGGGCTGCTGACGGGAGCGGTAGTGATTGCGGCAGTCGGCGAATCGGTCATTGGAACGTACCAGGAAATGTGGAAGGGTGCCTTTGGCAGCTTTTATTTCTTCACTTCCACGCTGGCACGTGCGACGCCGATCATGCTGATTGCGCTGGGGCTTGCCCTGGCCTTCCGTGCAGGGGTTTTTAACTTGGGAGCTGAGGGGCAAATGGTGCTGGGCGCAATCAGTGCGACACTCGTAGCGATTTATTTGCCAGCGCCGGGAATCGTGAAAATGCTGGCCGGAATCCTCGTGGGAATCACAGTTGGCGGTTTGTGGTCCCTGCTGGCAGGGTACATGGAGGCAAAGTTCCGCATTCCCCTGCTCATTTCCACACTCCTGTTCAACTATATTGCGGTGCTGTTCGCCAGCTATCTGGTGAGTGATCCGTTTCAAGACAGAACGGGTTCGGCAGCTCTCGCCCAAACCGTAATGCTGGAAAAAAGTGCATGGCTGCCCAAGCTGTTTTCCGGAATGAGCGTGCATGCGGGCTTTTTCTTTGCGATTGCAGCTGCTCTGCTGTTGTTCTGGGTGATTCGGTTTACGCCATTCGGCTATGAGGTTAAAATGCTCGGCCAAAATCCGCTGTTTGCAAGGTACGGCGGGATTAACCAGATCAAGGTGATGCTGACCGGGATGTTTGCCAGTGGTGGCTTGGCTGGATTGGCCGGAACAGTAGAAGTGCTGGGAGCGCATTACCGTTTTGTGGATGGCGCGCTGACTGTCCCCAACTTTGCCTGGACGGGCATGATGGCGACGCTGCTCGCTAATTCCAACCCGATCGGGATCATTTTCACCTCGATTCTTCTGGCAGCGTTCCAGACAGGGGCAATGGGTGTGGAACGAAATACGGAGGTTCCGCTGGAGCTGGCCAGCGTCATCCAGGCGGTGCTGATTCTATTCATTTCCGCCAAGTTCAGCTATGACTGGTGGAAAAAACGCAAGGCAAAAGGGGGAGAATCGCATGGAGCTGCTTGATTGGTCCCTCATTAGCTCGACCATCCGGATGGTCACGCCGATCCTTTTGGCGGCATTGGGTGGAGCGCTGTGTGCACGTGTCGGTATTTTCAATGTCGGGTTGGAAGGGTTGGTGCTGGTAGGGGCCTTTTCCGCTATCGTGGGCAATCACTTTACCGGGAGCCTGTTTCTCGCCATCCTGTTTGCGGCTTTGGTCTGCGTGCTGTTTTCTCTGTTATTTGCTTATATGACGATCGGCCTTAAGGCAAATGAAATCGTGGTCGGTGTGGCGATTAACTTTTTGGCGCTGGGGCTGACGACGTTCGCGCTGCGGGCTATCTTCGGTGTGAAGGGCGCCTTTTACGACAAAGAGATGGCGGGCCTTCCGAAGCTGGATATTCCAGTGATCAAAGAGATTCCCGTGCTGGGAGACATATTGTCCGGGCATTCCCCGCTGGTGTACTTCGCTTTTCTCGCAGCTATTATGCTCTACCTGTTCTTTTACCGGACCGTCACCGGTTTCCGCGTACTTGCGGTCGGTCTCAATCCGGTGGCGGCACGGAGTCTCGGCCTCAAGGTAACAGGGCTGCAAGTGCTGGCAATCACGGCATGCGGCGTTTTGTGCGGCGTGGCAGGCGCTCAGCTGTCGTTGGGTCAAGTCACGATGTTTTCGGAGGGAATGACGGCGGGACGCGGGTTTATCGCTCTGGTTGCGATGATGATGGGGCAATCCCACCCGCTCGGCATCCTGGCGTCGAGCTTCCTGTTCGGCTTGATGGATGCCCTCAGTATCCGCCTGCAGGGCCTGTCCCTGCCGACTCAGTTTACTTCCATGCTGCCGTACTTGCTCACGATCGTAGCGATGTTTTTTGTCAAAGAGAAAAGCAAGGCAGGGGGCAGCCAGCAGAGCTCCCGCTAATGACAACGAGATAGGAAAACAAAGGAGTAATGCGAGATGGACAAGGCAGAACGTATCAAACGAATGAAGGTGCCCGCGGTCGATCCTGCATTGGCCAAGCGCCTGCCGCCTGGGCAAGTGCTCACGGAGCGGTTTCCGATTTTGCATGAAGGAGAAGTGCCTGTCTACGACATGAATGAGTGGACGTTTCGGGTATTCGGACAGGTAGACCGGGAAGTGACCCTGACGTATGAGCAATTCATGGCATTGCCTCAGTCGACGGTCACGTGCGACATTCACTGCGTGACGCGCTGGTCCCGTTTTGACAACGCGTTTACGGGCGTTCGTTTCCGCGACTTCATGAAAGCGATCGGGGTAACACCACAAAGCTCGTATGTCATGCTGCACGGCGATCATGATTATACGTCCAATATCGCCTTGAGCGATCTGGATCGCGATGATGTGATTCTGGCACATACCTTCGACGGCGAAAAGCTGACAGACAAGCATGGGTGGCCGCTGCGCCTGGTGGTTCCGCATCTGTATTTTTGGAAGAGTGTGAAATGGCTGCGAGGCTTTGAATTTATGGATGAAAATAAGCCTGGCTTCTGGGAGCAAAACGGCTTTCATCTAGATGGCGATCCTTTCCGGGAAGAGCGATTTTCCGGCGAAGCTTTGCCGATTCCGGAAGACGAGTGGGAGAAAAAGGAGTTTGATTGAGATGCTGACGAATCTAAAGATCGATCCAGATATGCTGCCAAAGCGCGTCATTGTGTGCGGCGATCCGAAGCGTGCAGCTTTGATTGCATCCAAGCTGGACAACCACCGGCCGCTGGCGGAAAACCGGGAATACCACAGCTATGCGGGAGAATGGAAGGGCGTCGAGGTGGCGATTGTCAGCCATGGTGTGGGATCGCCGGGAGCAGCCGTCTGCTTCGAGGAATTGGCCAAGGGCGGCGTGGAAGTCATCATCCGCGTGGGAACAGCGGGTTCCTATCAACAGGAGATTCAACCGGGCAGTCTCGTCATCAGTTCGGCAGCCGTTCGCCAAGACGGGCTGACCAGTCAGCTCGTGCCTCCGGGATTTCCTGCGATCGCCAACCGCCAAGTGGCAGAAGCATTGGCCGAGGCGGCGAAGTCGAGTGATTCCAGCCTCCACATCGCAGAAGGCATCACGCTGACGCTCGACGTATTCTACAGCGGCGTTCTGGAATTCCCGCACAAGCTCTATCAAAAAGCGGGTGTACTGGCAGTAGAGATGGAGAACTCTGCGCTGTTCGTCATCGCAGCCTTGCGCGGCATGAAAGCAGGCTCCATTTTGGCAATCGACGGCTTTGCTGATGCAGACCTGCTGCAGGATTACAATCCACATACGGAAACATTGGCAAAAGCGATCGAAGCGGAAGCGTTGATTGCGCTGGATGCGGTTATTAACGTGTAAAATGAAAATGCCCGGGACGCTCGCAAACGTCCTGGGCATTTTCATTATTCTTCGTTGAATCGGTCCAGCATCGAAATGGCATCAATCAGGTGGTTGTTAAAGATTTGACGGGCAACCGATAAGAGCTCAATGATCATCGGGTCTCGAAGCGAATAGGTCACCTTGTTGCCGTCTTTCGTTCCGTACACGATATTCTTGCTGCGCAGGACCGCGAGCTGTTGGGAGACGGCAGATCCTTCGCTTCCGATCAAGCTTTGGAGCTCGTTGACATTCTTGTCGCCCTCAGATAACAGCTCCAAAATGCGGATGCGCAACGGATGTCCCAACGCTTTGAAAAAATCAGCTTTAAACTGTTGCAGTTCTAAATTCAATGAAAGAATCCTCCATCTTTCAAGTATGGGCATGGGCAGGCGATTCTTGCTTCTGGACGGCTAACGCCTGCGCTGAGTTGCCATGGTCGGACAGAGCGGTACACTCGCGAAACGCAAAATGCTGGCAGCCGAGGCATTTTGCTTGATTCAGCCTGGTCAAGGCGCAGTCGATGGCTTCTCCCGTGTGCGCAAAATCATTCGCTTTCCCAATCACTTCATAAAGCCCGGTGCGCTGCAGGAGAGCTCTGGGTTGATCCTGCAGCTCTGAGAAAAGCACCGTTCCACCCCGAGAGCGGAAGTGCCTGACAATGCTCGCCAAGCTGGCTTCCCCTGTCGTGTCCAGAAAAGGAACCTTTCCCATCCGCAGAAGCAGGATGCCTGTTGAGGATGCAGCAGCATCGAGAATGGACTTTTCAAGCAGGCTCGCATCTCCGAAGAAAAGGGGTCCCTCGATGGTGAAGATGCTGATTTGCGGGCAATCGTGTACCTCCGAAACCATATGAGGCATGATCTTCTGGTTTTTGCTGTCCGGATCTGGCAGAGCTTTGGTGATCTTCAGCGATCCGCTCATCCGTTTGACGAACAGGAGAATGGCCAGAATCAGCCCCACCTCGACAGCGAGAGTCAAATCGGTAAAAACGGTCAGGAGAAACGTAATCAATAGCACTACCGAATCGCTGGTTCTGGTTTTGAGAATATGGAGGAATTCCTTGCGCTCACTCATGTTCCATGCCACCAGCATCAAGATGGGAGCCATGCTCGCCAACGGAATGTGTGAGGCATACGGTGCAAACAAGACCAGAATCAACAAGACGATGACCCCGTGAATCACGCCAGACAGAGGAGAAGCAGCTCCACTCCTGATGTTGGTCGCGGTACGGGCAATCGCCCCCGTTGCAGGAATGCCGCCGAACAGGGGTGTGATCATATTGGCGATGCCTTGGCCGATCAATTCCCGATTGCTGTTGTGCCGCTGGCTGGACATGCCGTCAGCAACGACTGCGGACAGCAAGGACTCGACAGCGCCCAGCAAGGCAATCACCAGCGCGGGATTCAGCAATGCCTGTATGCGCTCAAACGTGATTTCGGGAAAGCGAAAAGAGGGCAGTGTACTGGGAATAGCTCCGAATGTTGAACCAATGGTGGCAACCTTCTCTTCAAATAATAGCACAGCTACCAGACTCGATAGAATCAAGCCGATGAGCGAGCCGGGTACTTTTGGGAATATCCGCGGCGTCAGCAAGATAAGAGCAAGGCAAATGCACGCCGTAATGATGCTGTAGAGGTTGAGAGTCGGAAAGTGGATTGCGATCTCCTTCATATTGGATAGGAAGTCCTCATGCTTCTGGATGTCCCGAAGACCTAGAAAGTGAACAATCTGCCCGCTGAAAATGATGACAGCGATCCCCGCCGTAAATCCGACCGTTACTGGACGGGGGATGTACTTGATTAAGGCACCAAGACGAAGAAGCCCCATGATGACGAGCATGGCTCCTGCCATGAAGCCGGCAATCAGCAGATTTTCGTAGCCGTATTGCATGACGATCGCGAACAAAATGGGGATAAACGCACCGGTTGGCCCCCCAATCTGAAATCGTGACCCTCCGAACAGGGAAATCAATATTCCCGCAACAATGGTGGTGTAAATGCCGTACTCCGGCTTGACTCCGGAAGCGATGGCAAACGCCATTCCGAGCGGTAGAGCAATGACAGCCACGATGAACCCGGACACGCAATCCCTTCTGAATGACTTCATCGTATAGCCTTCAAATCTTCCCGTCCCCATCATGTTAGAACCCTTCTTTATCTTTGAATATTTGATTATTTGAATATAAATTATGATAATCCCGACTTTTCCATGCTGTCAATTCACATTTCCTTTTCCCTTTTTTAACATGTCCTTCACGTAGCCTTAACCTGGCTGCTTTACCATTCTAAGTGACAAGTGAACAGATTCCCTCGGTTGGAGCCATGGAGAAACCCCCGACAGCAATACCCAAGCACTTTTCCTCGAGAGTTCTTTGGCGTTGTTGTGTCGCAGGGTTTTTTGTCATGCGCATAGGAGGCCATACAAATGGATTCAAAGGAATTCCTCGCAAGACTTAATCACTACAAGCTGATTGCATCGGTGAAAGAGGCGAAGTATTTGGAGAAAGCGGCGGAGGCCAATCTGAGTGCAGTGGTACTTTCCATCGGGAACATCGGCGTGATCAAAGGGTACGTCGATTATTTCAAGAACCGTGACATTCCCGTGTTCATCCATTTGGAGCGGGTAGGCGGAATCAGCTACGACCGGGAAGGCATTGCATTTCTTTCCCACTACGTCAAGCCGGATGGAATCGTGACGACGAGGAACACCTTGATCAAGCTGGCGAAAAAACAAGGTTTGCTGACGATACAACGACATTTTTTGGTGGACAGCGATGCATTGAAATCAGGGCTTCAGGCTATTCAGGAGACGCAGCCCGACGCCGTTGAGCTGATGCCGGGCCTCTTGCCTGAATTTCTCGAAGAGTACAGAAGTGTGCTGGGTACCCCGATTATTGCAGGTGGACTGATCCGCAAGCGAGAGCAGATGGAGCGAGTACTGCAGCATGGTGCGACAGCTGTTTCCGTAGGTAGCCCCTCATTGTGGAAGGAGAGTTTTGTACATGATTCAAGCGTTGTTGTTTGATCTCGATGGCACGCTCTTGGATAGTCGAGATGCCGTTATCGATGCAGTTGCTCATGCGGCAGAAAAATATGCACCCGGTCATTTCAGCCGGGAGGAGCTGCTCGCTCGCTTTGGGGAATCGTTCGACGATTTTCTCGCAGCGGTCGCAGAGGCAGCTGGTTTGCCGGATAAAAAGGAAGTGTTGGATTACTACTTCGCCTACGTCAGGGAAAATCACGGGAAGCATGTGAAGCTCTTTCCATTTGTACGAGAGGGACTCGCGAAATTGCAAGCAGCCGGCTATGAACTGGCGATCGTCACCAACAAGCAGCGGGAATTTGCAGTGGCCGGTCTGGAGCTGGCCGGAATCGATCACCTGTTTTCCTCGGTCGTCACCGTCGATGATGTCACGCAGGGAAAACCTTCAGCAGAGCCGGTCCAAAAGGCGCTGGCAGAGATGAACAAACGCCCCGATCAGGCGTTGATGATCGGGGACAGCCGCTACGACGTGCTGGCGGCCGTAGGAGCCCAGGTCGCATCGGTCGTGCTGGAATGGTACGGGCAAGAGGAATGGTCCTATGCGGTTCCTGACTATCGATTCGCAGACTTTCAATCGTTTGTCACAGAGATGCTGGCAGTAAAAATCCAGGGAGGGAGCTGAAGCAGATGGCACGAGTCGTATTGAACCAGGTGACCAAGACGTTCGCCAACCAGCAGGTGGTGAAAGGGATCGATCTCATGATCCCGGATGGATCGTTTACGGTTCTGGTCGGCCCGTCAGGCTGCGGGAAATCCACGACGCTTCGGATGATCGCAGGATTGGAGAGCGCTTCTAGCGGGCAGATCGTGATCGGGGATCAGACGGTCAACCAATTGCCGCCGGGAAAACGGGATATCGCGATGGTGTTCCAGAACTACGCCTTGTATCCGACGATGAATGTCTATGACAACATTGCTTACGGGCTGCGAAACCGCGGGACCTCGAAAAAAGAGTGCAAGGTTCTCGTAGAGGAAATCGCCGAGATCGTCGGCTTGACTCAGTATCTCAAACGCAAGCCGTCCCAGCTCTCTGGCGGACAACGTCAGCGTGTGGCGCTGGCGCGGGCGATGGTGAAAAAACCCAAAGTGTTTTTGATGGACGAACCGCTATCCAATCTGGATGCCAAGCTGCGCAACCAGATGCGGGTAGAGCTGACGAGCCTGCACAAGCAGCTGGGCAGCACGTTCATTTATGTGACGCACGATCAGGTGGAAGCGATGACGATGGGCGATCAGATTGTCGTCATGAGCGAAGGCAATATCATGCAGGTGGCCGCACCGCTGGAGCTGTATCAGGAGCCGGACAACCTGTTCGTCGCCCAGTTTATCGGCTCTCCGGCGATGAATATTGTGTCGGACGGGGAGAACAGCCAGGTCGTGTGGGGATTCCGTCCAGAAAAGGCACAGCTGCTTGCCGAGTCTGCGGCACCCGCCGTGTCACTCGAAATGCGCACATTGCGGGGAACAGTCATCTCCCGTGAAATCCTCGGTTCGGAGTCGCTCTGCCACGTGGAAACGGATAAAGGTCGTGTCGTTGTCAAAGTCGACACGGAGACCTCGATCCAAATGGGAACCCATGTGCAGGTAGCCGTACACGCCGCAAACATTTACGAATTTGATCGGGCAACCGGGAAGCGAACGGGGAAAGCGACTGGGCGAGCGAACCAGCAAGCATTGGCTGGAGGGGTTGTCTGATGCGCAAAGCGGTTGCTGCACCAGAGCTAGCCGGAACGAGCAACCAGGTGACCCAAAAGCTTGAGGGAGTACCTGCTGTCGATCGGATGGAGCGGCTTCGGCCATACCTGTATGTCGCACCAGCAATGCTGTTTTTTACCCTGTTCTTCTTCTTTCCCATCGCCTATGTGATTTACTTGTCCTTCTTTGACTGGTCTTTGCTGAATCTGGAGGAGATGGAGTGGGTCGGGCTCGGTAATTTTACGGCGTTGATGATGGAGGAAGATTTCCTGCAAGTATTGGGAAACACGCTCGTCTATACCGCAGTTACCGTAGGCTTGGGGATCTTCCTTTCCTTTATGCTGGCGCTATGGCTCAATCGGAAGGCAAAAGTATACGGGATCGTCCAGGCTGCCGTATTCAGTCCGCACATCGTGTCACTCGTTTCCATCGCCATGCTGTGGATGTGGCTCATGGATCCGCAGTACGGTCTGTTGAACGCCATTTTGGAGATGGTGGGACTGCCCGGATACACATGGCTGTCCGACACCAAGAGCGCGATGATCTCCCTGATTCTGGTCAGCATTTGGAAGGGAGTCGGATACAACACGCTGGTCTTTATTGCCGGTATGCAAAGTATCCCGAAGGACATCTACGAAGCAGCGGAGCTGGACCACTCTCCGTGGTGGCGTACGCTGACACGCATTACGGTTCCGATGCTCTCTCCCACGATATTCTTTTTGCTCGTCATCAATACGGTCTCATCCTTCCAGGTGTTCGATACGATTTACATCATGACGCAGGGGGGACCTGTCAACAGCACCAACATGCTCGTCTTTTACATCTATGAGCAAGGCATGGACTTCTACAACGGCGGTGCTGCTTCTGCCGCTTCGGTCATCCTGCTCGCAATGGTTGGCCTCTTGACCTGGCTGCACTTCCGCTTGATGGAGAAAAGGGTTCATTATCGTTAAGACACTCAACCAGAAAGGAGACTCGCTCATGATGCAAGTAGGACGAACCGCATGGAAAACGGTGGAGTGGGTGCTGCTGGCGGCTGTCGGACTCGTCTTTCTCTTCCCGTTTCTATGGATGTTCCTGACTGCTTTTAAAACCATGCCGGAGGTCTATCAGTTTCCTCCGACGTGGTGGCCTGAATCCTGGCAATTTGAGAACTTCCGTATTGCCTGGAGCTCCGGACCATTTGTGACCTATGTCATGAACAGCATTCTGGTCGCTGGAGGAATCTTGATCCTGCAATTTCTGATTGCGGTACCCGCAGCCTACGCCTTTGCCCGGTATCGCTTTCCAGGGCGAAACCTGCTGTTTGGCCTGAGCCTGATCGCCCTGATGATTCCTTCGCAGGTTATCTTTTTGCCGGTCTATGTGGAGATGAGTCACTGGGGGCTGGTCAACACCTTGTGGTCCCTGATTCTTCCGTTCGGAGCCAGTGCATTTGGCATTTTCCTCTTACGCCAGTCATTCATGCAGGTACCCGATGAAGTCATCGAGGCAGCACGTCTCGACAGCGCGTCGGAGTGGAAAATCATGTGGACCATCATGGTACCGATGGCAAAACCCGTGCTGGTCACCTTTGGATTGTTCAGCTTTATCTACCATTGGAATGATTACTTCTGGCCTCTGATCATGACGAACAGCGATAGTGTGCGGACGCTCCCGATCGGGATTTCGATGCTGAAGGCAGCGGAAGGCGGCAAACAATGGAACGTCATCATGGCGGGCAACTTGATTCTCGTCTTGCCAATCCTCGTCGTCTTTTTCATCGCACAGCGGCACATTATCAGCGCGTTTGTCTATCAGTCCAAATAAGCGGTACCCATTAAAAGGAGGATCTATTCGTGAAAAAATTACAGGTATCCATGTTGGCGTGTGTTCTTAGCGTGACGGCAGTTTTGGCAGGGTGCGGAGGCAGCAAGGAAGCGGCTGGCACGAATAATCAATCGGGTGGAAGCGCGGCGCCGCAAGGACAGACTGCGAGTGCAGGGAAACCGGTGGAAATCGACTTCTGGTATGCGCTCGGCGGCAAAAACGGGGAATACATCGAAAAGATGGTCAAGGACTTCAATGCATCGCATAAAGATATTGTGGTGAAGCCTGCGTATCAAGGAAGCTACTATGAAAACCATTCCAAGGTACTCGCTTCGGTATCCGCCGGGAACCAGCCTGACGTGACGATGGTAGAGGTAGGATCGATCGGTGCGTTCGCAGACGCAAAAGTTCTGGAAGATCTGGGACCCTACGCGAATGGAGCGGAGAAAAAGTACATTCCCGGTCTCTTGGGGAACTCCTACTGGAAAGACAAACTGTACGCCATTCCTTTCAACCGCTCGACTCCGCTCTTGTACCTGAACCGCGATATGCTGAAAGCGGCAGGGCTCGACCCGAATGGACCGAAAACATGGGATGAGCTGCGTCAATTCTCTGAGGCTCTGACGAAAAAAGAAGGAGACAAGACGGCTACCTACGGATTCTCCACGGCGATTGACATCTGGTTCTATGAAGCGCTTGTTTTCCAAAGCGGCGGTAAAATTTTGACGGACGACAACAAAGAGCTGGCAATCAACAGCGAAGCAGGAAAAGCGCCGCTGGAATTCTGGACAGGTATGCTGAAAGAAGGCGTCATGAAGGCACCTCCAGGCGAGAAGTACAACGCATGGGATGTGGCGAAACAGGATTTCCTCAATCAACAAGTCGGCATGATTTTTACCTCGACAGGGGACTTGCGATCTTTGAAAGAAAATGCCAAATTTGATTTGGGAACAGCCTTCTTGCCAGCAAACAAGAACTTCGGTGCGCCTACAGGCGGTGCCAACCTGGTCATGCTGGCTAAATCGAGCGATGAAGAGAAAAAAGCTTCCTGGGAATTCATGCAGTGGATGACGGACACCAAGCAAACCATCCCGTTCTCGCTGGAATCCGGCTACATGCCAGTAACGACCGAAGCGGTAGAATCCGAAGATATGAAGAAAGCCTATGAAAAAGAGCCGAACTTCCAAGTGGCAGTAAAGCAGCTGCAGTACGCTTCTCCGCGCCCAATGGTACCTGGCTATAAAGAATTGCAGGAAGTCATCATGACAGAGATCCAGCGTGCCGTATTGGGTCAGGCTAGCGTAGACGAAGCCATCCAAAAAGCGACGGAAAAAGGGCAGAAGCTGCTGAAAAAATAAACCGAAATGGGGAGTGAGCAACATGAACATTTGCATGGCACACCGAGGCTGGTCAGGCAAGGCGCCGGAAAATACGATGACCGCGATTCGTCTCGCATTGGCGGAGCCTGCCATTCAGGCGATGGAGATTGACGTGCAGCTGTCCAGCGACGGAGTTCCTGTGCTCATCCACGATTTTACGCTCGGACGTACGACGAATGGCAAGGGACTGGTGAAGGATCACACCTTGCAGGAGCTGCGGGGACTGGATGCTGGCAGCTGGCTGGACGAGAAGTTCGCAGGCGAACGCATTCCGACGCTGGAAGAGGTGCTCTTGGCTGTCAAAGGACGCTGCACGCTGAACATCGAGCTGAAAGCGACCAGCGATATGTACCCGGGTATTGCGGAAAAGGTATTGGAGCTCCTGGAAAAGCACGATATGAAGCAAGAGGTGTACATCACATCCTTTGATCACGACTTGATCCGTCAGGTGCGTCAGCTGGATACGGATGTACAGACTGGCTTGATCGTCTCCGGGCGCCCGGTGCTGATGATGGAACAGCTGGAGGAGGCGGGTGCCAATATCCTTTCCATGGGCTACCCGTATTTGACCCGCGAGCTGACTATCGAAGCGATCAACCGAGGCTACAAGGTGGTTGCGTGGACCTTGGATGACCCTGAGCATATTCGCACCGTCATGTCATGGCATCCAGACGTACAGATCTGCACCAATCATCCCGATCGGATGCTCGAGTTTGTGTAATGCATGTCGCGAAAGGCCGCCGGAGCAATGCTTCAGGCGGCTTTTTCTGTAAAAGTCAGGTGGTTTTCTCGGATTTTTTACAGACAATCATACACCTCCTATCGCGATGCTGCTTATGATAAGAAAAAGGCGGCGTGCGCCAAGGAGTGAAACAGGATCATGATGCATCCCGATACTGAATTGCGTTACATCAATGATCAAATCGGGTTCGGCGTTTTTGCGACCAAATTCATTCCCAAAGGGACGATCGTGTGGGCCATGGATGAACTGGATCAGGTATTGGATCCTGCTTTCGTGGAAACACTGGATCCATTGCGAAAACGGGACGTGCAGAAGTATTCGTTTAAAAACCAGTTCGGCAAGTATATCCTCTGCTGGGATAAGTCTCGGTTCGTCAATCACAGCTTCCACGCGAATTGTGTGGCCACCATGTACGATATGGAGCTGGCGGCCAGGGATATTTACCCGGGTGAAGAACTGACAGATGATTATGGAACGTTGAACTTGGATGAACCCTTTGATTGCCTGCCGGAAGAAGGCACGACTCGTTCGCGGGTGATGCCGGATGACCTGCTGCGGTATTACCGCCAATGGGATGAAATTGCGGCGGGAGCGTTCGAGCATTTCAATCATGTCGAACAGCCGCTGCGACATCTCATCCGTCCCGAGCATCAGAAAAAGCTGCACGCCATTCTGGAGCACGATATCCCTCTGGACTCTGTCATTCAGCTTTACTATCGTCCGCCATCGAGAAAATAGGGAACGGAATGGACACAGCGGGCCGGACCACGGCCCGATTTTGTTGAACTCTGGAGGGAGAATCAGTATTATGGAATGTAAAGGTGAAGTGAAAGGTTGATTTCATTGGAAAACAAGGTAGCGTCATCCAATTTTATCCGAAATATTGTGATTGATGACTTGCAAGAAGGTAAAGTGAAAAAAATCATTACCCGATTTCCCCCTGAACCGAACGGGTATCTTCATATTGGACATGCAAAGGCCATCATCCTGAACTTTGATTTGGCACATGAGTTTTCCGGGAAAGCTCACTTGCGTTTTGATGATACCAATCCGCTCAAGGAAGACACCGAGTATGTGAATGCCATCAAGGAAGATGTGCAGTGGCTTGGCTTTGATTGGGACGGGCTGTTTTTCGCTTCCGATTATTTCGAGGAGATGTACAACCGGGCGGTACTCCTCATCAAAAAAGGAAAAGCGTACGTGGACGACCTTTCTGCTGAAGACATGCGCAAGTACCGCGGTACTTTGACGGAGCCAGGTGTAGAAAGTCCATTCCGCAATCGTTCCGTGGAGGAGAACCTCGATCTTTTCGCGCGGATGCGCAAAGGCGAATTCAAGGACGGAGAGAAAGTGCTTCGTGCGAAGATCGACATGACATCCCCGAATTTCAACATGCGTGATCCGGTGCTTTACCGCATCTCCCACGCGACCCATCACAACACCGGGGATCAATGGTGCATCTATCCGATGTACGATTTTGCACACCCGTTGGAGGATGCGATCGAAGGCGTGACGCACTCGCTCTGCTCCCTGGAATTCGAAGACCATCGCCCGTTGTACGATTGGGTAGTCGCCGAATGCGAGATGGCACACGTGCCGCACCAATACGAATTCGCCCGACTGAATCTGACGAATACCGTCATGAGCAAGCGGAAGCTCAAGCAGCTCGTCGATGAAAATATCGTGGACGGCTGGGACGATCCTCGCATGCCGACCATCGCAGGCTACCGCCGCCGCGGCTATACGCCTGAAGCGATCCGCGCCTTCGCACGTGAAATCGGTGTAGCCAGAAGCAACAGTACGGTCGACGAGAAAATGCTGGAGCATTTTATCCGGGAAGACCTCAAGCTCAAGGCTCCGCGCACAATGGCTGTCTTAAATCCATTGAAGGTGGTCATCACGAATTATCCGGAAGGTCAAGTCGAGATGCTGGATGCGGAAATCAATCCCGAAAACGAAGAGATGGGCAACCGCCAAATTCCGTTTTCCCGTGAGATCTACATCGAGCAAGACGACTTCATGGAAAATCCGCCGAGCAAGTATTTCCGACTCTTCCCAGGGAATGAGGTGCGCTTGAAGCACGCTTACTTCATTAAGTGCCATGATGTCATCAAGGATGCGGATGGCAACGTGATCGAGCTGCATTGCACGTACGACCCGGAAACCAAGAGCGGCAGCGGCTTTACCGGACGCAAGGTAAAAGGGACCATCCACTGGGTGGAAGCGACACAGGCGGTTCCGGCTGAATTCCGATTGTACGAGCCATTGATTATGGATGAGGAAGAAAACGAAGGAACGTTCCTGGACAACATCAATCCGAAATCACTGGAAGTGCAAAATGGCTTCGTGGAGCCAAACATGAAGGACACAGCACCTCAAGATAAATACCAATTCTTCCGCCACGGCTATTTCAATGTCGATCCAAAGCATACGAAGGAAGGGAAGCTCGTCTTCAACCGGATCGTATCGCTGAAGAGCTCGTTCGAATTGCCGAAAGCCTAACGGAAAATAGGAAAACGCTGCTGGCACGCAAGATGGGTGTCTGCAGCGTTTTTTCCTTTGGCCAAAGGCTTGGCAATATTGTGGATATTTTTCGGATAGTAGGTATAATTATTCGTATTGTGAATAAAGGGGGACAGGTAGTGAACGGGAAAACAGAGCTTCACCGCAGCCTGAAACTATGGCATATCGTGGTGATCGGTCTCGGCTATATGGCGCCGATGGCTGTTTTTGATACGTTTGGCATTGTGGCAGAAGAGACGGGAGGGCATGTCCCGGCCGCATACGCTGTCACGCTGCTCGCCATTTTGTTTACCGCAGCTAGCTACGGGAAAATGGTGAGGGTCTATCCTTCGGCAGGGACGGCCTATACCTACACGCAGGGGTCTATACACCCGTATGCAGGATTCCTGGTGGGCTGGGCCTCTCTGCTGGATTACTTATTTTTACCGATGATCAATGCACTCTTGACGGGTGTGTACTTGTCATCCGTTTTTCCGGAAGTTCCTACTCATTGGTGGATTGTTGGCTTTATTCTCTTAATCACTTTGTTGAATGTGTTCCGGGTAACCGTGACAGCCTCGGTGAATTCCATCCTCGTGTTGTTTCAAATATCCGTCGTGATCGTCTTCGCAGGCTTGGCGATTCGGGGATTGATGCATGGAGGCGGGTTCGAACAGGTAATAACAGTACGCCCCTTTTTCTCACCGGACATGTCCTTTGCCGCTTTACTTGCCGGGGCGTCCATCTTGTGCTTTTCCTTCCTCGGTTTTGATGCGGTGACGACGCTCACGGAAGAAACCGTCGATGCCAAAAAGACGATTCCCCGCGGCATCTTTCTGGTCGCACTTGCTGGGGGCGCGCTGTTCATTACTGCATCGTACTTTTCGCAGTCGTTATTTCCAGACGCTTCAGTCTTTTCTGACCCGGAAGCCGCTTCCGCAGAAATTGCGCTCTCTATCGGGGGAACGATCTTTCAGCTCGTGTTTTTGGCGGCAGCCTTGTCATCTACGCTGGCGTCCGGACTTGTATCCGTCACCAGCGTGACTCGCCTGCTTTATGCGATGGGACGGGACGGCTACTTGCCGAGAAAGTGGTTCGGGTATATTCACCCTCGCTTGAAAACGCCGCTCTACAATGTTCTATTGGTCGGCGTGCTGATGCTGGCAGCGCTGAAACTGGATCTGCTGACGGCTACATCCTTTATCAACTTCGGGGCATTGATTGCTTTTAGCTTTGTCAATATCAGCGTCATCGCCCATTATGTATGGAGACAAAAACGATTGCGAGTAGCGGATTGGTGGCGCTATCTTCTGTCGCCGTTGATCGGAGCTTCGTTTGTCGGCTTTCTGTGGGTCAATCTGGATATCAAGTCCATGATTCTCGGTTTGATGTGGTCCTTTGTCGGGCTGATCTATCTGCTGTATTTGGTGAAAGTCAAGCAGACCAAACTGGAGCGCATGAAATTTGACGAGTAGCTGAGGTGAAAAAGGCATGAGTGTACCAGTATTCACGACGGTAAAAAGTATAACAAGGGCTGGCTTTGCCATGGAGTACGGGCTTGCAGGGCCAAATGATGCTCCTGTCCTGCTCATGCTGCATGCCATCCGCAATACGAAAATGCTGTTTGCGGGGATCGTTCCGGCGTTGGCTCAGCATTTTCGGGTGGTGGCGGTTGACTTGCGCGGACACGGTCACTCCTCGGGTACATCGGAGTACTCCTTCGAGGCCATTGTGGACGATCTGATTGAACTGCTGGATGCGGAAGCGATCGAACAGGTGACGGTGGTTGCAGCCTCCTTTTCCGCAGTACCCGCGCAGATGCTGGCTGTCCGTGAGCCCCGGCGAGTGGCTAGGCTGGTGCTGTTGGACGGTGGCTTTTACCAGTTAGGCGAAATGCCCGGCTTCCAATTGCCAGCTGTCGTCGAGCGATTGACTGCGACAAGGTTTGTCTCCGTGAAGGACGCTGAAGGGCAATTTTCCAGCCGCTATGGAAACGGTAATCTGCCCGAGGGCTGGATGGCAACAGAGCTGGAGCAGAAGCAGGATGGAGGCTATGGTTACGTCCTTTCCCGAGAAGCTTGGACGGCCTATTTCCGTGAGTACATGGAATTTGATAAAGAGGCCCTGTTTCGTGAGGTAGTCTGCCCGGTCCTGTTGGTGTTGGCTGATGAAAGTCTATTGCCTGACGATGAGCAGCGCAGATTCTATCGTGACGCTGTCGATTCTTACAAAAAGCTCGTTACACAGGCAAGGATCCGCTCGATTCCAAAGTCGCTCCATCTGCTGATGGTGACTCATCCAGAGGAAACAGTGAGAGAAATCATGGCGTTTACGAAAGAATAAGGGACAAGCTTCGATGCTTGTCCCTTTTTATTTTGACACGATTATTGCTTTGCTTCGCGCATGAGTTTGCTGATCGTGGAAGCGTGTGGATCCTGACCGGTTTCGTGCAATTGTTTTTTTGCTTGGTCGAAAGCCGCAATGCCTGCTTTGGAAGTGACGGTCAAAACGCGCTTTTCTTTTCCGTACAAACGATGGATATGGGTGCGGGCATTCTTCAGAGTGGCATTGAGATCGCTGGTTCCGAGAGTACCTGCAGATCCAGGTGTCGTATGCTCGTTTCCACGCGCCGAACTGCCCGTGAAATTACTGAGCAGATGAGATTGCATCGGATCCATTTGGTTGATGGAATGGCTTCCCGCGGTGGCGGGGCAGATGACGATGGCATCCTTCAACACGAGCGCCTGAACCCCATGTACCCCAGCTGCATTCAGCTGCGCTTCCAATTTGGTGGAGGGTCCGCCGCTATGGAGATGAGAGCTGCCGATGCTGCTGTATACGTTCGTACCCATTCCGCTATAGGTCGACCCTTGTGCGTTTGTGGTGAATTTTTTGTCGCGGTCTACGCTAGGAATGACTGTTTCTGGTCCCGGCACCGTTTGATTGTTTATGGATTGCGTCCGAGTCGGTTGCGGTTGCTGAGGTGCCGCCTGATTATTGCAGGCCGTAAGCAGGAGAGCCATCCCAAGTCCACAGCTGCCCATCCATTTTCCAACCTTCATGTCGATCCCTCCTTTTTTCATACTTTTATCCTGCCCCTGCTGCATTCGTGAGTATTTAAGGGGGTTGCTGGAAAAAATATAGAAAGATCTGTTTAGCTTGTCGAAAAAATGCACAAACAAGTGAATAGAGACATCAGGAGGTGGTAGTGTTGGCACAAGCAAACAATGAAAACGAACAACCCGTATCACGGAGGAACTTTCTGAAAAACTCTGGACTAGTACTCGGTGGACTGGTTGTGGGCGGAGTGGCAGGCAGCCTGATCAACAGAACATCAGCACCTGCACCGCAGCAACCGGGAGCGACACCAGCTCCCGTCACAGATTTCAATCAAGCCTTGATGTACTTCACTCCGGAACAGTTCAAAGTGGTCGACGCTGCATGCGAGCGGATTTTCCCTGAGGATGAGAATGGCCCTGGAGCAAAGGCTCTCGGAGCTGCTTATTTCATCGACCATCAATTGGCGGGAGACTGGGGCTTCAACGCCCGCGATTACATGTCGGGTCCTTTTTACCCTGGGGAGGTCACGCAGGGCTATCAGGGCAGGCTGAAACGGCGGGAAATCTTTGATATAGGGATTCAGGAACTGAACAATTACAGCCAAAGCACGCAAAAGAAAAAGTTTTACGAGCTTGCTCCTGAACAACAGGATGCAGCGCTCAAGGCATTTGAATCGGATGAAGTCAAATTAACGACGATCTCCGCGAGTGCCTTCTTCAAGATGCTCCGTGCAAACACGCTCGAAGGTATTTATTCCGACCCGCTGTATGGTGGCAACAAAAATATGGACGGTTGGAAGCTGAAAAATTACCCGGGTAATCAAATGGCTTATACGCAAGTCATCGAACAGGACAAGTTTGTGAAGATGGCCCCTTTGAGCTTGCGGGATCATCAACATTAAGGGGGGCAGCTGGAAAACATGGCCAAAAAATTACCGAAAGTCGATGTTGTCATTGTAGGCGTAGGCTGGGGTGGCGGCGTCATTGCCTCAGAGTTGACCAGGCAAGGTCTAAACGTAGTCGGGCTTGAAAGAGGCAAGGAAAGAAAGACGGAAGACTATTTCATGGTGCATGACGAGCTGCGATATGCGCTCCGCTACGAGCTCATGCAGGATCTGTCCAAGGAAACGATCACCTTCCGCAGCAAAACTAGCGTTCGGGCACTTCCAATGCGCTCTTACGGATCCTTTTTGCTTGGAACGGGCCTGGGAGGGTCGGGGGTTCACTGGAACGGCCATACGTTCCGTTTCCTTCCCTATGATTTTGAAATTCGCAGCAAAACGGTCGAACGGTATGGAGATAAGAAAATTCCAGACGGCATGACCATTCAGGACTGGGGCATGACCTACGATCAGCTGGAGCCGTACTTCGACAAATTCGAGCGGATGGCGGGCATCTCCGGTGAGGAAAACCCTTTGGGAGGCAAGCGTTCGCAGCCTTATCCGACGCCGCCGATGAAAAGCACTCCGAGCATGAAAATGTTTGCGGAAGCTGCCAAAAAGAAAAACTGGCACCCGTACATGCTGCCATCCGCCAACTTGTCGCAGGCGTATACCAATCCGGATGGAATCTCCCGGGCAGCTTGCCAGTACTGCGGCTACTGTGAGCGTTTCGGATGCGAGTACGGAGCCAAGGCCGATCCGGTCGTCACAGTCATCCCTGTCGCACAAAAAACGGGGAAATTCGAGATTCGGACTCACTCGCATGTCCGCCGTATCTTACATACCGGGAAAAAAGCAACAGGTGTCTTGTACACCGATGTCACGACTGGAGAGGAAATCGAACAGCCGGCCGACATCGTCGTATTGACGAGTTATGTGTTCAACAATACGCGCCTTTTGCTGATGTCCAACCTCGGAAGGCCGTATGATCCCAATACAGGAAAAGGCGTCATCGGGAAGAATTACTGCTACCAGGTCATGCGGGGCGGAGCAACGGGCTTTTTCGAGGACAAGGAGTTCAATTACTACGCAGGTGCCGGGGCGCTCGGTATCGTACTCGATGATTTCAACGGCGACAATTTTGACCACAAAGACCTCAAGTTCTTGCACGGTGCGAATATCGCCCACACGATGACGGGCCTCCGTCCCATTGCGAACAATCCAGTCCCACAGGGAACGCCTAGCTGGGGTAAAGAATTCAAAGCGAATTCCCTCAAATATATGAACAGGACGTTGACCGTAGGTGCGCAGGGTGCGTCGCTGCCGTGGCGGCATCATTTCCTGGACCTCGATCCGACTTACAAAGACGTATTCGGAGATCCGTTGATTCGTATCACATTCGATTTTGAGGAGCAGGACAGGCAGCTCGCTGCGTACTTGGCAGATCGCTGCGGGGAGCTTCTCAAGGAAATGGGTGCAAGCAAAGTTGAAGTCAATGGAAAGCTCGGTCCGTACGATATTACCCCATACCAGTCCACGCACAATACGGGCGGCGTGATCATGGGATCATCGCCGGACACGTCGGCGGTTAACAACTATTTGCAAATGTGGGACGCAGAAAACGTGTTTGTCGTGGGGGCATCTTCATTTGCCCACAACAGCGGATACAATCCGACCGGAACCATGGGCGCTTTGTCTTACCGCTGTGCGGAAGGCATCATGAAGTATCACAAGAGCGGCGGCGGAATGGTCGTCTAAAGGGGAAAGGGAAAGGCCGTTGGAAAACCAACGGCTTTTTTATTTGTGAAAAAATCTTTCGCAGCTTTGCGAAAAAAACAGCGCGAGACTCGCAGGGAAAAGCGTAAATATTGCTTTTTCGATCTGGCATGGTCCTTGCTACGATCAAGGGCACACACAAAGGAAGAGGGAGCGAAGGAACATGACAAAAAATCAATGGGGATTGGATACCGCCATTATTCATACAGCACAAACGCCATGCCAGAAGACAGGAGCAGTGGTTTCGGCGGTCGTACCCGCGGTGGCTTACGCATTTCCGGACGCGGATGCGGCAGCGGCGTGCGTAGCAGGGCAGCGGGAAGGCATCTATTACGGACGCTATGGCAACCCGACGATCCAGACGTTGGAGGAGAAAATTGCCTCACTGGAAAACGGAGAAGCAGCCCTGGGGGTCAGCAGCGGCATGGCTGCCATTTCAGCATCGTTGCTCGCATTTCTACAGCAAGGCGACCATGTCGTGTGTACGCGCGATGTTTATGGAGGCAGCCATAAATTCCTGACGACCTTGGCCCCTCGCTACGGCATCTCCGCCGATTTTGTGGATTGTACCGATCTGGATGCCGTGCAGCGAGCGTTTTTGCCGCAGACCAAGGTACTGTACCTCGAGACGCCATCCAATCCATGCATGACCGTGCTCGACATAGAGGCATTATCGCGATTGGCCCATGCTCGCAACATCACCGTGATCGTCGACAATACATTCATGACACCGTATTTGCAAAGACCGCTGGACCTGGGAGCGGATGTTGTGGTTCATAGCGCAACGAAGTATTTGAACGGACACGGAGATGTGATTGCCGGTTTCATCGTGGGAAATCGGGAGAGCATCAAGTTCATGCGCAAGCACATCATGGGCGATCTCGGACAAAACCTGAACGCATGGGACGCTTTCCTGATCCTTCGCGGACTCAAAACACTCGGCCTTCGCGTCCGGCAGCACTGTCAAAATGCCGAAGCGGTGGCTCATTATCTGGCAGAGCATCCTGCCATCGAGCGCGTGTATTATCCGGGTCTGGCTTCCCATCCGCAGCACGAGCTGGCAAAGCGGCAAATGGCAGGGATGGGAGGAATCGTCTCATTTGAGGTCAAAGGCGGCTACGAAGCAGCCAAATCTTTCATTAACGCACTGCGCCTGGCTATGATATCGTTTAGTCTAGGAGATCCGGAAACACTGGTGCAGCATCCTGCCTCGATGACCCATTTTTCCATTCCGGCTGAAGAGAGGGTCAAGTTTCATATCACAGACGGTCTCATCCGATTGTCTACAGGCTTGGAGGATGCGAAGGACATCATCGCAGATTTGGAGCAGGCACTGTCCCAACTGCTGGTGGCATCAGTGAACAAGGGCTGAGGAACGTTTTGCAGGAGGACCAATCATGACCGAATTTTCCCGCATTGAGGAGTTCATTCAATCATACGCGGATAACATTGCAAAGGTATTAGGTCTGGATGTCACCATTCTGGATGAGCAGGGAATCCGTGTGAGTGGAACAGGCTATTATCAAGAGCTTATTGGGCTGCCTGCTCCGGAAGGGTCGTTCTTTCGGATGATTTTGCAGACCGGGCAGCCGGGTATGATGTTTGACATGAAGAAAAACGAGGCGCAGTGCATGAACTGCAAGTTCTTGCTGCAATGCCGGGAGCTGGGAACGATCGGGTTCCCGGTGCACAAGCGGGAAAAGACGGTGGGGGTCATCGGAATCATCGGTTTTTCTCCTGAGCAAAAGGAAAAGATGCTGCACCATTCGGAAAAGTGGATGCCCTTTTTGCAGCATATCAGCTCGTTGATTGAGCACAAGCTGCTCGAGCTGGATGCTGAGCTGGAAAAGAGCTGCCATATTCAGGAGGAAAAGCCCGAGGCATCGATTGCTCCTGTCTACTTTGCCCAGTTGATCGGGGCAGAGACGGGGATGCGGGATGTGATCGTAAAGGCGAAGAAGGTGACAAACAGCATCTCTACCGTCTTGGTGCGGGGAGAAAGCGGGACGGGTAAAGAGCTGTTGGCGCGTGCGATTCACAGTGAGAGCACTCGCAGCCGGTATCCTTTTGTGGCGATCAACTGCGCAGCGATCCCGGAAACTCTGCTGGAGAGCGAACTCTTCGGCTACGAAGGGGGAGCCTTTACCGGATCGAGACGGGAGGGCAAACCAGGAAAGTTCGAGCTGGCGCACAAAGGGACGATTTTCCTCGATGAAGTGGGCGATATCCCGTTGGCGCTCCAGCCCAAGCTGCTCAGGGTCTTGCAGGAAAAGACCGTCGATCGTGTAGGCGGGGTCAAAACGATCGGGATTGATGTGCGGGTCATTGCTGCAACTCATCGAGATTTGGAACAGATGGTGAAAGAGGGAACGTTCCGGGAAGATCTGTATTACCGGCTGAATGTCATCCCCTTGCGCTTGCGGCCATTGCGAGAGCGTCGTCAGGATATTCCCTTGTACCTGCAGCATTTTTTGCATCGGTATTCGACGTTGCTCCAAAAGAATCGTTGCCAGCTGGAGGCAGGCATGGTCGAGCGACTCATCGAATACGACTGGCCGGGAAATATACGGCAGCTGGAAAATGCAGTAGAGTACATGGTGAACATGGCTGAGGGTGAACGAATCGGCTTGGAGGACGCTCCGGATTACTTGCTCTCGGAAGGAGAAGGAAAACGTAACGCTCATCAGGCACAAAGCCTGGAGCAGCTGCTGGCAGAGTATGAGCGCTCTGTGCTGCAGCGCTATTTTACAGATCATGCGTACGCACAGGATAAGGCAGCCATCGCAAACGAGCTGCAGATCAGCCTGTCCACGCTGTATCGGAAGCTGGAGAAATACGAGCTGGTTTAGCCGTGAAGCGGGCACAAACCAAAAAGAACAGCGGCCCCCCTAGGCTGCTGTTCTTTTCTGTATCGTTAGAGCAATGATTTGATTTCCCCGGTATTCGGATTCACTACAAACCAGCCATAGGTGCTTGTATAGCTATCTCCGGACTGGAAGTTGTTCACGACGGTTTGATAAACTTGGATAACATAATGGCCTTTTTCGTCGTCGTGATCGTATTCGACTACGTGGTTGGGGGTCAGACTGCCCGCGAATTTCTTTTTGACCAGCTCGACGGCTTCCATCTTGGAGTACATCTTGGCTACCGGAAGCTTGCCGATGAAGATTGATTTGGACTTTGCGTCGTAAATGACGGGTTTGTTCAGGTTTTCGGCGACAAAGCGGATGGGTACGTATACAGAATTTTTGTACATAATTCCTTGCACGTCGCTCGACGGCGATTTTGGTACACCTTCAAAGTAGTAGGTGAACGGCGTTTTGGTTCCCTCGGTCACATCAGGAAAAGCTGGTGCCGCGATGGCGATCCCGGAGAACAACACCGAGCCAACGATGATGCCCCCGACGAACGATTTGAAATCCCATTTCATGTAGTAAACCTCTTCCCTTTTATATATCTAAATCTTCCCAGGAAATATTATGGCAAAAATCGACAAGATCAGCTATCAAACGAGGGTACTAGGAAACAAAGACTAGAAAAACGAGAAAAAATAGGACTGGACGAGGGAGGGCCTACTTTTTCCGACTTCTCTCTCATTCCTCGTGGCATTATGATAAGCTAGAAGCAAAATTATCGGACAAGGTGAGAATACATGACGATCTTGCAAAATGATTGGGCGCCCGTACTGGCTGATGAGTTCGAGAAGCCCTATTATTTAAAATTGCGGCAAATGCTAAAGGAAGAATACCAGACGCAGACGATCTATCCCGATATGCATGACATCTTTACCGCTCTCCATCTGACCGGCTATGAAAATGCCAAGGTTGTGATTCTGGGACAGGATCCGTATCACGGACCGGGGCAGGCACACGGCCTCAGTTTTTCTGTAAAACCGGGAATCAAGCCGCCTCCCTCTCTGCAAAACATCTACAAGGAGCTGCAGAGCGACTTGAACTGCTCGATTCCAAACCACGGCTACCTGACACATTGGGCGAAGCAAGGCGTGATGATGCTTAACGCGGTGTTGACCGTTCGCGGCGGTACCCCTAATTCGCACAAGGGGCTGGGCTGGGAAACGTTTACGGACCAAATCATCGCGCACCTGAACGAGCGGGATACCCCGTTGGTGTTTATTCTGTGGGGCAAGCATGCTCAGGAAAAAGCCGCTTTTATCGATACGAACAAGCACTTCATCATCCAATCGCCGCATCCCAGCCCGTTTTCCGCCAATCGGGGCTTTTTTGGCAGCCGCCCTTTCTCACGGGCCAATGCCTTTTTGCGCTCCAAAGGAATCCAGGAAATCGACTGGCAGCTGCCCATGGACCCGGAAGAGGAAGCACGCTAGATGTCACGAAAAAGGATCGCCCATCTTTTGGCAGAGGGCGATCCTTTTCCTTGTTTATAGATGAACCGAGTAGCTCAATCCCTACTCTGGATGACGAGCAAGAGACCGGAGCCGATGGAGATGGTTCCTGTATCCGAGGTAAGCACATTGCTGATTCCCAGCGTATCGCCGATGCGCAGTGTGGCATCCTCCAGCGGATATTGAAATCCATGGAGAGTAATGCCGGTTACCTCTGGGCTCAATGGCAGCAGGGAGACGTGAGCAAAATGGCTGCGCTCGATCGTGAGCGAGCGGTTCATCAGCTGGATTTCGTTGTGTTCATCGACGATCCTGCAGGAGATGCCGGCCGCCAGCGCTTTTTGCAGCAGTTGAACATTGGCCAAGGAATGATCGAAGCGAGAGCCAAGAGCGCCCACCAGAATGATCTGCGCAGGCTTTTGCTCCAATGCCCAGGTGAGGGCCATCTCCGTATCGGTCAAATCCTTCATGACCGGGTCGCAGGAGGAGATGGTCTGGCTTTTTCGTTCGATTTCTGCCTGCTCTTCCACACTGACGGAGTCAAAATCTCCAATAGAGAGACGAGGGGAAAAGCCGTGCTGGACGAGGAACAAGGCTCCCCGGTCCACACCGACTAACCAATCCCCCGGCTGGATCTGACGAATGGCCCATTGTCCCAGACTTCCCCCGGCGAACAATAAGATTCGGTTGGTATTCATGTGGTAGCCACCTTTATGAATTCTGTGTCATCGATCGGAATGTGCTCTGGCAAGCGAGGCGGTATCCCTGACTGAGCTTGCTGCCTAGCTTATCTTTTTCTTGATTGCCGGGTGACGAGAGGCAGGAGCTTCCTTCGATCAGCTGCACGGCGCATTTGCCGCATTGCCCTTGCTGGCACTTGTATTCGATAGCCTGCCCTTGGGCCAGCGCTGCCGACAGGATTGTCTCGCGTGGAACAGCACGTACTTGAAAGACTTGGTCTCTCTGCTTCACACGAACGTGTTGAACATTTTGCTGCCGGGAGGTTGAAGAGCTGCCATTTTTCTTGGCAACTGGTGCCGGGCTTGTATGTAAAGATGTTATCTGCGGTTGCGATGGTATGGAACGGCCGGGAATGAGTGAGCCTACCGTGAGCGGTTTGCGCATGGGAACCTCCGGGAAACAAGCTTTTCACCATCTTACCACGACGGCAGGTCGAGGGACAGGGAAGGGAATTGTCGATTGAAAGTGATTGAATGTTTTGATTTTATTGATTAAAATAATTTTAATGAGTAAGAATCGACGCGGTCGCTCATCCATGAGCTGGCCTCGATTACAGTATTTTTACTAATTAGCGGAGGGTGATTCCATGATTACCATCAAGCGGATGAGTGACTGTACGTTTGCAGAAGTGACAAAGGCCTGGAACAGGGGATTTGAAGGATATTTCTTTCCCGTTGCCATGACGGAAGAAATGCTGGTGCAACGACTCGGTGCAGAGGGCTATGTGCTCGGGTTGTCGGTGGTTGCGTTTGACGATCAGGAGCCTATCGGCCTTGTCGCGAGCGGCTTGCGTACTGTGAATGGCAAAAAAATCGCATGGAATGGAGGCACAGGCGTCGCAACCGCCTATCGCAGGCAGGGAGTGGGGCGTCAGCTGATGGCAGCAACATTGGAGCTGTACGAGGAAGCTGGCGTCGATGATGCGACCTTGGAGGCGGTCAGCCAAAACGACAAAGCGATTGCCCTCTACGAACAATTGGGCTACGAGGTATTGGACCGCCTGCTCTTCTGGCAAAGGACCGATGCCCTGCCTGAGAATCTCTTTGGCGTCAAAGAGAATGCCCCCTACCGTGTACGTCATGTGCTGGCTCAAGAGGTCTCCAGGCTGCCTTTTTATCAGGCAGATGCTCCTTGGCAAAATCAATGGCAGAGCATGCGGGATGGAGAAGCCCTGTCGATTGAAGATGAGCAAGGCCAGACTGTCGGATACGCCATGTACAAACGAATGGTAAATGACGAAGGAAAAGTCTCAGCCATCGTCCTTCGGCATTGCGCCGCACAGCCAGGACACGCCGATGCTGACACGATTATGCGTGCAGCCCTGCATGAGCTGTATGCACCGCACGATTTGGAATGCCGCCGCTCGACCTTTAACCTGCCGGCTGCCCAGGAGCAGCTCCTGCACATTCTGGAGGAAGCGGGATTCGGTCCGTCGGGCACAGAGCAAGTATATATGGTGAAAAAGATGAAAAAGCCGGAAGACGCAGCCGTGTAATTGACTCTAGTTCTGACAGTGCGTACAGAAAAAGACTTTTCGGGAGGAGAGCTTGTCTAGTGCGATGGCGTGTCCGCAGCGTAGGCACGGCTCTCCTCCTCTGTCGTATACCCGGCAGCGGTCATTGAAGCCGCCTGTCAGTCCGTCGCCTTTGTAGAGAGGAGTCTCCATATACCCGCCGTATTGCATGGCTTCTTTCAAGACTGCTTGCATCGAGTGGTAGAGACGCGTCACTTCTTCAGATGTGAGAGTGGGGATGCGCCGCGTGGGCAAGATCCCTGCATGAAAGCAGATCTCATCCGAGTAGCAGTTTCCGATCCCGGCGAGCCAATGCTGGTCGACCAGAGCTGTCTTGAGGATACCTCGCTTGCCGGACAGCTGCTGGGAGAATTGAGCCGGCGTAAAGGAGGGGGCGAGCGGTTCGGGCCCCAGCTCGGATAGTCTTTCATCGATTTGCTCGGACGTCAACAGATGCAGGTACCCAAGTCGCAGCCCGTGAAAATAAAGAATGCGGTTGCCTATAGACAGCGTCACCTGCGAGGTTCGCGACAGCTTGTCCTCCGCTGTGCCTAGATAGAGAAAACCGCCCAGCATCAAATGGAGGAGCAGGACATGGCTGTTTTCCAAATGAAGCAGCAGATGCTTGCCGCGCCGATCGATGAGCGTGAACCTGCTTCCGTGCAAGATTTGCGCAAATGGATCCGGAGACATGTTGATGGTCTTTTCCCGTTCAACATGGGTATCGGTTATGGTCAATCCGACGATCTGCTGCTGCAGAAGTCTGCGATAAGTCTCCATCTCAGGCAATTCGGGCATGGGTACCTCCTTTTCCAGCGTGCTTTCTTTTCATAGGCTTTCCGGCCACCTGTTCCGCCATCCCAGCCTGATGGCGGTTTTTCGATTTTAGGACAAGATTACCAACCCCATACCCAAATCGGGTAATATAGTATAAGGGTGTAGCCCGAAGCCATATGCACGGAATGGAGAAAAGTAGGATGCAAAAAGTGGAATTGATCGCTACGGCGACATTTGGATTGGAATCTGTGGTAGCAGAAGAGGTAAAAGCGCTTGGCTACACGGATGTACAGGTGGAAAACGGCAAGGTGACATTTACCGCAGATATTTCTGCGATACCGCGAACAAATTTATGGTTACGAACAGCCGACCGGGTGCGTCTAAAGATTGGGGAGTTCCAAGCGTCTACGTTTGACGAGCTTTTTGAAAAGACCAAGGCTTTGCCATGGGCGGATTGGATCACGGAGGACGCTGCTTTTCCGGTGGAGGGCAAGTCTGTCAAATCTACCCTGTTCAGTGTTCCTGACTGTCAGGCGATCGTCAAAAAGGCAGTGGTCGAGAGTCTGAAACAGACGTACAAGCGGGACTGGTTTGAGGAGCAGGGGCCATTGTACAAGATTGAGGTGGCGCTGCTGAAGGATGTAGCTACACTGACGATCGACACATCAGGGCCGGGATTACATAAGCGTGGCTACCGTGAGCTGATCGGTACGGCGCCGCTCAAGGAAACAATGGCTGCAGCGCTGATCTTGCTGTCCCGCTGGAAGCCGGATCGCGTTTTCATGGACCCGTTCTGCGGCTCCGGTACCATTCCGATCGAGGCGGCATTGATCGGACAGAATATCGCGCCAGGCATGAACCGGGAGTTTGTCTCGGAGAGCTGGCCGACCATTCCGAAGGCAGCTTGGCGGGAGGCTCGGGCGGAGACTCACGATTTGGCTCGCTATGATCAAAAGCTGGAGATCATCGGTACGGATATCGATGAGGAGATTCTGAAGATCGCCCGCAGAAACGCGTCAGAGGCAGGGGTCGACGAGCTAATCCACTTCCAGCGCATGGACGTGCGTGATATCCGCACCAAGAAAAAATACGGCTATCTGATCTGCAATCCGCCGTACGGGGAACGCTTGGGTGAGTGGAAGCAAGTCAGCCGAATGTACGGGGAAATGGGCAAAACCTTTGCCGCCTTGGATACGTGGTCTTTCTACGTCATCACGTCTGACGAATTGTTTGAAGAACATTTTGGACGGAAAGCGAGCAAAAAGCGGAAGCTCTACAACGGAAACATGAAGGTCGATTACTACCAGTTTTTCGGACCAAAACCGCCTCGCCCGTCGTTGGTTCCCCCTGCCGAATAAGAGTGCCTTTGCCGACGCTGCTCCTTGCTTGGGGGATGTGTGTGGCGCAAGGATGTTACGGTAAGTCACGCGAGGAATGGCGTTACTCACACGTAAAAAGAGAAGGGGTAATTGGAGGAGAATACAATGAGTAAGAAACGAATGGGGAACCGTTTCGTGGCTGCCTGTCTGGCGTTTTCTACGCTGTTGGCCGCGGCGGCTCCGATGGCAGGTGCTGCATCTGATCCGAGCCGTACAACCACGACTGAAGCCGGAACAGCTCAGACTGCCGTGCAAGACCAGACCACAGCGTTTACGGATCTGGGGAACAGCTATGCAAAAGATGCCATCAATCACTTGGCGTCCCTGCAAATCATCAATGGGCAGGGAGAAGGACTCTTTTATCCACAGAAAACCATTTCCCGGCAGGATATTGCCGTTTTGCTGACCAAGGTGGCCGGGTTGCTGCCAAAGTCGGCAAAAGAAGCAAGCTTTGCGGATGTTCCTGTGGATAGTCCGTACGCGCCGTACGTCTACGGATTATCCGAGCTGGGGGTCATGAATGGTAGAAATGACGGAACGGTAGGAGCAGCCGATCCCCTGACGAGACAAGAGCTGGCTGTGTTGCTCGCGCGACTGATGAAAGAAAGTCACGTAGCCAAAGCGGCAAGCACGAGTGCCACTTCCTACAGTGACGAGGAAGAAATGGCGGGCTATGCCCGTGAGGCGATCGCGGATGTCACCAATCAGCGCTGGATGCAGGGAGCGAATGGCAAGTTTAATCCGCTCGGAACCGTGACGCGTGCGGAAGCCGCTGTCATCGCGGAGCGTGTATTGAATGCCCGGTACCAGCAGGCGGAGCAAGCCCAGTTTACATTGAATGCCAAGAGCTTGAGCCTGATGGCAGGAACGAGCGAGCGCCTGAGGGTGGCGAGCGCGAATGGGGAAAAACTCCCGTTCACACCGATTTTTGCATTTGATCGTCCTGAGCTGGGCACGATTCTTCCGGATGGGACATTCGTGGCTGGTCCTGCACCTGGGAGGGGCAATGTGACGGTTACGGTGGGCTATCACAGCGAGACCATTCCCGTCGAGATTACGAATGCCCCTAAGACTGAGGAAAATGACCAGCCTGTCTCGTCTGGCGAGCAGGCAGCGGATACCAAGGTACAGGTTGCAGAACCAGCCGATGCCGCTGCACCTGCCGAGCAGACCACTGCCACAGACTCCCAAGAGCCTGCGGAAGAGGAGGAAGAAGCGGCTGAGTCGGCTGAACAGGACGATCTGGTCAACGTGGCACCGGGAAGCTTCACTTCGGTGAAAACGTTTGGACCGCCTGATTCATACTTCCAAACGGTGGAAAAGCAGTATCCAGGTCCGGTAGGCGGATTGGTGACGCCTTCGGAGGAATGGACGGGCTATAACCGTCAGTTCGGTCGAAAAGTGACCGTGACTCTTTCCGAAGCGAAGCCGCTGGAGCGGGTAGCGCTGACCTTCAGACAGCAAAAGACCTCGGGGATTACGCTTCCCGAGTCGATGGATGTAGAAGTATCTCGTGACGGCAAGGCTTGGTCTTACGCGGGGAAAGCTGTGCACGACGTTCCGGCATCGGAAGAAAAACAGGTGCTGCGTACGCTGAGTGTGACGCTCCCCGATGTGGAGGCACGCTACGTGCGGGTGTCCTTCCCGGTAAAGGTGTTTGCGTTTGCTCGTCAGCTGGAAGTCTGGGCGAACGAAAACAGCCGTTGGGACGAAGCGGTGCTGCTGCCGCCGCCAAGCCCGACGCAAATGATGGAGGATAAAAAGGCAGGAAATCGCGTAGAAAACATGCTGCTCGCTTATTCGGGTGCGTATGGAGACCGCGGCAACTGGACCAAGGATGATTTCCTGCCGATGGTGGGCTACCGCACGGCGGACGGCTATATGCGTGACCAAATGTTTGATACGATTCTCTTTTTGCCGTACCAGGATATGCCGGCAACGAAGGTGGGCTGGCAAGGCTATCTGAACGACCTGTTTGGGACCAATCGACAGCTGGATGCCTTGAACAGTGCCATGCGGGAGTACAATCGCCTGAGAGGGACCTTGTACACCACGCCGACACAGGAAAAAGTCGTTCTGGCACTGCCGTACCCGAATATGAATCAGACCAACTTCGGCAAGCTCGCCGATAACAAGCCATCCCTGTCATTTAATCCGACAGGCATCGGCGAAGAGCAAGCGTACGAAAACCGCAAGCAGGCGCTGGAATGGTACTTCCAGGAGCTGCAAAAACGTTGGAACAAAGCGGGGTATTCGTATCTGCAGCTGGAGGGGATTTACTGGTTCCATGAGCTGATCGAAGACAGTGCTCCGAAAGAACGCGATCTGATTCGCAGCATGGCGAGCATGGTCCATGATGAGGCGCTGCGTTTCTACTGGATTCCGTATTACGGCGCTCCCGGTGCCGGCGAGTGGAAGTCACTGTACTTCGATTATGCATTCCTGCAGCCGAACTACTACAGCGACAAGCCGGTGCAGCTGGATCGCATCGAAGGCGTGCTGGACGCCATCAGCAAGTACGGGATGGGAGTAGAGATCGAAGGGGATGAACGGATGTACCGTGATCCCAAGTTCTATCAGACCTATTACAACCAGCTGGTGGCTGCCCACAAGCTCGGTATGGACAAAAACAACGTGCATGCGTACTATTACGGCTCCAAAACGCTGATTCAGGCAGCGACGAGCACGGATCAGGTGGTGCGAGGCATTTACGACGATACGTACAAATGGATGCGCGGCAAGTTTGACCGGGAAGAGTATTATGAGGCAAACGAAATGCCGTAAAGCCGAAGAGTCTGCTCCCCTTATCGAGAGGGGGACAGACTCTTTTTTTGTACAGATAAGAATCCTCCGCCAAAAGCTTGAAGTAGCCACGTTTTCTAAATGGAGACCGAATTTATTGCGAACATAGTGACATCGTTCAGCTAACGACCACATGCCCTCGGCTTTTGTTTGTGTGTCCTACCTGCGAATGGATGGGACGGCCAGGTCATGCAGGGCGACCAAGTCGCGCAGGATCAGTTCTCTCATGGCGTGAAGCTGCGGGCAGGGATGGTAGTAGTTCCTCCCAGAAGCACACGGTTTGCCGAAAACAGGAACCCCCGCAGCGGCAATTTCTCGCAGCCACATTTCCTTCAGGGAAGTGAGGAGGCGAGAGGATTTCGCCACGCATCCCCAGCCGAGCAACATCCAAGGGTGCTTGACCAGTTCGTGGGAGCGCGTAATGTGTTCATCGAGAGCGGTCTGGCCTGCCAGAAGGAGGGCTTCAAACAGGCTGATGGCGTCCTTTGCTTGCGGGTTTTGCAGGGAAAACAGGTTGTAGATGTGCAGTCTGCCCTCGAGCTTGCCTTGCTCGGCCTTTGAGGAATAGATCGCTTCCGTCATTTTGATCAGCTGGTGCATCGTCGGATCGATCGTTGTTTGTCCCATGATCGCATGTTGAGGCGCAGGCCTTTCCCGGAATAGGGTGGATGAGCCTGGATTCAGCAAGAGGCAGCTGCCCAGAGACTCAGATGACGTCCCCCATTGAATATAGGCAGACGTGCGGTATACGTACTCTCCCTTTGTTTTAAACGTAGCGAATGCGCTCGGCTGATTCATGGAAAAACCCCCTCCTGACGTAACTCTCCTACCTAGTACACACTATATGCTAGATTTTGAAAGCTAGTACGATGGGGACGAGTTTGCGAGCAGAGAAAAAGTCGGCCCGCTAGCGAGGGCCGACTTTATTTGCTTTACGTTTGGGGGGATTGCTGCGATTCGTCTGGAATCATGCGGAACAGGCGGATGTAAATATACGCACTGATCAGCGAGACAGCCAAAATGATCCCGAATACGCCTACTGGCGACAGCCATTGGGAGATCCCTATGGCGAGAGGCGCGATGAAGCGGCCAATGGAAAATTGCAGGGAGGATGCCCCCATATATTGTCCGCGAGCATCTTCAGGTGCATACTTGCTGATAAAGCTCTGCGCCACAGGTGTGCGAATCAGCTCCCCGAGCGTCAGGATGAACATGCAGCCGAACAACAGCCAGATATTTGCCGTAAAGGCCATGAGGAACATGCCGAAGCCGTACAGAACCGACGAAATGACCATGCTGTTTCGGTCGCTCCAATGCTGGAACCACTGAGTGACGGGAAGGGTAAACAGCACCACGAGCAAGCCGTTGAGTCCCATCAGCCAGCCGAATGCGCTGGTCCCGCCTACGTTGAAGGTCCAATCTCCCCACCAGACGAGTGGTTGATTGTGCACGTACTCTTTTACGTATAGCGCCATGTACATGTCCAGCTGCATGAAGGCGATGGCGACCAGGATGCCTGCACCGATGTAGAGGGCAAACACTTTGTCACGGAAAATGACGGCGTATCCCTTGAATTGCTGGGAAATAGAGAAGCGCTCTTTGGCTTTCTCTTTTCGCACTTCAGCAGGCAAGGTTTCCTTTACCAAAAAGAAGATCGCGCAGGCAAAAAGGAGCTCGATGACGGTGCAGACGAGCAAAAGCTCAAAGCGGTAATGCACGAAGAAAAACGAGCCAAGTACGGGACCGGCTACTACCCCCATGTTCATGGCGGTGTAGAACGTAGCGAATACAAGGCGACGGTCTTCCTCTGTGGTCAAGTCTGCCACCATTGCGGAGCTCGCCGGCCAATACAGGGAGCCCGCAATCCCGATTCCGATGAAGGCGAAGTAGTCAATCAGCGGAGAGCCGGAAAAGGCGAACAGCGCAAACATGACAGACGACGTACAGAGGGAGAGCAGCATCGTCGGCTTGCGTCCGACCTTGTCTGCCAAATAGCCGCCGAACAGATTGGACAGCATGCCGAGGAGCGGTGGCACCATCAGCAGAATGCCAGCGACATCCTTGCCGAACGATTCGCTGAAATACAGAGCCATGAACGGAAAGTACATCCAGAAAAAGGTGTGGGTAATCAATTCTCCGACTAAACGGACCTTTAAATTCAAATCCCATGAACGCCAATGCATGACAAGATCCTCCATTCCTACCTGTTTCTCTATCTGCAGGAGCCATGATCTTCACTTTTTGCACAAAACGGTCAAGACCATTTTGTTTGACCGCGAGCGGCCATATCCTCGTTTGTGAAAAACGTCGAGATGCTCCAATCCCCCGGTGAGAGGGGACGTTTTTCACAAAAAAAGCGCAAGCGGGAGAGAGACGAAAGGCTCTTCCGCTTGCGCTTTGACGATCGATATCAGGTGTCGGGCAAATAAAGCCAGTCTAAGGTTACCCAAAAAGGGCTCCATACCTGGGGCGGTATGTTCCTCACATAAACTGGTGCCCACAACAACCAATCGGGAAAAAGACGGAAGCGGTTCTGGCATCCTGCAGTTTCTTGCTATAGGTGGTCTTTAAGAGGCAGTGCCCCTTATCAGAGGCCTACCTAAGCTAAGATAACTACAGAAATCACCATGAACCAACACTCCCGTCTTTCAAATTTTTTAAAAGGATCAACTCTTGTTGATTAGGATACTTCAAAAGCTGGAACAGACGCAAGGAAAATTTTATGATTTATCGGAAATTACTTGAATGGTGCCTGGGTGGTCTGAGACGACTTCGCCAATGATCTGGGCCCACTCGATTCCTTTCTGGTGCAGCTCATGTAAAAGCTGAGCTCCTTGATCTCCCGGGACGCTGATCAACAGTCCCCCGGAGGTAACGGCGTCACACAAGATCAGGCGATCCAGCTCTTCCATTTCCTCAGGGAATTGCACGCGATCAGCCACCCAGCGGAAGTTGGACTTGCTGCCGCCGGGAATGATGCCTTGCTCCGCCAGCTCACGCGTACCTGCCAGAATGGGAACTTCCCCTGCATAGAGACGGATGCCTGCCTGGCTGCCCTCCGCCATTTCCAGCGCATGGCCCAATAATCCAAAGCCTGTCACATCCGTGCAAGCATGAACAGGATAGCCTTCCATGCATTCGGCTGCGTATTTGTTCAAAGTAGCCATGACGGTCATGACGAGCTCCGTCTGCTCCTCGGACAAGGCGTCGCGCTTGATCGCGGTCGTCTGGATACCGACGCCGATCGGCTTGGTCAGGATCAACACGTCGCCTGGCTTGGCTGTGGCATTGGTCAGGACGCGAGAGGGATGTACCGTACCCGTAACGGCCAGCCCGAATTTCGGCTCAGGGTCATCGATGGAGTGTCCGCCGACGAGCACCGCGCCTGCTTCGGCTACCTTGTCAGCGGCCCCGCGAAGAATCTCGGTCAAAATCGACGGGTCCAGCTTGGAAATAGGGAATCCGACGATGTTCAGGACCGTAATCGGCTTGCCGCCCATAGCGAATACATCGCTGATCGCATTGGCCGCAGCGATCTGCCCGAACCAGTACGGATCGTCGACGATGGGGGTAAAGAAGTCGAGGGTTTGGACGATGGCCAGATCATCCGTCAATTGAAAGACGCCGGCGTCATCAGAAGTCTCCACGCCGACCAGCAAGCGGGGATCACGCTGGGAGGGAGCCGGCAGGTTTTTCAGAACAGCGGACAAGGCGTCAGGGCTAATCTTGCATCCGCACCCTCCTTTTGTTGTGAGGGAAGTGAGTTTCACTCTTTCAGACATGTTATGGCCTCCTGACAATCAAGGTATAATAGTAGAATATTTGAAAATTCGAGTAGGTAAATCTAGCATATCAGAAGTTAGGGTGACATACATTGCAAGAGATAACCGTTCAGGAATTACTAGTCAAAGGCTATGCCAATTTGGTGGACGTCCGCTCGCCGGGAGAGTTCGCCAGGGAGTCCATTCCAGGGGCAGTCAACATTCCCTTGTTTAGCGATGAAGAGCGGGCGCGAGTAGGGACGACCTACAAACAGGTGGGACAGGAAGCGGCTCAATGGCTCGGCATGCAAATCGTTTCCCCCAAAATGGAATCCGTCATGCAGGCGATCAAGCAGCGGGGAGAAGAATGGGGAGAACCACCGACGATCTTTTGCTGGCGCGGCGGCATGCGCAGCAGAGCGATGGCGACGTTCGCTACGTTTTCAGGGCTGAAGGTCCGACGATTGCAAGGCGGGTACCGAGCGTACCGTCAGCATGTGCTGGAGACAATCGCCCCGTATGAGCTGCAAGTCCCTGTCTTCCTGCTACACGGTATGACAGGGGTAGGGAAAACAGAACTTCTTCGCAGACTGGAGGAAAAGGGACTACCCGTGCTCGACCTGGAGCGAATGGCTGGGCATCGCGGCTCCGTTTTCGGGCATATCGGGAAAGGCAAGCCGGCCAATCAGAAGATGTTTGATGCGAGATTGTTCGAAACGCTGCAAAGGAATCGGGAAGCACGCTTTTTTGTCATGGAGGCGGAAAGCAAACGGATTGGAAACGCGATATTGCCTTCCTTTTTGATGGATGCCAAACAGCATGCCATCCATGTTCAGGTCACCGCCCCTTTGGATGTTCGGGTGCAAAGAATCTACGATGACTACGTTGTCCCTTTTTCTTGGCGGCCCGATTTCGCAGAAAAGGTAGAGAAGGCGTACACCTCCATCTCCAGGAGAATTCCAACCGAGCAGGCAGCCCTCTTGCGCACGGCGCTTGAGGAAAGAGACTATCGAACGGCGATAGCTTCTCTCCTGGTCCATTATTATGACCCGCGTTACCAGAACAAGCAGAGCGAATACGTAGAGAGACTGGAGCATCACGTAGACACGACCGATTTGGAAGCGGCGGTAAATCAGATCACGGGAATAATTGAAAAAAGTCTGCCCATTCGGTAAAATATATTTTATCAAGACGGCAAGTCGCTCTAACGGGGCTGGAGCAGTCCTGAGTTAGAGGCTTTTACCAATCATGAGCGCGGGGGGATTACGGATGTTGGATACAAGACTGGTCAAATTGGCCGAAAATTTGCTAAGCCACTCGGTTCGCCTGGAAGCAAAGGAAAGTCTGCTGATTGAGGTGCGGGGAGAAGGTCACGCGCTGGCCAAGGAATTGGTCAAGCAAGCGTACGGAAAAGGTGCCTATCCATTTGTTCGCATCATCGATCCGAGCATTCAACGAGAGCTGATGATGGGGGCGAGTGAAGAACGTGCTGCCCATCTGGCGAAATGGGAAGAGCCGATGTTCAAGGATCTGGATACGTACATTGTCATCAATGGTCCGACAAACGACAGCGAAATGGCAGATGTCCCGGTTGAACGTCGCCGCGCTCACCAGAAAGTGATGCAGGAGCTGAACGATTTCCTGATTTCGAACGTTCGCTGGACACTGCTCAACTACCCGACAGCTGCGATGGCGCAGAGTGCGAATATGTCGACAGAAGCATTTGAAGACTTTTATTTCAATGTCTGCTCCGTTGACTACAAAAACATGCACGAGGCGTTCCTGCCGCTGAAGGAACTGATGGATCGCACAGACAGAGTGCGTCTCGTTGGAAAAGGTACCGACCTTCACTTCTCCATCAAAGATATCCCGAATGTGATCTGCTCCGGTCTGCGCAACATTCCGGATGGGGAGATTTTCACTGCGCCTGTGCGTGACTCCGTAAACGGGACCATCACGTTCAATACGCCAACGAGCTACATGGGCACGAAGTTTGAAAACGTCAAATTGACTTTTGAAAATGGAAAGATCGTCGAGGCGACTTCCAACAACACCGAAAAGCTCAACCAAATCTTTGACACGGACGAGGGAGCTCGCTACATCGGGGAATTTGCGATCGGCGTACATCCATACATTCTGCATCCGATGAACGACATTCTGTTCGATGAGAAAATCGCGGGCAGCTTCCACTTCACGCCAGGACGCGCCTATGACAATGCCGACAACGGCAACCGCAGCCAAATCCACTGGGACATGGTAAACATCCAGCGCCCAGAGTACGGCGGCGGAGAAATCTGGTTTGATGACGTGCTGATCCGCAAAGACGGACTGTTCGTTCTGCCGGAGCTGCAAGGACTGAACCCGGAAAATCTGAAGGGGTAATTATCGAAGCCATCATGCCTAGCATGGTGGTTTTTTTGCACAGATAGGAATTTATGAGATTCCTATCCAGTATAAGTGCAACTACGGCTTCGCCAAAAGGCTTGGCGCAGCCAAGTTTTCTAATCTCCCGCAAAAAAGAAGGCGAATGAAAATAAGAGTAGAAACTTTCTAAACAAAAATATTTACAAATTACCAAACTCTAACATATACTTATTATACAAATAAGTTTATTAAATGAGTTTGGGGGAATGAAGGATGATTCGACTGGGATGGAAACAACGCTTGCACACCTTTTTTGCAGGACGCCTGCTCGGCTGCGAATTCCTTGCTGATGAAGGGTATGTGACCCAGATGCTGGAGATGGGGCAGAAGGTCGCGGTAGCCGACTTTGACGAAGCGCTGCAAAACGTGTGGATCAACCGGTGAGGGGAAGTCAGATGGGATGACGCAAAGTAGGATGTCGGCGTGCCTTTTTGCTACAATAAGAAAAAAGCATGGAACAGAGGGATAGACGTGAGCCGCAAAGACTGGATCGAATATACCGTCACTGAAGAGGAAGCAGGAATGAATGTAGAGCAGATCGTTCGGCAAAAGCTGAACGTATCGGGGCGTATGATGCAGCGGCTGACGAGAAGCAAGGGGATTTTGCTCAACCGAAAGCAGCCTTTTTTACAGCGCCAGGTAAAGGCGGGAGATCAAGTCGCGATCCGGGTCGTGGAGCGACAGCCAGATAGACAGCCGCAGCATGATACGTCGCGAGTGAAAGTACAGACACAGGCCCCTGCCCCAAGCACTCATGTCCTGCCGGTCGAGCTTTTGTACGAGGACGATCATCTGTTGATTGCGAACAAACCGGCAGGCATGATGGTGCACCCGATAAAAGAGGAGCAGGATGGGACGCTGGTCCATGCATTGGCAGCCCACTTTGCCCCGCGAGGAGAGCAATTGAGCATCCACCCTGTACATCGCCTCGACAAGGATACCTCTGGAGCCATTCTGCTCGCCAAAAGCAGCTATGGACATCAAATCGCGGATCGTTTACTGCGGGAAGGGGGCATCCACCGGGAATATGTGGCCGTCGTCAGCGGAGTGCTGGAGAATGAACGGGGAACCATCGATGCGCCAATCGGCCGCGACCCGGGGCATCCGACCAAGCGAAGAGTCGTAGAGGGAGGAGATGCAGCGATCACGCATTATGAGGTAATCCAGCGGTCTTCGCACATGTCGATGGTGCGTGTCTGGCTGGAGACGGGCCGAACCCACCAGATTCGGGTTCATTTCGAGCACATCGGCCATCCCCTGGCAGGAGATACGATGTACGGAGGTACCAGAGGTTTGTTACGCAGACAAGCACTTCATGCATCGTCACTGGCGTTCCACCATCCGCTGCGGAATGAAAAGCTCCAATGCGAAGCGCCGCTGCCAACGGATCTGAAGCGTTTGATTGCAGCAGAATTTGAATAGGCTGTGAACAAGACTGCAGACAAGCAGTCTTTTCTTTTGGTTGATAACGTAACAGTGTTATGTTACATTGTTCGTGGAGGTGCTTGACATGGAAGACGACTTCATTTCGAAAAAGGAGCTGCTGGAGCTTACCGGTATTTCGTACGGCCAGCTGTATCGTTGGAAAAGAAAAAACCTGATTCCGGAGGACTGGTTTATTCGCCGCTCAACCTTTACGGGTCAGGAGACGTTTTTCCCAAAGGAGCAAATCCTGGCCAGAATCGACAAGATCATTCACATGAAGGATGACCTGTCACTCGATGAACTGGCTGACATGTTTTCACCGAACTTGGCTGAATCCATGATCATGCTGGAGGACTTAATTAAACAGAACATTGTTTCGAAGGCGACGCTGGACTTGTTTGCTCAACACTTCGGCATCACCGCAGATGCCTATCCATTTCAGAACGTCCTGTACGCCTACATCGTGGAACGCCTGCTGGTGATGGGTGAAATGGGTCTGGAGGAAGGCAGGGGACTGCTCCAGGTGCTGGATAGCCATTACCCGGCCTTTCAAGGGAAGCCGTGTGAGCTGATCTTTGTCCGCAAGATGGGTGTTTCCGCGTTCGCCCTCGCGCCCCGCGCTTCGGAATTGTATTTCGATAACAGTGTCAAGGTGGTCAGCAGGCTGAATGTAGCCAGCTGCCTGGAGGAATTGAAAGCGAAACTGCTCAAGTAATCGGGAGGGAATCGATGATGAATCAGGATAATCGACCGGATCTGGTCATTCACGGCTCGGTGCATGCTTCGGGAGGCGTTTACCGGGAAGTCAACGTACAGGGCTTTGGCAAAGTAAAAGGTGATGTGGAGTGTATCGATCTGCATTGCGCGGGTCACGTCAGCATCGACGGGGATGTTCAGGCGACAAATGTGAAGGTGGAGGGAAATGCCACTGTGAGCGGTGCGTTCCATGCTGAAAACATGGAGATTTACGGGCAGGTCGATGTCAATGGGGATGTGGAGTTTACTCAATTGCGCGTGGATGGCAGTGCCAAAGTGCACGGCAGCATGTCTGGTGAGGAAATCAAGCTGCGGGGATATTTGAAGTCAACGGGAGATTGCGAAGCGGAACTGTTCAAAGCCAAAGGGGCATTCTCCATCGGAGGCTTGCTGAACGCCGGTCGCATCGAAATCCATTTGCACGGCGGCTGCGAAGCGAGGGAGATCGGCGGTGAGCATATCGAAGTCCGCAAGGCGGGGAACAGCACGCTAAACAAAATCATCAAGCACATTTTCAACAATACGCTGTCGGTCGATACGGTCGAGGGTGACGAAATCTATCTGGAGTACACGCGGGCCAAGGTCGTGCGCGGAAACAACGTAGAGATCGGGCCAGGCTGTGAAATCGATTTGGTCGAATATACGGGGGAATTTCGCAAAGACAGCAGTTCGCAGGTAAAAGAACACAAACAGCATTGAAAAAGCCGCCCGGATTGACAAAGATTCAAACCCATAGCCTTGAATCCACAAAATCCGGGCATTGCTTGTGCAACGGCTTTTCCGTACTTCAGTTCTTTTTCCCTTCGCTCCGTATGCGAGCCGTCTCAGCTTCAGACAAATCAACGGCACGGGCGGCAAAGTCTACTATGGTCATCAGCTCCTGCTCACTGTAGCGAGAACACATCTGGATGGTCGCATCCGAGATGGGACGAAACAATGGCTCGATATCCGCGTAAGCCTTCTCATGAATCGGTTGGATGTAGATGCGCCGCCGATCTTTTGGATCCGTCACCCTTTGCACGTAGCCGGCCCTCTCCAATCGATCGATCACGCCGGTCACGGCTCCGGTCGTGAGGTTGGTCAATTCCGACAGCTGACCGGCTGTCATGGGCTCCCTGTTCAAAATGAAGTCAAGGCATTTATGGTCGGTTGAATTCAGTCCCAGATGATCCGCGATGCTTTGATGCATCAGTACAGTCGCCGTACTGAGCCGGCGCATTTCATTCAACAAGGAGGCCAAGATTTCTTTCCGGCTTGGCATTTTGGCATACCCCCGCATACGTATATATCTTAGTAACTAAGATAATCATTATCTAAGAAAAACACTTGGAAAGAATGTTTCGTTACGAAAATCTTACCACATAAAAGGAGGATTAACATGTCGGAAGCACCTTTTCATGTCATCATCATCGGGGGAGGGATCGGGGGGCTATGTCTTGCGCAGGGACTGAAAAAAGCAGGAGTCAGCGTAGCCGTTTACGAGCGGGATCGGACAGCTGCTGCACGGTTGCAAGGTTACCGGATCCATATCAATCCCAATGGAAGCCGCGCTTTGCATGCATGCTTACCCCCGCATTTATATGATGCATTCCTTTCGACCTGCGGGCAAGCATCAAAACGCTTTGGCTTTTATACCGAGCAGATGGAAGAATTGCTTTCCATTTGCCGTAATGAAAGCGGGGGAGAGCCTGATCCCGTCCAAAGCCATAAGTCGGTCAGTCGAATGACATTACGGCAGGTGCTGCTGGCTGAGATGGACAATATCGTGCATTTCGATAAGCAGTTTACATGCTACCGGGTAGGGCAGGAAGGGAAGATTACGGCTTTCTTTGCGGATGGCACGTCAGCCACGGGGGATATGCTGGTTGCAGCGGATGGCGGGAACTCGAGGGTACGACAACAGTTTCTTCCTCATGCCAAACGAATCGACACGGGAATTCTGATTATTGCAGGAAAGCTTCTTTTGACACAGGAAACACGGCGGCTGCTTCCGGTCAATCTTTTCGATGGACCGGCATCTGTTGTAGCACCGAATGGACTGGGGATGTTTGTCGCGGTTCAAGAGTTTGTGCACGACCCCAAAGATGTGATCTATTCCATCGGAGGAAACTCCTCTGAAAAACAGTCCTCTCTTTTGTTTGAAAATACCAAAGATCACATCCTGTGGCAGTTCATCGCTCGCCGGGAAAAATACCCGTTCCAGAAAGACGTGACAGAAGCGGATGGGTGCGAAATGCAGAAGGCGGTTTTGACACTGATCAGGGACTGGGATCCACGTTTTCAAAGCTTGGTTCGCATGGCTGATCCGAGTACGATCACTCCTTTGCCCATCCATTCTTCTGTTCCGATTCAACCATGGGAAACGAAAACGATTACGCTCCTGGGGGATGCCATCCACAGCATGACGCCGATGAGAGGGATTGGAGCCAATACGGCCTTGCGGGATGCGGAGCTTCTTTGCGAAAATGTCATTTCTGCGCATCGCGGAGAAAAGCCGCTTCTGCAAGCGATTCGCGACTACGAAAACAAGATGGTCCAATATGGATTTGATGCCGTTCGAAGTTCGATGAAAGCTGCACGGCAAGCCACCTCTGAAAATGCGGTAGCCTTAGCCGTGATGAAGAGCGTATTTCGGTTGATTCAGTCCCTTCCACCGATAAAGCGTTTGCTCTTCCGGAACTATGGAAATGCGTAAGTGTAGATATACCAAAAATTCACAATTGAAAGCGCATGCAAGTGTTTACATGCATGAAGGCGCAGGATATAATGACGTTGGTAAAAAATGAAAATGTTAGCAAGCACTTGCATGAAGATAAGGAGGAGCGGAATGGACCAGCCAGATATAGGACCTTCACAGGGAGGGAGAGGAGAAGAGCAGGAGACTCGTGAGCGCATTTTGGCTGCCGCCAGCCAGCTTATGGCCAAAAAAGGCTACAAGGGGGCAACGACCCGCAAGATTTCCCAATTGGCAGGCGTCAATGAGGTCACGATCTTCCGCCATTTTAAAAACAAGGAAGCGATTCTCGAGGAGCTGTTGAAGGGGATTGTAGATATCCGCCAGCAGCTGGAAAATGATCTGCACGGCGACTTTTCCGAGCTCAAGCAGATGCTCTTGCGCTACGCGCGAGGGTACTACCAGATGCTCGTTGAACGCAAGGAAATACTCATGATTTGCATGATCGAAGCAGACAATCACCCAGAGGTCATCAAACTGTTCAGCAGCCTTCCGATGACGGCAGTGGAGGTCTTGTCCAACAAGCTCCAGGAATTTCAGGACCAGGGGCATTTGCCCAAGGGAGATGCCTGCGCTGCGGCACTCATGTTTGTCTCCACCTTCTTTTATTCGTTTATGGCGAAATACCGTGTCAATCTCAGTCTCAATTTTCAGGAAGAGCAGTTATTTGAGGATGCAACCAACATCCTGATGAATGGAATTACGGGGAATACCCATTCACATCGCTAGGTATATAGGAGCGGAGGGCGTCATGAAAAAGAAATGGCTTGTTTCTGCAATGATGGTATGTTTATTGGCAACGACGGCTTGCAGTGAAAAAGAGCAGGCAGCAGCGCCAGTGAAGGAAGTAAAGCAGGTTGTAATGGAAACGGTGAAGCAGGAGCAAGCCACATTTGTGTCGGAGCTTTCTGGCACGCTGCAGCCGTTGGAGGAAGCGGTCGTCTCCTTTGAAGTAGGGGGGCGTGTCGTGGAGCTGAGCCGAAATGAAGGTGACAGCGTCAAGGCTGGCGACGTCCTAGCTCGCGTCAATGCGCAGGATTACGCTTTGCAGGTAGCCTCTTCGAATGCGGCGGTACAGCAGACGGCAGCCACTATGACCAAAGTGAACAACGGGGCTCGGGAACAAGAGGTCATTCAGGCTAGGCTGATGGTGGAAAAAGCAACGACGGCGTTTAAGAAGGTGCAGGATGATTTCAAGCGGGTCGAACAGCTGTATCAGGAAAAAGCGATTTCCAAAAGCGAGTTCGAAAACGCGCAGAACGGCCTGACATTGGCTGAGAAAGACCTGCAGAACGCACAGCAGTCTTATTCACTGGTGATGCAAGGTGCGCGTGCAGAAGATAGGGATCTGTCCCGTGCGAGCTACAATCAAGCTGTAGTGGCCAAGGAAGTGGCGGCAACCACGCTGGCAAAGGCTCAGCTGCGGGCGCCCATCAGTGGGACGATCATGGCAAAGCTGTCCTCGACCGGTACACTGGTCAGTCCCGGCACTCCCGTTTATCAGGTGGGGAACATCGATGTCTTGAAAGTGGTGCTGCCCGTGCCTGACCGCGAGATTTCCTCCTGGAAAGAAGGGGAGACTCTGTCCCTCGAGCTGTATGGACAAAAACGGGATGCCAAAGTCGTGAAAATCTTCCCTGGCACCAATCAAAGCACGGGAACAATCGGAGTCGAAGTGCAGCTGGCGAATCCGAAGCATGACTGGTTTGCGGGTCAGGTCGTGAAAGCGACTAAGACCATGAAGGGGCAGGAAGGCATTTACGTCCCGGTGGAAGCAGTCCTGAGCAGAGGAGTAAACGATGCGCACGTATTTGTGAATGCAGGTGGAAAAGCGGTCAAAGCAGCGGTAACGATCGGCCAATTGACCAATGATCGTCTGGAGATCAAAAGCGGTCTGAAAGTGGGAGATGAGCTGATCGTCAAAGGTGTGGATCGATTGTTTGACGGTGATCCCATCGAGGCTGCGGGAGGTACAAAACCGTGATCGAGTACATCGTGCGCAAGCGCAAAATTACGCTTTTGTTTTTCGTAATGATCGTGCTTGTCGGACTTCTTAGCTTCTTTCAGCTGCCAAAGCAGGAGTCGCCTGACATCATTATCAACATGGCTACGGTCACGACGATTTACCCGGGGGCTTCTCCAGAAAAAGTAGAGCAGACGGTTACGAAAAAGCTGGAAGAAAAAATCAACGAGCTGCAGGGCCTTAATTATATCTCCTCTACGTCCACGCTGGGTGTTTCCTCGATTGTGCTGGAAACGAAGAGCGGCGTGGACCCGAAGCAGAAATGGGATGAGCTGCGGAAAAAGGTGAAGGACGCGGAGGCAGATCTGCCAGCTGATGCGAAGCAGCCCATCATCAATGACGATTTGAACCGGACGTTCGTTCAGACGTTTGCGGTTACGGCGGATTCCACCGAGCAACTGTACAGCCTGCGCACCTTGATGAAGTCCTGGAAAGAGCAGCTGCGCACGATCCCCAACGTCGCTGATGTGACGGTAGAGGGGCTGCCCGAGCAGGAAGTGCACATCGAGGTCGATACGCAAAAACTGAGCCAATATGGACTCACCTGGGGTCAGGTGTTGATGGCGGTCAAAAAGGAAAATGAAAAAATTCCATTGGGTGACCTGACCACTGACAAGCGTACCTACCAGCTCAAATTGGCAGAGACAGCCGATGTAGAAGAGCTGAATCAGGTGATTATCAGCCGTTCTCAGCAAGGGTATCCGATCTACCTGAAGGATATTGGAACAGTGAAGCTGACGACCGAGACTGTCAAGGCGATGTCCTACTACAACGGAAAGCCGTCACTGTCCGTCAGTGTCAACGCGGAGACGGGAAGCGATGTTCCCTCCCTGCAAAAGCGCGTGGATGAAATGATGGTCACACTCTCCAAGTCTCTCCCGGTCTGGGCTGAAAAGCATTCCATTTACAGTCAGAATGAACGGGTTGATGAGCTGTTCTCTGATCTGACGCGAGAAATGTTGATCGCGATCGTGGCGGTTTTACTGGTATGTACACTCGGTTTGAACCTGATTACCTCCTTTGTGGTGGCTCTGGCCATACCGATCTCGTTGGCAGTCGGACTCCTGTTCCTGCCGACATTGGGGATCTCCCTGAATATGATCTCTATCGTTTCTTTGATTATCGTGTTGGGGATTCTCGTAGACGATGCAGTCGTGGTCAATGACAATATCGAGCGCCGCCTCTCCGTCTTGGGTGAAAAGCCATTGAAAGCTGCAGTCAATGGCGCGAACGAAGTGTCCATTTCCATTGTCACCGCGACGCTGGCGACGATTGCTTCCTTTGCTCCGCTCATGTTCTTGAGCGGGAATGCCGGGCAGTTCATCCGACCGGTTCCGGTTATTATTTCCCTCACCATGGTGGCGTCGATGATCATGTCGCTCACGATCATTCCGATTTTCCGCCAATGGTACGAACAGCGACGGAAAGCAGGTGCAGAAGGCTACCGAAAGCCTGCAGGCCTTTTAGGAAAACAATTGAACCAACTGACAAAATGGTATGCCAGCAAGCTGATGCCGAAGATTTTACGACGTCCGCTGCTGGCAGGCATGATCGGCGTCTTGATAGGGACGGCGGCATACGGTTTGATTCCGATGACACCAGTGCAGCTGTTTCCCAATGACGACCGTCCGCAGTTCCTGGTCAATATTCGCGTACCGGTGGGCAGCAGTGTCTACGAGACCGACCGGGTCGTTCGCGGTGTTTCCGATTGGATTTTAAAACAGCCGGCGATCGAATCCGTCGCATCCTACGCAGGTGGCAGTGCTCCCAAGATGTTCGGTGGAGATACGGGCGCGGGCAGCGGGATCACGGTCGGGCAGCTGGTTGTCCGCTTCGACGAGAAGAAGGCGAAAATCGAGGACATGATGGAGCCGTGGGCAGAGGAATTCAAAAAGATGTATCCGGATGCGACGATTCTCCCGACGCAGCTTGAGGCCGGACCGCCAGTCGGCAAGCCGGTCGTGATTCGCATCTACGGAGAAGACATCGAAACGCTCCGCTCGCTGTCCGCACAAGTGAAGGATCTGGTTGCCAATGTTTCGGGCACATACGATGTACAGGACAATTTCGGCGTGGAACGGTATACGCTGGAATTCGTCATCAACAAAGAGCTCATGGAGCAGAAGCTGGTCAACTACACGGATCTGTCCCAGACGCTGCGCCTCGTCAGCGAAGGGATTACGGTCAGCGAGTTTGATTCAGGTACCGATTTGATCGACATCAAGCTGTTCCTGCAAAAAGGGCAGGAGGAGCCGGCCCAGCTGTTCCAGCGGCTCAGCATTGCCAACGCAAGAGGCGAGCTCATCCCGCTTTCCCAGCTGGCTGAGGTCAAGCCGACATTTAGCACGCAAGCGATTCCGCACCGGGATTTGTCGCGTACTGTGACGATTTCCAGTGACCTGAAGGGGCGGACCGCTACGGAGGTAATGACCGAGATCGGTGCCAAGCTGGGCGGCATCTCCTTGCCGGAAGGATACCGTTTCGAAATTGGCGGGGAGACTTCTGAGCAGACCGACATCTTTATTGATATGGGCAAATTGTCCATTCTGGTAGTCTTCCTGATTTTGATCCTGATCGCCATGCAGTTCTATTCGCTCACCATTCCGGTGCTGGTCATGAGCACGGTCTATCTCGCAGTGGCGGGAAGCCTCATCGGGCTGTTTGTGACGCAGACACCGCTCGGATTCATGACCATGATGGGGGTAATTTCCCTCTCCGGTATCGTCGTGCGAAACGGCATCGTGTTCATCGAGTTTATCGAAGAAGCACGTCATGCAGGAGTGGAATTGAAGCAGGCGGTGATTCAGGCAGGGGAGGCTCGTTTGCGGCCCATTCTGTTGACGTCGATGACCGCTGTGGCCGGTTTGATGCCTCTCGCTATTTCGGGAGATGTGCTGTTTAAACCTCTTGCGGTTACGATTATCTCGGGGCTGCTGTTCTCGACCCTATTGACTCTCATCGTCGTTCCTTCCTTTTACACCGTATTGACCCAGCGCAAAATGAAAAAGCTGGCGAGGAAGGCGGCAAAGCGCCCCGATTTGTACGGACCGGAGGCAGAACTGAACTAAGCAAATGAAGTGTTTTTTAGAAGCGCCCTGAGGAAAAGTCGGGACTGACCCCCGTCCGTAGGACAGGGATCAAAACACCTTAGCCATTTAAGCAGCCAGTTGCCGAAATTGAATCGGTGACTGGTTGTTTAGTTTCGTTTGAATGCGAATTGAGTTATAGTAATGAATGTAGTTTTGGACAATCTGTACAACGATGGCCGTCGTCGTACAGATAAAATTATCGAGATAGAACGTTTCAGACTTTAGTGTGGAATGAAACGACTCGATGGGGCATTATCAGCGGGCGTACCCTTACGGGACATGCTCATGGTAATGCCTTTTCCCTTTACTGCTGCTTGATACGCCTGAGACGTATACACGCTGCCCTGATCGCTATGAAGCATCATTCCAGGTTGGTCTGGCAGTTGATATAGCGTATCGAGGACTAACGATGTGTCTTGCTTGTCAGAAATACTGTATGCCACAATCTCACCGTTGTACAAGTCCATGATGCTCGATAAATATAAAAGTTTACTTCCGTAAGGTAAATAAGTAATGTCGGTCACTAATTTCTGCATTGGGGCACTTGCTTGAAATTGTCTCAGCAGGAGATGATCTGCTACATAAGAAGGTTGACCTGTTGTCTTGCGCTTCTTCACCTTCACTCGGCATTGTAGTTGTTCACGCTGCATGATACGTTGTACTCGTTTATGATTAATAGACATCTCAGCTCGCATCAGAGCTGTAATCTTTCTATACCCATAACGGAACTTATGTTGAATACATAATTGCCGAATCTTTCCCACAACGAGATCCTCGTTTCTTTTCCCGTATGCAGCTTTCCAACGGTAGTAGGTAGAACGAGGGATACCAAGCCACGCGCAAGCTTGGCCCACACTTACTTGCCCACGAATGGACTCCATCCAAGGAACGATTACTTCTGGTGACACCTCCTTTCCCACTCCTCTAACTTTTTTAGAACGTCCAGTTGTTGTTTTAGAAAACGATTCTCTGCTTTGACCTGTTCCAGTTCAGAATCGTACATCGGCCCTCTTCCAAAACTGTATTGCTTTCCTACAGGTTGCTGAAGACGATGAACGTCTCCACTACGATACCAGCGCATCCACTGTTGAATTTGGGTCTTATTTTTTATATTTAGTTCTTGCATGATCTGCTTTTTGGTGACGCCTGCAAGACGCATTTCAATTGCTTTCATTTTAATTTCTACGGGATAACTAACTCTTGTTGCCAACGCAAAAACACCTCCAAGGTTGTCCCCATATCTTACGACATGGTTGTTTTCTCTTGAAGGTGTTTTGATTTGTCTCACATTACGGGGTCAGTCCCGTCCTTGCCTTGGGGCTTCTTTTTTTCTTTTTGTCCGGAGTACGAGCCTGGAATCCGCGTCTGCGTTTTCCCGCGGGAAAAGGCTGTGATATGATAGGGGCAACTAGGAGAGCGAAAAATAGAGAGAATGCGTAAAGAGGAAGGGAGTGTCCAGGATGCAACAGCCCCAGCTTCTCCATGAGGAAAAGGTATTCAAAGACCCGGTGCACCGATATGTCCATGTGCGTGACAAGTTCATCTGGGATTTGATCAATTCTGCAGAATTTCAGCGGCTGCGCCGAATCAAGCAACTGGGCACCAGTTATTTTACCTTTCACGGTGGCGAGCACAGCCGGTTTAACCATTCGCTCGGCGTCTACGAGCTGATGCGCAGGATTTTGGAGAAATTCGAGGAACGAATCAAGCTTACCTATGAGGAAAAGCTGCTCTGCCTATGCGCCGGTCTGCTGCACGATGTGGGCCACGGTCCATTTTCCCATTCCTTTGAAAAGGTATTTCGTTATCATCACGAGGATTGGACGCGGGCCATCCTCTTGGGAGATACGCAGATCAATCGCATACTTCGCCGCTTTGATGAGGACTTTCCAAAGAAGCTGGCGGAGGTCATCAATAAAACGTACGATAACAAGCTCATCGTCAGCCTGATCTCCAGTCAATTGGATGCGGATCGGATGGATTATTTGCTGCGCGATGCCTACTATACAGGAGTCAATTACGGCAATTTCGAGATCGAGCGCATTTTGCGGGTGATGCGTCCGCAGGAGGATGGCATCGTCTTTAAATTCAGCGGGATGCACGCGGTCGAGGACTACATCATGTCCCGCTACCAAATGTACTGGCAAGTGTATTTCCACCCGGTAACGCGCAGTGCAGAGGTGGTGCTGCGGAAAATATTCCAGCGGGCCAAAGTGCTTTTTTCCCAAGGCTATCCGTTTACACAGGAGCCTGTCCTGCTGCTTCCGTTTTTGCAGGACAAGGTGGAGCTGAAGGATTATTTGGCTCTCGACGAATCGATCATTCTTTTCTACATGCAGTTGTGGAGAAGCGAAGCCGATCCGATTTTGAAAGATTTGTGCGGACGTTTTTTGGACAGGAATCTCTACAAATACGTCGAATATAACCCTAGAGATTTCCGCTTGCTGGCAGAACTGAAGGAAGAGTTCCAAAAGGCGGGCATTGATCCGATGTATTATTTGGAGGTAGACACCACCTCCGATCTTCCGTATGATTTTTACCGTGCCGGTGAAGAAGAGGAGCGGATCCCGATCATGCTCCTGATGCCGTCGGGAGAGCTTGTCGAGCTGTCGCAGAAGTCTGAGCTCGTACAGGCCATCAGCGGAAAACGCCGTTTTGATTACAAATTGTACTTTCCTTTAGATACAGTCATGGCATTGCCGGGTGATGTATCCCGGAAGATTCGAGAACGTCTGGGAGTGATGGAAGATGCTTAATCGTCACGCCAAAATCATACGCTTGATCGAAATCGTAGGCGAAGTGAGTGGGCGGAAAAAGCTGCAAAAGATGGTGTACATAGGAAAACATTTGCAAATGGATTTCGATGAACGCTATGAGTTTCATATGTATGGTCCATACTCGGAGGAGCTGACACTGCGGGTGGATGAGCTGTGCAACATGGGTCTTCTTGACGAGCAAATGGAGAGCAAGGGCGCCATCCATATGTACCGTTATTCCTTGAATGAGACGGGCAGGGATTTTTTGCGTTTTCATGAGGTGGACTTCGGCAGCGGCGAGCACGTGATACGCCGCATGAACGAAGAGAACTCCCGCTTTCTGGAGCTGGTCTCCACGATTTTGTATTTCAGTGATCTGCCGTACGAAGAGATGAAGGCCAAGATCTTTACCTTCAAGAGCAAACAGCGTTACACCGAGGAGGAAATCCAAAAGGGGCAAGCGTTTGTGGAAGAATTGCGGGAAATGATGAATGCGGAACACGACGGCCCGTTGATTTAGGGAAGACAGGAAAAGGAAAGCGTACACAGGATCGCAGGACGTATGAGCTGAACTTGCAAAAGTTTGGGATGCGTCTTTTTTTATACGCAGATTCATAGCGAGACTTTGAACGAAGGGAGAAAGCGAGACTTGTGCCCTTTGGGTGAAAAGGCTTGGCGTAGCCAAGTTTTCTAATCGGCAACTTGGAATTGGGTGAACCATCCAACGGCAGCCTTTGCCTTACGAATCGTACGGTATGTGGCCTCAGAGCTATCTTCGATCAACAGACCTTTAAGCGGGTCTGTTTTTTTTGTCTCAGTGCAGCGGTTCATAATGATGACAAGGGCTCCTTGATAATTGGATAGGTGGTGTGTGGTACATGGAAAAGGGAGGATGGTTGGGCGTGTTTGGGATGCGAGCAAAATGGCTGTGGATGACAGCTGTGGGTAGTCTGTTGATAACGGTGTTAACGGCGTGGGGGTGGGCGGCAGCCAGCTCTCAAGACTCGAAGATTGTGTATGTATTTAGTGATTCCTGTGGATATTGCCAGACGTTTCGGCCGACCTTGGAGACTGTTCTGCAGGAATATCCACAGACCAGTGTGGAGCGTCTGGATATCAGAGAGGAACGGGATTTGAAGGAGGCACTGCGATTGGGAGCGGAAGCGACACCGACTATTTTCGTAGTGAGGGATGGAACCGTGATGGACAAGCTGGAAGGAGACGTGCCTGAGGCTGTACTTCGAAGCTTTTTTCAAAAAAATCTTGATTATCCTCTTTCTGGAAATGGAACAAATAGGTAAAATATGGAGGGAGTACATGAGGGGGATCGGTGATGAAGATGCTTTGGAAAGGTTTGGGGACAAGCTTCATGATGGTGGGAATCACAATTGGACAATCGTTATGGGGAGGTACCTGGTCGGTCTATCCGGCTGCGGCAGCCCAGCCTTTGCAAACCATGACCGATTATGCCACTCATCCCGCCAAGGATGCAATTCTCCTAGGCTTGCAGAAGGGCTTCATCTGGAAATATCCCGACGGACGATTTTACCCGGACAAACAGATCGTTCAATCTCAATTCGTAGCGAGTCTCGTAGCGATCCGCGGGATCAAAGAGACTGCGCCCGTGCCAGAGCTGCCTGCCGGGCATTGGGCCAAGGGAACCTATGAGAGAGCTCAAAAGGCTGGAATTCTGACCAATATCAAGATCGATCCCAATAAACTGTTGACCAAGGAAGAAGCGGCTCAGCTCGTCTTCAACGCATGGAAACCGTATCGCGGCGTCAAAATGAACGGCTACACGCACACCGGCGCGCTGATCACATGGGGATGGATGGACCCAGCCCCGGCCGGCCAGCCAAGATTCCGGGAAGATTTGCCGGTAACGCGGGGGGATGCGGCGAAGATGCTGGGGTATCTTTGGAAGGATAAGGAGCAGTTGGAGTTGGGGGAGAAGTGGGCGGAGGAGTTTGAGAGGAGTTTAAATATATCCAATGGTCAAATCAGTGGTATTGTGCCAAAAGGAGATAAAAATTTTACGATTCGGGTTAGTTTTGTCACTATGGAGAATGGTAGATTGGGGTATTTAAATGGGGAGTCGTTTAAAGTTAATCTGCAAAAGGTAAATGCAACAATGGTTCTCTCAATTAGAAGTAACTTTGATTCATCTGACGCAGGAATATTTCATTATCAAACCCAAACTTTAAAAAGAGATATAAAAAGTAAGCAATTTTCTCTAACAAAATAATGAGGGGTGTAAAAGTTTGAGGCACAGGAAGTATCTGCTTTTTGTGTTTAGTTTATTTTATTCTTTGCTATTTATAATAGCGCCATTAAATGTTTTAGCTGTTATGCCAGTAAATAGAGGGATTGAACTGGGGATAATAAATCTAGATAAAAAAATTGGCCCACCCAATGGTTTTGATGAAATTCTTATTCAAGGAATTACTGCAAACTTAGGAGCAACGGATTCAATAATTGAGATTAATGGTAATCAAGACGCACGTCATACAATTGGATTTGCAGATCTACATGAAAAAGCTGACCGTGGCTGGTACTATGTCTACTCTCCTTCAGCTCAGGATGCTCGTAAAGATTTTGATGAGGCTTTGTATTGGATACAAAGGTTTAATGGAAACTCTAATTATATCCTTGGAGGAAATGCAAATGTTTATAGTAGAACAATTTCAAACATAACAAATCCCTCTATGCAACCCTACCAAGCCTACAACCTCGCAGAACTCGCTACAGCCTCCGGTGGTGCCGGCTACACCATTGGGGACAACCTCGAGCCAAACGGAAATGGATATATTTCGGTAGGCCACTTCCGTACCACCTCACTACCCACCGGGCAAGTATCGACCAACAAAACCAAATACGCGGTCAACGAACAAGTGACCATTACGGCGAATGCCACGGACTATTCTTACTATGACCGTGGCATTCTTATTTGGAATTTGTCCGTCATCAACAAGACAACTGGGAAGGGCTACTACCAATTTGAAACAAACAGGGAGGTTCCCGACCAGAGCGGTTACCTGCCACTGGTGAACGAGTCGAGCAGCCCCAAGCCTTTTCCCTGGAGCCAATCCTATCAGTACAAGCCCACTGAAGCAGGTCTGTACGAGGTTTCCCTCACGATCACGGACAGGCATCATCGGGCGAGACAAGGCTCGCCAAGCATGAGTGTGTCGATTCCGTATACCTATCAGTTCACCGTAGGCGAGGTACCGACGGATCCTGATCCTGACCCCGAGCCGCCGGGAGCTTGCACACGAATCACCATGGACTTGCGATTGGAGCAGGAAAACAGCGACAAGGAGCTTGCGGGTGTGTCAAGCGGCGGTGAGAGGATCACCGTGAAAGAGGGTACCAGAATCATCGCTACTGCCAAAAAAGCAGGGACGTTTACTCACAGCGGTGCAGTGATGCAGAGCGGCTCAGGAAACAACCGGAAAGTGGGAATCACGGACGCTCCTGCGGCAGGTACCTTTACGATTGCCTATGAAAGCGATGATGGAACGGATTGCTGGCAAAAGACCTTTGAGGTGGCAGACGGGGAGGACGGGACTGATCGTTGCCCGATCATTTCCGTAAATGGCAGCAGCATGGGCAAAGGCTCGACGATCGAAGTGGCCCCTGGCGAGGAGGTTCGCCTACAGGCCAAGTACACGAATGCCAATGGAGAACAGGGTCCGGCAGAAATCAAGTGGGATGTGACTAGACCGGATGGCACTGTGGAGACTTTGCCGGGCTCCTACGATGAAGTGGGAGGGCGGCAAAGGTGGGGGACGCGGAACTCTGCAAAGCTCAGCCTGCCCTTTGGCACAGGGAATGACCGGCATGACGTTCTTTTGGAGAGGGGGAAGACCTATCGGGTAAAGCTGAATTTCGAAAGTGCCCTATGGCTGGGGAGACCAGAATGCGACTGGGAGCTTGTGATCAAAGTGAGAGATTCGAGCTGTACGATTACCGAGCAGGCCAAAATCAAGTTTAAAAAGTACGGGGAACCGCCTTCCGAATATCCCCCTGGAGGGGTAGCTTTCACCGATTTGGAATCGGACCCGATCTACAAGGAGCTCTTTACCCAAACGTCTGAAGGATACGACACGCATATGAAAGTCTCTGCAAGCGCTGCGGGTACGTGGTTTTTGGAGTATGCCGGGAAAAAGGTAGCGCTCAGTCAGAAGCTGGCCGCCGATGAAAAGCTGGATATCGTGCTTCCGGATGACATCGAGGTGGGAGAGAAAATGAAGCTTGTGTTCCTTTCAGAAACGGGGTGCGTCAGGGAATTTGCCTTTACGGTTCTTTCGTATAAGCGATGCTATGACCTGGTGATCAGCATGGAAAGCACGTCCGGAGACAAGAAATGGACGCGCAACGTGGAACGCGGGGAAATCGTCGAGCTGGATTCGGCCGATTTTGACCATGCCGGCTACAATCTCAAGCTGTTCACGAGCGAGGATACGAAATTCGTCGTTCAATGGTTTGATCCGGATACGGGGACATGGAGGTTCAATCGGGGAGATCATTCTTTGCCGAATGGAACAAATCCGAGTGAAGATCATTGGCTGCGTCTCCCCAAGGACGAGAGTACAGGCAAGGTGCTGGAAGGGCTCTACCTGCTGAATTTCTATGACGAGGACTCTTCGTCGAATCTGTGCGATGGTTACTTCTTTATCCAGGTCGGAGAGAGTGCACCAGCTGGTGAGAATCTGTTGATCGTGAAAAGCAGTTTTGCCATCACGCCCAAACAGCCGCAAGCATCAGGGACAGCAAGCACGATTACTTTCAAGATAAAAAATGCAGGACTGCTGGAGCACGACACCAAACTGGCGGTCCGATGGGAGAGCTCTCCACAAGAAACACTGCTGGATGTGGATAAGTTCAAGCCGGGGGAAGTCAGGACGATTACGGTACCCACAAAATATCCACAGAAAGCGGAAAACTTCATTGCAAACATCAATCCTTCCAAAAACAAGCCGGACAATGAAGTGAACTGGTCCGACAATCGTGCGCTCTGGCCTGTGACTGTCACTGGAGGGTCGGAAATCCCGAGTCCACCTGGAGGAGGAGGAAATTTTGACGGTGGGGAAATCGGCTTGGAGATATACGATAGTGACAGTCGCCAGCTGCAAAAGCTGACCGTACAGACGGACGGAGTATGGGAACGCGAGCCTGCGACGATTCGAGTTGTGATCGACCAGACGAAAATCAACGAAGGGTTTCAAAGGACCCAGCAGGAAATCAATGCGAAAATCACGGACTACAAGGCGCAGCTCGAGCAATCCGTGAGCGGGGAAGGAATTCAAAATGTCACGGTTACAGCGGTGCCCGGATGGATTACTGATGCCAAAAGCATGGCGGTTTACAACCCGAACAGGCTAGACTTGAAAGTCAGCGGACCGGGAACAGCGCAGCAATGGCAAGTGAGCAGTGCATCGACAGGCGGGGACTACCTGTACACAGGAACGATTGTCCCGACACAAACGACGTGGCGCCAAGAGCTGCAATCCCTGAAGTACAAGGCGGAGATTAACGGATTTGTCATCGTCATGGATTACAGCATCCACTTTGCCCTGACTTATGACAGCTGCACGACAGACGAAAACGACGAGGAGATATGCGAGGCAAAGAGCGAGGCGAAAACCATGAACGGGCGGTACACCATTACGGTGAAAGGCGGAGAGAGGTACTTTGAGGTGTTCGAGCCCAATGCTGCGGGGTCAATCCATCATACAGCGGAATGGGCTGAGTACCACGCGAGAGACCGTTATCCAAACAGCGTGGCCAATGACTTCTACGCCGGGGAGCGCATTTTGTCTCAGGTGGCACTTCAGGATCGGCATCGACATCCGGTCAGTGGCCGATATCCCGTCATCGTGTCTGCACAAGCATGGATTTCGGAAACCGGAATGAGGCAAACCCCTTTGCAATCGGTGCTTCCACTGGTGACAAACAGCTCGCTTTTGTGGAGGGGCACTGCGTATTCCGCTTCCAAGCTTGGGTCTCGTGAGGTGGGTGTTGACATTCCGTTGATGGGAGACAAGCAACGAGGATTCCAAAAGGACTCCTCGTATGCCGTTTACTATTTTGTGCAGTTCCGATTTGATGCCAGAAAAGGGTTTGCCTACCCGGTAAAAAGCGGAGGGCAAGGGCATCAGCTCGATGGTTATCGGGTCCCGTTCCGTATCATTGCGAATTCCTGGGAACGCCAAGGATTACGAAATCATACCACCCACTAAATATATTTGCGCCCCCGCGCTGTCTTTTTCTACTGTGAAGAAAGAAAGAGACGAGGGGGTATTTTTGTGGGGAAATCGGTCAAGCGTCTTGCGTTGCTCATACTGATACTCACATTACTGGGATGTGATTTTGTTACATCGGCTTGGGCCAAAGAGGAGCGTCAATCCTTACTAAAAGAGGCATGGGCATGGGTAGAGGGAGGGGAGCTGCGCATCCAGGCATCCTTGCAGAGGTCAAAAGATGAGCCTGAGTTTGTCGTCAATCAGGACGATCAGGAGCTCACCCATTCCATTCAAGAGGGAGCCCGTTTTTCAGTGGCCGTCAAGCCGGTCGGGAAAAGCCCTTTGACGGTCGGATGGAGAACAGACGAGGATGAGCCTGCGACTCGTTTGCAGATCAGGATACCGGAATCTGTACAGCTCAGCGCGGATGGGATCGAATTGAAGGAAGTCCCGTGGGATCTGAATCCGGGTCAAAAAGAAGAACAGCTGCATCTGGTACCCCTTACATCCGACGAGCCTTTGGGGTCTCGAACAAGCGAGGAGGGTGCTCAAAACAAGCAGCAGGTTCAGGTAGAGAGATGGGCAAAAGACTTTTACCGAGAGTATTCCCCAGACAAAAAGCCGAGAGAGACGGCTCTGCGCAGCAGGCCTGCCACATTTGAGCTGGAGCCCAACGATACTGTGAGAAAAGCCGATTGGCTGTTCGATGCAAAGGACGCCTATGGCAAGATCGGGAAATCAGGCGATGTGGATATGTGGAAAATCAAAGCGACCAAAAATGGAACGATGAATGTCAGTCTTCGTGATATCCCCAGGGGTCAGGACTACAACTTTTACGTTTTTTCTGGGGATAACCAGGAGCTGGGCCGCGCTGAAAAGGAAGGACAGGCGGACGAAGCCGTGGACGGAATCACCCTCGAACAAGGGGAATGGTACTACGTCAAAGTACAAGGTAACAGTGATTCCTTTCACAAAGACTATTACTACCGATTGCGTGCTGACTTCGTCGATGTTCAAGGGGATGCCAAGCTGGACGAGTTCGAGCCCAATGATTCGCTCGATGAAGCCCATTCTTTAGGCACCGACTTCGATGTGACGCTGCAAGCAAATCTTCACGGTTTGTCCGATATCGACATCTATCAGTTTGGAATTACGCTGGCATCAACGATCAGGCTGGATTTAAAGGAGATCTCAGAAGGGATGGATATCGATCTCTATTTGCTGGATCAGGAGGGAAAAGTGCTTTCCAAGTCGGAAAAGCCGAAAAACGCCAATGAGCAAATTGCGTTTGCGGCCAATCCCGGCACTTACCTGGTCAAAGTGGTCGCCAGCCAACGCTCCGGATTTGCACCCAATACCTACAAGCTCGAAGTAGCCACAAAGACGATTCCTGTCATCCTGATTCCAGGCATCGGCGGCTCTCGACTGGAAGCCGAAGAGGATGGCAAGATCACGGAAATTTGGTTGGGGCTTGGGGATAGCCTGATCGGCATCAACGATCCAAGACACCGCAGGCTTCTCGGGCTGGAGCCGATACGTCCAAACAGTACGGATGTTCAATCTCGCGAAAAAGGTGTCCGTATTTTTCCGGAGCGTGCCGACGAAGGCTTCCGTGCCATCGAATATCTTTCCTACTCACCGTTGGATCCGATTCGCAACACGACAGAGCAGTACTACAGTATGGTGAAGCAGCTGGAAAAGATGGGGTATAAAAAGCATCGATCGCTCTTTGCCATGCCGTATGACTGGCGATACAGCAGCACGAAAAATGCGGTCGCGCTCAAGCAAAAAATCGATCTTGCCTTGGAACGGTCTGGAGCAAGTCAGGTTCAGCTGGTTGCCCACAGCATGGGCGGGCTGCTGGTCAGGGAAACGCTATTGTCCAATGTGTCCTATCAATCCAAGGTAAATCGAATCGTCTACTTGGGGACACCGTTTATAGGGGCTCCGCGAGCATATCAAGCGATCCGCTACGGCTACAATTTCTCCATTCCATGGATGGATGAGGAGACAGGAAAAGTCATATCGGAATACGCACCTGCCGTTTACGAACTGCTGCCATCCAAAAAGTACTTCCAAACGGTGGGCTTCTTGAAAAAGGACAAGGATGAACCGTATAGCTACGATGAATTTATGCAAGACAAAGCGATTCGGCTTTCTTACACGCCTCTTGTCAAGCAAGCGGGCAAGCTGCATGAAAAATGGGATGCAAAAACGATCGGCGTTCCCCAGTACTCCATTATTGGGCAAGGCCAGCCTACGCTGCTCGGTTATTTCTACGATCATAATCACCAGGCATGGACCCCTTATTATGACAAAGGGATGGGAGATGGGACCGTACCGTATCTCAGTGCCAGCTACGCGCAAAAAGATATGAAGAAAAAGTACTATGTGATGGGAGAGCACGCCCAACTGCCGAAGCTGCCCGAGGTCATCGCTCAGGTGGCTCACCTGCTGAAAGGCATGGAAGACACGCAGCCCGGTCTTCGTCATTCATCCCGCAAACAGCAGACCTATCTCACGTACATCCTTTCCAGGGCGGATGGGACCTTTCCTGATGTTACGGTTGTCAAATCCGGCAAAAGGCTGGCTCTAAAGCAGCAGGAAAAGGAAGGGTGGGAAGACCTCTCCGTTGAGTATCACGGCAATCTCGTCGTCATGCATGTAAAAGATGGAGAAGAGCTGGAATTTGAAGACCCAAATGCAGAGCAAGGCTCTACCTTGCAAATTCAGCGTTTTTCTTCGGAAGATTCGGATGAAGAACAAGAGACAGGGAAATGGTACCGGCTAGGTCAACGAGGTTTACAGGAAGCTGTGGATCTAGGCCGATAAGCGAGGAAGCCAAGTATGGAAAGCATACTCGTCTGGATATTTCTAGGCCCTTTTGTGTTCGCGTGGCAATTGGCAGGTCCTATCATCGCGCTATTCATTGCAGGTTACATACGTGTTGTTTTTGGCTTTCGGATTTGGCGGACGCTGGTGACGGCGTTTATCTCCAGCTTTCTGTATTACGTTGTCGTTCTTTCTGCGGGAGGCTATTTGGGATCGGGTATGTGGATCATCCAGCTGTTGATGGCCATTCATACGTCATTGTTCGCCACCTTTATGCTATGGATTTACCATAAGTGGAAGAGGCGCTCTGAAAAAGCCGACCAGGACGAAAAACCTGCAGGCACATAACCGGGCACACGGTCAAATTGCTTCAATATGCGATTCCGAGTAGAATAAAGGAAGGAGAATGATGATCTGGAGGTTGTTAACGTGGATATTTTTGATAATAAAAAAGGCGGCTTTACCATCATGAGCGGCAAGACCGATGTACACGGCGGTTTTGGTCAAGGGGTACTGGACCTGAATGCTGTCTCCTCTGTCATTATCGATGGAGATGAAGCTTACATCGATATGGGAGCATTGCATGCCAAAAGTGCTGTAGAAAAAGGAATTAAATGGACCACGAACAAAGAAGAAGTACCAAACGGAAAGCCTTACTGGCTGGTATGGGTTACGGTAGACCGAAACGAAGCGGGACCTTACTATGCGGGAGCGACTGCATGCTATATGGAGGTCGATCGGGAAGCGCGCCGCGGCTATAAAATCCTGGCAGACCATGTAAACCGCATGGATTATTCCATGAAGCGCCGCATCATGCTGTCCGATTTGGGAGATAAAGAAAAAGCCGCTTTGAAAAAGCTATTGATTGAGAATAGCGAGGAAATGTTTGACAATTCCAAAGAGGAATTGAAGGAAGCTTTGTCTTGAACTTGCACAATTAGGAATTTGGATAGTTGACTCAGTGCAAGGGCAGCCAAAGCCAGACTAGTCCCCACTAGTTGTAAAAGTTAGGCGGAACCACGCTTTCTGCCAAATCGTGAACGGTCTGTGAACAAATGGTGAAATCAATTGTTACCAGTTTGGGAGTAAGGTAAACTTATTTTCATATCTGTGTACATGTACACTAGGTCATCAAACAGGGAAAGAGCCGTCACTCTTTCCCTGTTTGTCTTACGCTCAGAAGCCTTTCGCGTTGTGACAGAGGTTTTTTTTTCAGGTCATGCTTTTGTCATGGAGCGGAACACTACAAAGGCATGACAACTTAAGTCTGACCGGAAGGGGCGTTACCCATGAGCGAAGAACCCCGTGTACAAGGAACGAACGATGATCACTATGTGAAGCACGGCGGCGTCCATTTCCGCACGCACGTGTCTCCTCAGGAAATCAACAACTTTATACGCAAGCTGCCTGCTGGAAAAAGGGAAAGCTTGTTTGAGGTTTTGGATCAGCTCGATCAAGCCGGCCTCATCACCGTGATCAACGACCATGTCTTTACGGATGGTAACGGAGTGATTGCTGGCGGCGAGCAGCAGTCGGCGAGCGATGAAAATAGAGGAACGACCTTTTTCTAGTGGACGGTCGTTCTTGCGCAAAAAAGGGATGTGGCCACAACCACGTCCCTTTTCTGTGTGCTGCTATTCATTTGGTTTCCACCAACTGCCCATTCGCTGCCAGAACGAGGAGGTATCGGGTGGTTTTAACGGAGTCGGTGCGACATTGGCAGGTAAATGGTCCGTGCAATAATCCTGTGGCTCCGTCCCACTCTTAAAGTAAAATAACTGAGGGGAAGGGCAGTGCTCAGTGGCCAGTTTTCCTGAATGAGGATCGATGTAGACGGATACCACCCCTGCAGGCATATCAAACAAAGCAGGAGGCTGGTCCTTCAAGGCACTCTCCATAAACTGCGCCCATATTTTTTTGGATAAATACCCTTCTTTTACGTCATCCACTTTTTGGTTTTTATCGTATCCGATCCATACGGTGGACACGAGCTGCGGCGTAAATCCGCTCAACCAGGCATCATAGTCAGTGGATCCGGTCTTCCCGGCAACGGGCCGATTCAGTTCATTGACCACACGGTAGCCGGTGCCGCCGCGTTCAAACACACTTTGCATCAAATTCGTCAGCAAGGAGGAGGCTACCGGGTCTGCAGCAGGTGTTTTTTCCGTTTTTTCTTCGACCAAAATGTTTCCCTGATTGTCTTCGATGGAGGTGATTGCTATCGCTTTGACAGCTTCCCCCTTGTTGGCGATAGCCGAATAAGCCGTATTGAGCTCCAGCGGAGAGACGGGCGAGGTGCCCAGAGCCAGGGAAGGCACTGCCTGCAAGGGACTGGTAATACCCAGCTTGACCGCTTCGTCCACGACCTTTTGCGGACCTAAAAAGTCGATGGTTTTTACTGCGTAAATATTATCCGAGGTCTTGATTGCCTCCCGCATGTTGATCATCGCGTTGGCATATCTTCCTCCAAAGTTGTTTGGAATGTATTGCTTGTTATTGTCGTAGGTAAAGACCGTCGGCTCGCTTTTCATCATGGTCAGCGGGGTATATCCGTTTTGCAGCGCCGCCAGGTACATGATGGGCTTAAATGACGAGCCAGGTTGCCGTTTTCCTAGGGCCCGGTTGTATTGGCTTTGCTTGTAATCACGGCCTCCGACCATTGCTTTGATGTATCCGGTGGAGGGGTCCATCGCTACCAATGCTACCTGAAGGCTTGGATTATCCTTTGGCAATACGGATGCGACGATATCCTCCGCCTTTTTTTGCATGACCGGGTCCAATGTCGTATGGATCTTCAAGCCCCCGTGAATAAACATCTCCTCGTCAATGCCATACTTGTTTTTCACCAAATTCGCGATATAGTCCCGGAAGTAAGGAGCTTGCTCCGCCACGCTCTCCGTGGATCGATCCTTTAGCTTGATGGTTTCAGCCAAAGCTTGCTCAGCTTGCTTTTGGGTGATCATTCCGTCGCGCTCCATGGCATCCAGAATCAGCTTTTGACGTGATTTGGCTTTCTCAAAATCAACAAAAGGGGAGTAGTACGAAGGTCCCTTCGGAATGCCGGCCAGCATGGCGCTTTCGGCGATGGTCAAATTTTTGGCATCTTTTCCGAAATACGTTTGGGCGGCAGCTTGTGCCCCATAGGCGGAATGCCCGTAGTAGATCTGGTTCATGTACATCTCCAGAATCTCGTCCTTGCTATAGTTCAGCTCCAATTGGATCGCGAGCAGGGCTTCTTTGATTTTCCGTTCCCACGTTTTGTCCAGGCTCAAGTATAGGTTGCGCGCCAGCTGCTGGGTGATTGTACTGGCGCCTTGACGCATGTCCATATGGATGACATCCACATAAGCGGCTTTCGCCAAGCGCCTCCAGTCAAAGCCGTAATGCTCTCGAAACGTCCGGTCCTCAATGGCAATGGTCGCATCGACGAGAGCAGGAGAAATATCGCCGATCGGCACGACGATCCTGTTTTCACCGCGATGCATCGTATCCAATACATCGCCTGTCGCAGCGTAAATCGTCGTGGTTTGTTTGACGAAGGTCTCTGGCATCGGCTGCGAGCGCAAATACAAGATCAAGAGCAGGGCAGCAAACGATACGCATAATAGGCTGAGAATGACAAATTTTACGAATTTCTTGGCCCACCGAAAATATCGGATCAGGGGGGCTTCCCGAATTACTTCCATGTGCAAATCCTCCTTTCTCCCGATGGATTGTCCGAATCGGGACATACTAAGACACAAGATAATCCTAGTATGGGTCAGCCAATCACTGGATAAACTTCCCTTAGCCAATCAAAGGAAGCATGTCCAAAAAAACCTTGCATTTTGAAGGACAGCCACTATAATTTTCTTGTACTATCTGAAAGTATTGATATGATAGTCCAATGTGATAGTCGGAGCGCAGCAATAGCAGGGACCTTTAAACAAAGGAATGCTAAGGTTGCCCTAAAAGACTTGGCAATGTCAAGTCTTCTAATACATGCGGTTACTTGAAGGAGGTTACATAACCATGAACATGGAATTGTGGTACACCGAGAAACAAACGGAAAATCACGGGATTACAACGAAAATTACCGACACCCTATACAGTGAAAAAACCGAGTTTCAACAAATCGACGTGATTACTACCAAGCAATTTGGACGCATGTTAGTGCTCGACGGCATGGTTATGACCACTGATGTCGATGAGTTTGTTTACCATGAGATGATTACTCACGTAGCTCTGAATACTCACCCGAACCCGAAAAAGGTCCTGGTAGTAGGCGGCGGCGACGGCGGAGCAATCCGTGAAATCGTGAAGCATCCATCCGTGGAAAAAGCGGTTTTGGCTGAAATCGACGGTGGCGTAATTGAGTCCTGCAAAAAATACTTCCCAGAGATCGCAAGCGCGCTGACTGGCAATTCCCGCGTTGACGTGCAAGTGATCGATGGCATCAAACACATTCATGACCACAAAGGCGAATACGATGTGATCATGGTTGACTCCACGGAACCAGTAGGACCGGCAGTGGGCCTGTTCGAAAAAGGCTTCTACCAAGGTATCTATGATGCGCTGAAACCAGACGGCATCATGGTTGCGCAAACAGAGTCTCCATGGTTCAACCGCGAGCTGATCAAGCGCGTATTCAAAGATCTGAAATCGATCTTCCCGGTAACCCGTCTCTATACTTGCAGCATCCCGACCTATCCATCCGGTCTGTGGAGCTTCACCATTGCTTCCAAACAGCACGATCCATTGGAAGTAGATCCGACCAAAATCAAAAATCTCGATACAAAATACTACAATGCGGACCTGCACCACGCTGTCTTCAAACTGCCTAACTTCGTGGCTGAGCTGACCCGCGACTAATCGGAGGAGGACGAAGAAGAATGCGTTTTGACGAAGCATACTCCGGCAATGTCTTCATTCGCAGCCACGGGAATTACGAAGAGAGCCAGGCAGTCATCTACGGCATGCCGATGGACTGGACGGTAAGCTTCCGTCCGGGCTCCCGTTTTGGTCCTGCCCGGATCCGTGAAGTATCCATCGGCCTGGAAGAGTACAGCCCGTACCTCGACCGACTGCTGGAAGAAATCAAGTACTTTGATGCAGGCGACATTCCTCTTCCTTTCGGGAATGTGGAAGGCAGCCTGGACATGATCCGCAATTTCGTAGCGAAAGTGCTGGAAGACGGCAAGTTCCCGCTCGGACTGGGCGGAGAGCACTTGGTTTCCTGGCCTGTTTTCCAAGCGGTTTATGAAAAATACAAGGATATGGTGGTTTTCCACTTTGACGCGCATACCGATCTGCGCGACAACTACGAGGGCTACCAGTATTCCCATTCCACCCCGATCAAAAAGGTGTGCAACCTGATCGGCGGCAAGAACGTGTACTCGTTCGGAATTCGCAGCGGAATGCGCGAAGAGTTCGAGTGGGCGAAAGAAAACATGCACCTGTACAAATACGACGTGCTGGAACCAGTGAAAAAGGTGCTGCCAACCATCGGCAACCGCCCGATTTACTTGTCGATCGACATCGATGTGCTCGATCCAGCCCACGCGCCGGGTACCGGTACGACTGAAGCAGGCGGCATCACGTCTCGTGAACTGTTGGACACCATTCATTTCATGGCAAACAACGGGGCGAACGTCATCGGTTGCGATCTGGTAGAGGTAGCACCTGTATACGATCACAGCGAAATGACGCAAATCGTTGCATCCAAAATCGTGCGCGAGCTTCTGCTCAGCTTTGTAAAATAACAGACAACAGCCAAACGCCACCGGATACAATCTCCGGTGGCGTTTTTGCTTCTTGTTCTTATGTCGTATTATTTTTAAACATTTTAGTTTACAAAATATACTAATAAAGGTACGATGTTCACAAGAAGCTGTGACGGGGGAGATGTATCCGATGAAAGAGGTTTTTGCGAACATCGATTTCCGCAAATTGTTTTTCTCCAATTTATTTTCCGGATTTGGTCAAGGGATGACGATGATCGGGATTGCTTGGTATCTGGTTGAGAAGACGGGTTCAGCGCAGCTTTTGGGATCGACGATGTTTACTTCCGCTGTCCTGATGTTTTTTATCGGTCCTTACATTGGCACGTTGATCGATCGCTTTTCCCGCAAAAAAATGCTGTTGGTGGAAAATTTGATTGGCGCAAGCGTGCTTGGCGTTCTGGCCGTATGGGGATTTTTCGGCTCGTACATGGAGTGGATGCTGATCGCCATTTACCTGGTGACGACGTTCATGTATCAGATTCACTACCCGGCTCAGTCTGCTTTGGTGCAAGAAGGCTTCGAACCGAGGCATTACAATAGCATCAACAGTCTGCTTGAGATCGAGGGGCAGACCGCTTCCGTTCTCGCTGGCGGTGTAGCCGGATTTTTGTTGAACTCGTACGGCTTGCACATCGTTATCCTGTTCAATGCTCTGACGTATCTGTTTGCATTCGGATTGCTGTCCACCATGAGGTACACCTTTACGCTGGAAGGGGAAGCCAAAGCGAATCAGAGGGTCAACTGGCTGGGACAGCTGGGGCAAAGCTGGCGCTACATACAGGAAAAGAGGGGCTTTCTGATCTTTGGGATGTCTGCCATGATGCCGTTCATCGCGATCATGGCGAGCAATCTGCTGAAGCCGGTTTATGTGAGCCAGACGCTGAAGGCAGATGTATCGATCTTTTCGCTCGGAGAAATGGCCTACGCGATCGGAGCGGTGGCTGCAGGCGTTCTCGTCTCCATCATGGTTGCAAAAATGGGGCAATTCTCGGCGATTGTGGGCAACACGCTGCTGTTTGCCATTGTGATTGTCGCAATGGTTTCTTTACCGCACGGCTGGGCGTTGGTCGCATCCTACATGGTCTACGGCTGGTGCAATGCCTCTGTCCGGCTGATACGGCAATCCCTCTATATGACGATCGTGCCCAAACACTTTATGGGAAGGGTCATGAGCTTTTTCAATTCGATCGGCATGATGATGCGGCTTGTTTTGATCGGCTTCTTTACCATGATGATCGATTATACAGGGGCCAGCGCAGGGTATTTGGTTTTGGCGGGACTCCTGCTGCTTGCGGCTGTGGGAATCGCCGTCACGATGCGCTCCATGCTGGCGGAGGCTACGAACCGCGCCGCAGTTGCAACAGAAGATCGTTGAAGAGTAAAATGAACGGATGGAAAAGATGTGAATGGGACGAAATTGTGGAGAGTGGAAGCGATCATGCAAGATGTGCAAATTGAATTGACAGCCAAGCATCGGGTTGATGGAGAATGGGAAGAATCGACCCATGCCTATCAAGGAAAATGCGTGCAAAAGGTTGGAGCCTGGTATTTGACTTACAAGGAACAGGTGGAAGGTGCGGGTGAAGTCAGCACGACCCTCAAGCTGACGGACCAGTCGATCACCCTCGTGCGCCAAGGCGGGGTATCGACACGCCAGCAATTTGAAAAGGGAGCAAGCACCCATTCCAGCTATCAGAGCCCTTATGGCCCTTTTGCTATGGAGACCCATACGAATAAGCTGCGGATTCGCTATGAAGAGCAGATGCCTGCCCGTGTGGAGCTCGCTTATCAGCTTTGGATGAACGAGCAGTATGCAGGAGAACATGAACTGACTATCCAGATCCGGTAGTGTGGCCGTACCGAGTCATGGGTAAAGCCTTCTTTTGCGGGCCGCCCTTGGCAAGGGCGGTTTTTTACACGTACAATAGGGGTACACGGCGGGAGGGAGAAGGGGGAGTGAGCATGAAGTTTGGCCTTGTAAACGGACTGCTTGCCGGCCTCGCTCTGGCAGCGTTTTTGGCTCTGGGCGATGCTTTGTTTGGCACCGGCACGTTTGCCGTGCTGATTGATGTCAGCTATGTGCCGGGAATGGAAAGCCTGCCCTCTGTTGTCGAGCTGTTGATCCACCTGTTCATCAGCGTGGTCATCGCGTATTTGTGGCGGCGATTTTATCCGGAGAGCCGAGCCGTGGATGCCGTCAAATACGTCATGTACTGGATGCTTGCATTTGCCATCGCATTTTTGCCGTTTAGTCTGCTCAGCGGAAATGCGATGTCGTGGACTGCACTTGTTATTTGGGTACTGGGGCACCTGGTGTTTACTGCTGTGCTCGTGGTGCAAAGGAAAAGCTATCGTGAGTAAGTGATCATAAATGGAAAGTGCCGAATATTCGGCATAGTGATGATTTTTTGGCAGCATGGATGAAGGGAGTGAAATGCCAGGATGCCAATGTCTGATACAGTGGAGATGCTGCAAGCGATACTCGGGGCCATTGACGAAGGGATTCACGTCGTGGACGCAAACGGGATTACGATTTTTTACAATCATGTCGCCTCGAAGCTGGATGGTCTCACCTCGGAGGAAGTGCTGGGAAAACCGCTGCTCGAGGTGTTTCCGTCCCTCGATCGCGAGTCCAGTACACTGCTGCGGGTTATCGAAAGCGGAGAGTCGATCTACAATCAGCCTCAGGTCTATAAAAACTGGAAGGGCGTGCGAGTAGAGACCATCAATACGACGCTGCCGGTACGGGTGGGAAAGAGACTGGTAGGGGCCGTCGAGGTAGCCAAGGACATCGGAAAGCTGAAGGAGCTGTCGGAGCGTCTGGTGGATTTGCAGGCGCAAATCAGCAAGCCCAAGCGGACAAAGCGTTCCGTTGACGGACTCTCCTTCCATTTCGATGATATCTTGACCAGCAACGAAGAGATGAACCAAGTAAAAGAGCGTGCTCGCCGGGCCGCCCGCACCTCGTCGCCTGTGCTGATTTACGGGGAGACGGGTACGGGAAAAGAGCTGTTCGTCCAGTCCATTCACCAGGCATCCGCACGCAGTGGCAAGCCTTTTATCGCTCAAAACTGTGCGGCGCTCCCTTCTTCTCTGCTGGAAAGCTTGCTATTCGGTACGACAAAAGGGAGCTTTACGGGAGCGGATGACAGGCCGGGACTATTCGAGCTGGCAGACGGTGGAACGCTGTTTTTGGATGAGCTGAACAGCATGCCGCTTGATTTGCAGGCAAAGCTGCTGCGCGTCTTGCAGGACGGCCAAATACGCCGAATAGGGGGCAGCCGGCAAATCAAGGTCGATGTGCGCGTGATCGCGGCAGTCAATGAACCGCCGAAATCACTCGTCTCTCAAGGCCAGATGCGTACCGATTTGTATTACCGGATCAATGTCGTGTCCTTTGAATTGCCTCCATTGCGCCGCCGCAGGGAGGATATCGACCTTTTGGTGGGGCATTTTCTCGAAAAGTTTAACCAGCAGTTTGGCATGAATGTAAAAGGGATCAGCCCGGAAGTGAAGGCAATGTTTGCTTCCTATGCGTGGCCGGGAAATGTGCGAGAACTGGAGCATGTGGTAGAGGCCGCGATGAATATGGTCGATTCCGATACCATTGAAGTGGAGCATTTGCCCCCGCACTCCCTCGAGCGGCCTGTCGGGCACGCGTCTGTGGAATCGTGGATGCCAAAGCCCGGGGAAGGACGCTCATTGCCTGAGCTGATGCGGGAAATGGAGGAGCGAGTCATTCAAGACGCGATGAAATCGACGGATGGAAATGTGCTTCGGGCAGCAAAGCTCCTGGGCATTCCGCGTCAAACGCTGCAATACAAGCTGAATCAGCGGGCCAATCCCTTAAATTGACTGCCGAAAATTCGGCACTCAAAACGGCAACGCGTAGGGAAGGCTGAACGCGAAGAACCGAGAAAAGCGCTCTATTCCTTATTTTCTAAATTTTTTGATTTGGTTGGCACGACCCTTGCATCTCTTGTTGCGTGAGTGAATGATACCAGCTTCACCACTGACGAGAGGAGAGGTATTACGATGACGGTAGCAACGCAGCGCGACTGGCGCCAAATAGAGCTTTGGAAAGAAGTTACGGACGAACAATGGAATGACTGGATGTGGCAGCTGACCCACACCATTAAAACCGTAGATGATCTCAAACAGGTGATCAATTTGACGCCTGAGGAAGAAGAAGGCGTGCGCATTTCCACGCAGACGATCCCATTGAATATTACCCCTTATTACGCCAGCCTGATGGATGTAGATGATCCGACAGATCCGGTGCGCATGCAGTCTGTACCTCTTTCTTCCGAGATGATTCGCACCAAGTACGACATGGAAGACCCGCTCCATGAAGATACGGATTCTCCTGTACCGGGGCTGACTCACCGTTATCCGGACCGCGTCCTGTTCCTGGTGACCAATCAGTGCTCGATGTACTGCCGCTATTGCACACGCCGCCGTTTCTCCGGTCAGATCGGCATGGGCGTACCGAAAAAGCAGCTGGATGCTTGTATCGACTACATCCGCCGCACGCCTGAAGTTCGCGACGTACTCTTGTCCGGCGGAGACGGTCTCTTGATCAACGACCGCGTGCTGGAGTACATCTTGAGCAGCCTGCGCGAAATCGAGCACGTGGAAATCATCCGCATCGGTACGCGAGCGCCTGTTGTATTCCCGCAGCGCATTACCGAGAATCTGTGCAACATCTTGAAAAAATACCATCCAGTATGGCTCAACACCCACTTCAACCATCCGAAAGAAATTACACCGGAAGCGAAAAAAGCCTGTGAAATGCTCGCAAACGCCGGGGTGCCGCTGGGCAACCAAGCCGTTATCCTGGCTGGCATCAACGATTGCGCCAACACCATGAAAAAACTGGTGCAGGACCTGGTCAAAATCCGCGTCCGCCCATACTATATCTACCAATGCGACCTTTCCGAAGGGATCGGACACTTCCGCGCTCCTGTCAGCAAAGGGATCGAGATCATCGAGCACCTGCGCGGCCATACCTCCGGCTATGCGGTACCGACCTTTGTGGTGGATGCTCCGCACGGCGGCGGTAAGATTCCGGTGAGCCCGAACTACATCATCTCGCAGGCATCTGACAAAGTGGTGCTGCGCAACTTCGAGGGTGTCATCACCTCTTATCCGGAACCGAAGAATTACCACGAGCACGATGAAGAAAACTGCGAGTACTGCAAGGCAGCCAAAGGCAAAGCAGTGGGGATCGCTGCGCTCATGCAGGATGAGGCAGACAACCTCGAGCCTACAGACCTGCCGCGCAACAAGCGCATCAAGGCGACCAAGGTCAAGTCGCTGGCAGACGTGCGCAGTGAGCAAAAAGCGAAAAAAGAACATGGGGATTCCTCGGCAAAAGAAGCATCTGGCAAGTAAGAGGAATACGAGAGAAGGCAGTCGTCTGGGGATTCCAGGCGACTTTTTTCTTTCAAAGGAAATAGTTAGTAAAGTGAGATTTATTAGATTTTTTCCAGCGGTGTTTTAAGGATGGTTGACCCGGAATAAGTATGATAAGATCATGGCATAGTCATTATTGAGCGACCGCTCAGTTTTGTTTCATTTTTCGGAAAAAGAAGAGCTAGAGACTGAATAGTCATTCATTTTTCCGGTGGGTTCTGATAAACTAGAAACAAAAGAATACTCGATCAATTGAGGGGGAGTAGAATCATGCTGGCACTCATTAACCTGATCGCCTTTTTCCTGGTGCTCGCCTACGGACTGTACTTGGCCGGACATGTCGTCTACAGCAGGTATTTGTTCATCAAGCTCGGCAAAAAGCCGGATGTGAAAGATGACTTTGGCGCACGAATCAATCTGCTGCTGGACAACGTCATTTTTCACAAGAAGCTCTTGAAGGACAAAAAGAGCGGCATCATGCACGTCGTTATGTTTTACGGCTTCATTATTTTGCAGTTCGGTGCGATCGAGTTGGTGATCAAAGGACTGTCAAAAGGCTTTGAGCTTCCTTTTGGCAGCGCTCACAAATACTTCAGCTTGATGCAAGAGATTACCACGTTCCTCATTCTGGCAGCGGTAGGCTACGCGTTTTATCGCCGGTATATCGAAAAGCTGAAGCGTCTGAAGCGCGGCTTTAAATCAGGGATCGTTCTGCTGCTGATTTCCTCGCTGATGGCTTCGGTTCTACTCTCTCTCGCATCTGAGCAGCTCTGGCTGGGTCATGAGCCGTCCGGATTCGCTCCGATTTCATCCGTGATCGCGATGATCTTATCTGCCATTGGAGTGGGCCAGACGGGGGGAGCTGTGCTCTTCTACATTTTCTGGTGGGCGCACCTGATCATCCTGCTCGGCTTTGCGGTCTACGTGCCGCAGTCCAAGCATGCTCACTTGCTGTTTGCGCCGGTGAATGTCTGGTTCAAAAAGCTGGACCCGCCTGGCAAGCTTGCGAGCATCAACTTTGAAGACGAGACCCAGGAGGTTTTCGGGGTCGGCAAGATCGAGGATTTTACGCAAACGCAATTGATCGACCTGTACGCCTGTGTGGAGTGCGGTCGCTGCACGAATATGTGTCCAGCCTCTGGTACCGGCAAAATGCTGTCACCGATGGAGCTAATCACCAAAATGCGTGACCACCTGACGGAAAAAGGGGCAGCCGTGACATCCCGCACGCCGTGGATGCCGAGCTTCGCGTTTGCTGACACGAAAGCGAATCAAATTGCCATGCAGGCTTCCGAAGTGGCAGCGACCTCTGAGGGTGCTACTGCCGTATATGAGAAGAATCTGATTGGCGATGTCATCACGGAGCAAGAGCTGTGGGCTTGCACCACCTGCCGCAACTGCGAAGACCAGTGCCCGGTCATGAACGAACACGTGGAAAAAATTATCGATATGCGCCGTTATCTCGTCATGACAGAAGGCAGCATGCCAGCGGAAGCCCAGCGCGCCCTGAACAATATTGAGCGCCAAGGCAACCCATGGGGGATCAACCGCAAAGACCGCATGAAGTGGATCGAGGGCTTGAATGGCGAATACGAGGTTCCGACAGTCAAACAGGTCGAGGAATTCGAGTACCTGTTCTGGGTTGGTTCCATGGGATCCTTTGACCTGCGCAGCCAAAAAATCTCCCAAGCCTTTGTCAAGCTGATGCACGAGGCGGGAGTGAAATTCGCGGTTCTCGGCAACGAGGAGAAAAACTCCGGCGACACGGCGCGACGCATCGGGAACGAGTTCTTGTTCCAGCAGCTAGCGCAGGAAAACATCGCCCTATTTGAAGGGTACGAAGTGAAGAAAATCGTAACGTGTGACCCGCACGCGTTCAATACGTTTAAAAATGAGTATCCGGAGTTCGGGCTGCAGGCAGAAGTCTACCATCACTCTGAGCTGCTGGCACAGTGGGTGAAAGAAGGACGCCTGAAACCGACCAAGGAAGTGAAAGAACGCATCACGTACCACGATTCCTGCTATTTGGGACGCTACAACGAGATTTACGACAAACCACGCGTCATTCTGGAAGCCATTCCAGGCGTGGAAGTGCTGGAAATGAAGCGCAGCGGCTGCGACAGCATGTGCTGTGGTGCGGGTGGCGGCTTGATGTGGATGGAGGAGCACGAGGGCTCCCGTGTCAATGTGGCTCGTACCGAGCAAGCTTTGGAAGTGAATCCGACGGCGATCGCCAGCGCATGCCCTTACTGCCTGACGATGATGAACGACGGTGTGAAAACGAAAGAAAAAGAAGACGAAGTCAAAACACGTGACGTAGCGGAGATCCTGGCAGACGCGATCTAACGCGCACGTGGGAGGAAAAGCTGCTCGAGGCAGGGCAGCTTTTTTCTTCCCTAAATTCATTGACTATTATGGCAGCAAACGGCAAAATGAGAGTAGAATAAAAATGAGCGAACGCTCGGTCACATGAGTCCTTTGGAAGGAAACATTCAAGAGGAGGGATCGTTCCATGAAGACAGTGATTGTAGGGGCAGCGCGTACCCCTTTCGGCAAATTTGGCGGAGCTTTGAAAGCGTTGTCTGCGGTCGACCTCGGGGCAGTAGTCATAAAAGAGGCATTACATCGGTCCGGGATCTCCGGTGAGCAGGTGGATGAGGTCATTATGGGCATGGTCGTTCAGGCCGGAGCTGGCCAGGTTCCATCGCGTCAGGCAGCACGCAAAGCAGGATTGCCGTGGGATGTGGCGAGCGAAACGATCAATAAGGTGTGCGCTTCGGGAATGCGTGCCGTGACGATGGGCGATCAGATCATCCGTGCAGGGGATGCAGAGATCATCGTAGCAGGCGGGATGGAGAGCATGAGCAACGTTCCTTATGCCTTGCCTGATGCTCGTTATGGCATGCGCATGGGAGATGCGACGGTCCGTGACCTGATGATGTACGACGGTCTTACTTGTCCGTTTGACCAGGTGCCGATGGCTGTTCACGGCAGCAACGTAGCGGACGAGTACGGAATCGATCGGGAGGCGCAGGATCAGTGGGCGCTGCGCAGCCAGCAGCGTGCGTCGCAGGCCATCGAAAAGGGTCTTTATGCGGATGAGATCGTGCCCGTGTCCATTCCCCAGAAAAAAGGAGAGCCTCTCCTGATCAGCCAGGACGAGGGGCCCAGGCCGGATACCACCCTGGAAGGCTTGGCGAAGCTTCCGCCAGTGTATAAAAAGGACGGGACAATCACTGCGGGCAATGCTCCGGGAATCAACGATGGTGCTGCTGCCATGGTGCTGATGTCGGATGCCAAAGCTGCGGAGCTGGGGATAGAGCCGCTGGCGACTATTCTGGGTCACGCTGAAGTGGGAGCAGAGGCTCCCTACATTGCAACCACGCCGGGGCTTGCGATCCAAAAGCTGCTGAAGAAGACAGGCGTAGCTCTGGAAGACATCGACCTGTTTGAAGTGAACGAAGCGTTCGCAGCTGTTACGCTGACGAGCGGAAGAATCGTGGGCTGGGACGAGGAAAAAGTGAATGTCAACGGCGGAGCGATCGCACTCGGTCATCCGATCGGAGCCAGCGGTGCACGGATCATCATGCATCTGGCCTACGAGCTGAAACGCCGGGGCGGTGGACTTGGAATCGCGGCGATCTGCAGCGGTGCCGCACAAGGTGACGCCGTATTGATTAAAGTGGAGTAGGAGGCCTTTTACATGAACGTACAAACGATGATGGTGATTGGCGCGGGACAAATGGGAAGCGGGATCGCGCAAGTAGCGGCCGCGGCAGGTTTTCGCGTCTATCTGAACGATATCAAGCAAGAATTTGTAGAGCGCGGTCTGGCGACGATTACGAAAAACCTGAACCGCAGCGTGGAAAAAGGCACAATCACGGAAGAGGAAAAGCAAGCGGTGCTGTCTCGTCTGGTATTATCGACGGATTTGGCGGACGCAAAGGACGCAGACTTTGTCGTCGAAGCCGTAACGGAAAATATGGCTGTCAAAACACAAATTTTCACCAAGCTCGATGAAGTTTGCCCGCCTCATACAGTCTTGGCGAGCAACACCTCCTCCCTGCCGATCACCGAAATTGCCGCTGTCACCAAGCGTCCGGAGAAAGTCATCGGGATGCACTTCATGAATCCCGTGCCGGTCATGAAGCTGGTGGAGATCATTCGCGGACTGCAGACCTCCGATGAGGTGTACCAGTTGACAGAGGATCTGGCCAAGCAAATGAAAAAAGTGCCGGTCAGCGTCAATGACTTCCCGGGCTTTGTCTCCAATCGCGTGCTGATGCCGATGATCAACGAAGCCATCTATTGCGTATACGAAGGAGTAGCGACTCCAGAGGCGATCGACGAAGTGATGAAGCTGGGGATGAATCATCCGATGGGGCCGCTGACTCTCGCTGATTTTATCGGACTGGATACATGCCTGTACATTATGGAAGTCCTGCATGAAGGGTTCGGCGATTCCAAATACCGTCCTTGCCCGCTGCTTCGCAAATATGTAAAAGCAGGCTGGCTCGGCAAGAAATCCGGTCGTGGTTTCTACGTTTACAACTGACAGATGATTTCGGCAGAAAGGTAGGACTTTGACATGGATCTTCGACTGAACGAAGAGCACGAAATGATGCGCCGCATGGTTCGTGATTTTGCCCAAAAGGAGATTGCACCGTTTGTTCCTGTCATGGAAGAGACGGATCAGTTTCCGCGCCATATTTTGAAAAAGATGGGCGAGATGGGGCTGATGGGGATTCCTGTGGCAGAAGAGTGGGGCGGTGCGGGTGCCGACTTCCTCTCTTATATTATCGCGATTCATGAGATCTCCAAGGTGAGCGCGACAGTAGGTGTCATCCTATCCGTCCATACCTCGGTCGGCACGAATCCGATTCTGTACTTCGGAACCGATGAGCAAAAGAAAAAGTACGTCACGAAGCTGGCAGCCGGCGAGTACTTGGGAGCGTTTGCGTTGACTGAGCCGCATGCGGGATCAGATGCCAGCAGCATTCGTACTTCCGCCGTTCGCCAAGGTGACGCGTACATTTTAAATGGAAACAAAGTGTTTATTACCAACGGGGGGGAAGCGGATACGTACATCACGTTTGCGGTGACGGATCCCTCCAAAGGGACGAGAGGAATTTCCGCCTTTATCGTGGAAAAGGATACCCCAGGATTCACCGTTGGGAAAAAGGAAAAGAAAATGGGGCTGCACGGCTCCTATACGACTGAGCTGGTGTTTGACAACGCACACGTCCCTGCCGAGAATTTGCTCGGGCAAGAAGGAGAGGGCTTCACGATCGCCATGGCGAACCTGGATACCGGTCGGATTGGAATTGCCGCGCAAGCTTTGGGGATTGCTGAAGCTGCCGTGCAATATGCCACGGACTACGCCAAGGAGCGCAAGCAATTCGGAAAAGCAATCGCAGGACAACAGGCAGTGGCTTTCAAGCTTGCTGACATGGCGACTGCAGCGGAAGCAGCGAGATTGCTGGTGTACCAGGCAGCATCCTTGCGCAACCAGGGGAAAGCGTGCGGGATGGAAGCATCCATGGCCAAACGGTTTGCCTCTGATGCAGCGATGCAGCTCGCGACTGAAGCCGTCCAAGTATTCGGCGGCTATGGTTACACGCGTGAATATCCGGTAGAGCGGCTGTTCCGCGATGCCAAGGTCACGCAAATCTATGAAGGCACCAATGAAATTCAACGTATCGTGATCGCCAAGCATTTGCTTGCTGACTAACAAAGTGTCGTTGTCCGGCGAGGCGTTCTGGTTCCGGACTGACCGAAAAAGCACACGGGGGAGTGGTAGAAATGAATTTCCAACTGACTGAAGAACATGAGATGCTGCGAAAAATGATCCGTGACTTTGCTGAGAACCAAGTGGCTCCGACGGCAGCGGAACGCGATGAAGAGGAACGCTTTGACCGTTCTATTTTTGAACAGATGGCAGAGCTCGGTTTGACAGGAATCCCGTGGTCGGAAAAGTACGGAGGGGCAGGAGCCGATTACTTGAGCTATGTGATCGCGGTTGAAGAGCTTTCCCGCGTAGATGCATCTATCGGCGTGACCTTGTCCGCACATGTTTCTCTGGCGAGCTGGCCGCTCTACAAGTTTGGTACGGAGGAGCAGAAGCAAAAGTTTTTGCGTCCTCTGGCGGAAGGCAAGAAAATGGGAGCTTACTGCCTCACAGAACCGGGTTCGGGCTCTGATTCGGCAGGCATGCGCACCACGGCTGTCCGCGACGGCGACCATTACATTTTGAATGGAAGCAAAATCTTCATCACGAATGCGGGTGAAGCGGAGATTTACATCGTTTTCGCCGTGACGAATCCAGAGCGGGGGCACAAGGGCATCACCGCCTTTATCGTAGAAAAAGGCATGGACGGCTTTACGATGGGGAAAAAGGAGAAGAAGCTGGGTATTCGTTCCTCGCCTACTCTCGCCGTCAACTTTGAGGATGTCCGTGTACCGGTTGAAAACATGCTGGGCCAGGAGGGCGAGGGCTTCAAAATTGCGATGATGACGCTGGATGGCGGACGCAACGGGATCGCGGCACAAGCTCTGGGGATCGCTCAGGGCGCTTACGAGCACGCGCGTAACTATGCAAAGGAGCGCAGCCAATTCGGTAAGCCGATTGCTTCCTTGCAAGCGATTCAATTCAAGCTCGCAGACATGGCGACCAAAATCGAAGCTTCCCGTTTGCTCACGTATCAGGCTGCATGGCTGGAGGATCAAGGCCTGCCGTACGGAAAAGCATCTGCGATGTCCAAAGTATTTGCGGGTGATACCGCGATGGAAGTCACGATCGAAGCCGTGCAAGTATTCGGCGGATACGGTTACACGCGTGAGTATCCGGTAGAGCGATTCATGCGCGATGCGAAAATCACGCAGATCTATGAAGGCACCAATGAAATTCAGCGCGTAGTCATCAGCAACTTCCTGCTGAAAGAATAGTCGAATCGAGGACATCTGAGCACTCGCACCAACCACCAACCACCGACCGGGGAGCAGGACAACCTGCTCCCGGCCATTTCTTCCATAGAAAAGGCCCGCTATAAAATGGGAAAAGAAAGATTTGGCTTCTGTCGTTTACTCGCGTATAATAATTGCGAAAAGATACAGAGACGAGCGTTTTTTTACTTGACTTTTTCAGAAACGTCTGACCAAACGCTCAGTCGGTCGGAAAGGTGGATTTTGCAGTGTCCGAGAAAAGAAAAAGCATTCCTTCCCTGGTGAAGGACCCCAAGCTCATCGAAAAGCGACGGGAGCAGATTATTGAAGCGGCAGTGAATCTGTTTATTAACAAGGGCTTTCATAAAACAACGACCAGGGAGATCGCCCGTGCCTCTGGCTTTAGCATCGGTACGTTGTATGAGTATATCGAATCGAAGGAAGACGTATTGTACCTCGTCTGCGACGCGATCCATGCGGAAATGGAGAGCCGTCTGCGCGAGGCTATCAATTTTAACGGGACGGGTCTCAAAATTTTAAAGCTGGCGCTCAAGAGCTTCATTCGCGTGATGGACCAAATGAGCGATCGCGTATTGCTCATTTATCAAGAGTCGAAGTCGCTTCCGAAAGAAACGCTTCGCTTTGTTCTGGGGCGCGAGGAGGAAATTGCGCAGGTTTTCGTGGAAATCATTCGCAAAGGAATCGCCGACGGCTCCCTCCGCCTGGACGAAAAGCACGTCAAGCTCATGGCTGACAACATCATGGTGCTCGGCGAGATGTGGGTATTCCGTCGTTGGGCTTTGCACAAGCACTATACGTTGGAGGAGTTCACCGAGAAGCAGATAGCGTTGCTGCTGCGCGAAATCAGTGTCTCCGACTAACCTTCATTTCATATGAATCTCGGGGAGAGTGGAACGATGGAAACAGAAGTGTATCGTCCGCAAAACAAAGTTCGCTTTGTGACCGCTGCAAGCCTGTACGATGGTCACGATGCCTCGATCAATATCATGCGTCGTATTTTGCAATCTTCAGGAGTGGAAGTGATCCATCTGGGCCACAACCGTTCTGTTGACGATATTGTTACCGCTGCGATTCAGGAGGATGTGCAGGGGATTGCCATCAGCTCCTACCAAGGCGGTCATGTGGAATATTTCAAGTACATGATTGATCTGTTGAAAGAGCGGGGAGCAGAGCATATCCGCGTTTTTGGGGGCGGGGGCGGAGTCATCGTTCCACGCGAGATTCGAGAGCTGGAGGAATATGGGGTCTGTAAAATTTACTCGCCAGATGACGGTCGTCATTTCGGGTTGCAGGGCATGATCAATGACATGATCCGACAATCCGATTTTCCGACGGTCAAGCAGCTGGGTGATGAAGTGCAGGCACTCCGGGAACAAAACCATCAGGCGGTCGCTCGGTTGATTTCCGTAGCCGAGTATGCCGTCGATCAGCCACAGTGGGTAGAACCGATAAAAAACAGCGTGCCGGAGCCTCAAGCTACGATACCGGTGCTCGGGATTACCGGTACGGGTGGAGCAGGGAAAAGCTCCCTGACTGATGAGCTGGTACGCCGTTTCATTCGCACCTATTCAGATAAAACGATCGCCATTTTATCCGTCGATCCGTCCAAGCAAAAATCCGGCGGAGCGCTGCTTGGCGACCGCATCCGGATGAATGCCAACAACACGCCGCGTGTCTACATGCGTAGTCTGGCTACGCGAAAATCCGGAATGGAGTTGTCTGCTGCGCTGGAGGACGCGATTCGTGTCGCACGTGCAGCGCATTTTGATTTGATCATTGTGGAAACGAGCGGGATTGGCCAAGGTGATGCGCAGGTCACTGACGTGTGCGACGTGTCCATGTACGTGATGACCAGTGAGTTCGGGGCGCCATCTCAGCTGGAGAAAATCGACATGCTGGACTTTGCCGACGTGATTGCGATCAACAAGTTTGAGCGCAAAGGCTCCGAGGATGCCCTGCGTGAAGTTCGGAAGCAGTACCGTCGCAACCACCAGCAATTTGATCTGCCCGATGAGAAAGTCCCTGTGTACGGTACGATTGCCAGCCAGTTCAACGATCCCGGGACCAATGTCTTGTTTGCTGCCTTGATGCACAAGATCGTGGAAAAGACCGAAGTAGATTGGCCCGTCGATCAGCTGGATACCACTCCTGTCAAAATTCATAAGACTTCGTTGATTCCGACAGAGAGAATCAACTATTTGCAAGACATCGCCAATACCGTTCGCAAATATCGCCAATTTACAGACGAACAATCGGCAATTGCGAGGAAGCTGTTCCAGCTGCACGGTGCCAAAGAAACACTGCTTGCCTCTGGGGAGGATTCCGCGCAGGAAGTAGCAGCCGTACTGATGAAGCAGATCGAGCTGTTCGAAGAGAAGCTCCACCCGGAATGCAAACGCATCCTCACACAGTGGCCGAAGCTGAAGGCATCTTACAAACAAGACCAATTCGTAACGAAAATCCGCGACAAGGAGATCGTGACGAAGCTGTTCAGCGAGTCGCTGTCCGGTACGCGCATTTCGAAAGTAGCTGTGCCTGAGTACGAGGATTGGGGCGAGATTTTGAAATGGTCGCTCAAAGAAAACGTACCGGGTGAGTTCCCGTACACGGCAGGGGTGTTCCCGTTCAAGCGGGAGGGAGAAGATCCTAAGCGCCAGTTCGCAGGAGAGGGCACGCCAGAGCGGACCAACAGACGCTTCCACTTCCTGTCCCAAAATGACGATGCGAAAAGGCTCAGCACCGCGTTTGACTCCGTCACCTTGTACGGGGAAGACCCTGATTACCGCCCGGATATTTACGGAAAAATCGGAACGAGTGGTGTGAGCATTTGTACGCTCGACGACATGAAGAAGCTGTATGCGGGCTTTGACCTGTGCGCGCCAAGCACGTCTGTGTCGATGACGATCAACGGTCCGGCTCCGATGATTTTGGCGATGTTCATGAATACGGCGATTGAGCAGCAGATGGAGGCATTTGTACAGCGGGAAGGTCGCCAGCCATCCGCAGAGGAGAGCGAAAAGATCAAGGCGTATACGCTCTCCACTGTCCGCGGTACGGTGCAGGCGGACATTCTCAAGGAAGACCAGGGACAAAACACCTGCATTTTCTCCACGGAATTTGCATTGCGGATGATGGGAGATATCCAGCAGTATTTCATCGATCACAAAGTGCGTAACTACTATTCCGTCTCCATTTCCGGCTATCACATCGCGGAGGCAGGGGCGAACCCGATCACCCAGCTGGCGTTTACCTTGTCCAATGGCTTTACGTATGTGGAATACTATTTGAGCCGTGGCATGAACATTGACGACTTTGCACCGAATTTGTCGTTCTTCTTCTCCAACGGTCTCGACCCGGAGTACACCGTAATTGGGCGGGTAGCGCGACGCATCTGGGCTACCGTGATGAAAAACCGCTATGGCGCCAATGAGCGCAGCCAAAAGCTGAAATACCATATCCAGACCTCTGGAAGATCCTTGCATGCGCAAGAGATGGACTTCAATGACATCAGGACCACCCTGCAGGCTTTGGTCGCGATCTACGACAACTGCAATTCCCTGCACACCAATGCGTATGATGAAGCCATCACGACACCGACGGAAAACTCGGTTCGACGCGCCATGGCCATTCAGATGATCATCAATAAAGAGCTCGGACTGGCGAAAAACGAAAATCCGCTGCAAGGTGCGTTCATCATCGACGAGCTGACCGATCTGGTCGAAGAAGCCGTCATGCAGGAGTTTGAGCGAATCAGCTCTCGCGGCGGCGTTCTAGGCGCGATGGAGACGCAATACCAGCGCGGTAAGATCCAGGATGAGTCGATGTACTACGAAATGAAAAAGCATACGGGGGAGCTGCCTATTATCGGCGTCAACACCTTCATCAACCCAAATTCGTCCGAGGAAGACTACGAGATCGAGCTGGCACGTGCGACGGAAGAGGAGAAGGTGCAGCAGATCCAAAATCTGCGTGCTTTCCAGGAAAGAAATCGAGACAGCGCTGCAGCCGCTCTGCGCCGCTTGCAGGAGGTTGCCACTTCTGGGGGCAATATCTTTGCCGAGCTGATGGAAACGGTGAAGGTAGCCTCTCTGGGGCAGATCAGCGCGGCTCTGTATGAAGTAGGCGGACAATATCGCCGCAACATGTAAGATGGCATTTCCCTTGGCAAGGAAAAAAGCGGCTGGTGTGAATCACCGGCCGCTTTTGCTTATGTCCGAGGTAGAGTACATCGGAGAAATTGATGGCGAATAATATATTCCCAACCGCGTTTGAAAGCCTTGCATTTTCGTCTAAAATAAGGAATACTGTATGTTAGCCTTCGTATGTTGTACAATCGAAGAATCCGACATTATTGTAGATTTACCAATACAAGCCACGCCTCACCTGATAAGGAAAGGGCGGCGGGTATCCCATAGTTTTCAATGGAAAGGACGTGCCCTGAGTGAGTCAATTGTTTGCTCATGTTGATTCCGAGAAATTAAGTGAGATGGCATTGGTTGACATCGCGTATGAAATTCTGCGTCAAACCAATCGTACGTACAACTTCCGCGAGCTGGTGGATGAACTGGTTGCCGTTCGCAAGTTGACGAAAGAACAGGTCATGGCCATTATCGCTCAAGTATACACAGAAATTAACATTGATGGCCGTTTCGTTTGCCTCGGTGACAATGTCTGGGGTCTGAAACGCTGGTATCCGACTGACACAGTTGAAGAACAACAAGAAGGCGGCGGAACCAAAAAGAAAAAGGTCATCCTGGACGACGACTTCGACGACTACGATACCGAAGACGAAATCACCGAAGAGTACGAGGAAGATGATGTGGTCATCTTTGAAGACGAGGAAGAATTCGTCGACGAAGAGGCGGAGATCGAGGAAGAAATCGACGGTGAGATCGACGAAGAAGAGATCGATGAAGAAGAGGAACTCTTTGAAGATGAAGAGCTGGAAGAAGAGGAGTCGGATGAAGATAGCGAAGATCTTGACGACGAGGATGACAAATTATAAGTCCTTGACTTCCGCCTGAGGGACAGATAAAATACTCCTTGGGCTTCACATGAAGAAGGATCAAATATGGGAAACTATAAAACAAAAGTGCCCCTACCCCATTGTTGTACGGGATAGGACTCGCTTTTGTTTTTTCTTTTTTTGGGAGCCGTCTTCATTCGATTTATCATCATCTTGAGGATTAGGGAAAGAGGGGACGTTAACGATGACGAAGTATATTTTTGTGACAGGCGGGGTCGTATCCTCGTTGGGAAAAGGGATTACAGCGGCGTCTCTGGGCCGACTCCTGAAGAATCGGGGTCTTAAGGTAACGATCCAGAAATTTGACCCATACATCAACGTTGACCCGGGAACGATGAGCCCGTATCAGCATGGGGAAGTATTCGTAACGGATGACGGAGCGGAAACGGACCTGGACTTGGGACACTACGAGCGTTTTATCGACATCAACCTGAGCTCCAACTCCAATGTAACGACTGGTAAAATTTACTCCTCTGTCATTGCAAAAGAGCGTCGCGGCGATTATCTGGGCGGAACCGTACAGGTCATCCCACACATCACGAACGAAATCAAGGAGCGCGTTTTCCGTGCTGGCCGCGAGACCGGAGCAGACGTGGTGATCACGGAGATCGGCGGAACAGTTGGCGATATCGAGAGCTTGCCATTCCTGGAAGCGATCCGTCAAATCAAGAGCGACATCGGCCGCGATAACGTCATGTACATCCATGTAACGCTCGTTCCTTACATCAAAGCTGCCGGTGAAATGAAAACCAAACCGACCCAGCACAGCGTCAAAGAATTGCGCAGCCTTGGTATCCAGCCTACAGTCATCGTTACACGTACCGAGCAGCCGATGACCCAAGAAATGAAAGACAAGCTGGCATTGTTCTGTGACATCGACAAAAACGCGGTAGTTGAGTGCATCGATGCTGAGACTTTGTATGATGTTCCTTTGCAGCTCCAAGCGCAAGGATTGGACGACTATGTTTGCCGTCATCTGGGCTTGACTTGCCAGGAAGCAGACATGACCGAGTGGAAATCGCTCGTCGGCAAAATCAAAAACCTCTCCAAAACCACTCGCATTGCGATTGTGGGTAAATACGTAGAACTGCACGACGCTTACTTGTCCGTTGCAGAAGCGCTGTATCACGGCGGATATGCCATTGACTCTAAAATCGACATCAAATGGGTGAGTGCAGAAGAAGTCACTTTGCAAAATGCAAGCGAATTGCTGGGTGATGTAGATGGCATCCTGGTACCAGGAGGTTTCGGTGACCGTGGTATCGAAGGAAAAATCATCGCGACGCGCTACGCCCGTGAAAATAAAATCCCATTCCTGGGTATCTGTCTGGGTATGCAAATCGCTGTTATTGAATTTGCACGCCACGTGGCAGGCATGGATCTGGCGAACAGCTCCGAAATCAATCCGAACACGCCATACCCTGTCATCGATCTTCTGCCTGAGCAAAAAGAAATCGAAGACAAAGGCGGTACCATGCGTCTGGGTGTTGGCCCGACCAAAGTGGAAGAAGGCAGCTTGACGCATCAAGCATATGGCAGCACTTTGGTGTACGAACGTCATCGTCATCGTTATGAAGTGAACAACGAGTACCGTGAGCAGCTGGCTGAGCTGGGCTTGCGCTTTGCAGGTACCACACCGGATGGTCGCTTGGTGGAGATCGTGGAAGTGCCAGAGCATCCTTGGTTCCTGGCTACTCAATTCCACCCAGAGTTCACTTCTCGTCCAAACCGTCCTCAACCGCTGTTCCGTGACTTTGTCAAAGCGGCTCTGACCAACCAAAAATAATCGCAACAAATGAAGAATGCACCTGCGAGCCACTCGTCGCAGGTGCATTTTGTTTGTCAGTGAAAAAGGGGAGTAATCCAGACGACCCAGTAGGCGGCGGGAATGAGCAGGATCTGCGCGAGCAAAGTCCCGAAGAAGCGGGAGATCATCAGCCACATGTACATATCGCGGATGGATTCATAGGAGGATTTGCCCTGCATCGCTTTTTCTGTCATCAGTGCAACCTGCGGGTCTACTAAGATCGTCATGAAGATGGTGGCGAAGCCGTTGATCATCCCGGATGACATGAGGACCGTCGCTTTGTAATCAGGGGCAAGCAAAGTCGCATAGAGAACGGACAGGACACTGCTTGTGTAGATACCCGTACCGATGCAATTTAGCAGCAAAAGGCGCTTGGGGACGCCTTTGATTCGAAAGCGGGATATGACCGACAGACTAGGCACGCGGACGTGGTGCCGCACGCTCCGGATGCTGTCGATGGTGACTGCTGTGCGCAGCATTTGCGGGATCGAACCAGCCAGCTCCAGATGCGCGATCAGCCGTTTCGAGAGCTGTGCAGCCGTCGGAAAAAGCAGGATGGCGCACAGTGTGCCAAGCGAGGCGGCTGCGATAATCAAATGCAGCTTCAGGCTGGGATCGGTGTGCAGTATTGCGGCCTGATCGATCAGGCCTCCAGTAAAAGGGCCTTGTATCAGATTGGACGTACGAGACAAAAGCAGGATGATTCCGACGAGAGAAAGCGCAACAGCCAATCTCCCTGTCTGTACTCCCGAGAAGCGCACGGCATAGGAAAGTGTCTCTGTGGTATGGATGATGAATGTTAACAAGCAGATCAGCCAGACGGCGTCCATCATGGTATGTCGGCTCCTTCGTCAGCGCAAAAATGGTATTCCTATTATACTCAAAAGCATTGAAGTGGGAAAATTTCAAAGCGATGAGGGAGGAGTTTCCTGAATTTAGGCGAACCTTATGTCATTAAGGAAAAGGCTCTGGTCAGGGGGTAATCGAATTGTTGGACAAGCAGGATAAAAAAGTGTTGGTGGTAGACGATCAGTACGGAATCCGCATCTTGTTATACGAAGTACTAGGCAAGGAAGGTTACAAGACATTTCAAGCGGCTAACGGAAAGATGGCATTGGAAATCGTTGAAAAGGAATCTCCGGATCTGGTTATTCTAGATATGAAGATTCCAGGGATGGACGGAATCGAGATTCTGAAGCACATCAAAAAAATTAATCAAGATATCAAGGTGATCATGATGACAGCTTACGGTGAGCTGGACATGATAAAAGAAGCGACGCAGCTCGGCGCTTTGACGCACTTCACCAAACCGTTTGATATCGACGAGCTGCGTATGGCCGTGCACCAGCAATTAGCTTGTTAGTCACAAAGGCATTAGACATGCGTACCTGTTAACAAGCAGGTGTCTGTGATATAATAAGCCACAGATTTGAAGTCTGCTAGAGGAGGATTTACAAAATGCCACTCGTACCTATGACCGCTTTTACCGAAGACGTCAAAAAGCATAAATACGCCGTCGGACAATTCAACTTGAATAATCTGGAGTTCACTCAAGCAATTACCGAAGCAGCGATGGAAGAAAAGTCGCCTGTCATTTTCGGTGTGTCTGAGGGAGCTCTTAAATACATGGGCATTGACTATACCGTAGCCATTGCAAAAGTGGCAGCGGAACGTGCTGGTGTTCCAGTCGCGTTGCACTTGGACCATGGCAGCAACTTCGACATGGTGATGAAGTGCATTCGCGCAGGGTTCTCTTCTGTTATGTTTGATGGTTCTCATCACTCTTTTGAAGACAACCTTCGTCTGACGAAGCAAGTAGTAGAGGCTGCGCACGCTGTCGGCGTTTCTGTAGAAGGCGAGCTCGGTACGATCGGCGGGGTAGAGGATGATCTCTCCGTAGACGAAGAAGATGCGACACTGGCGAATCCAGAGGAAGCAATCCGCTTCTGGGAAGAAACCAAAGTAGACTATGTAGCGATCGCTGTAGGTACCGCACACGGTATGTACAAAGGCGTTCCAAAAATCCGCTACGACATCATCGAAAAAGTAGCAAGCAACATCGGTGCACCAATCGTATTGCACGGTGGCTCCGGCGTTCCGGACGAAGCGATTGTGAAATCCATCAGCCTGGGCGTTGGTAAAATTAACGTGAATACAGAATCCCAAGTCGCATGCACCGAAACGATTCGCAAGGTGCTGGCTGCAAAACCGAACGAGATTGACCCGCGCAAATACTTGGGCCCTGCTCGCGATGCGATCAAGGAAGTAGTAAAAGGAAAAATGCGCTTGTTCGGTAGCAGCAACCGCGCGTAATCAAGGAGGATAATCATGCGTTTTCTGATTGATACAGCAAACGTCGACGAAATCCGTGAAATTCACGAGTGGGGCGTGCTTGCAGGCGTTACCACCAACCCTTCCCTGGTTGCCAAGGAAGGCAGAGATTTCGTTGATACCTTGAAAGAAATTATCGACATTGTTGATGGTCCGATCAGCGCTGAGGTGATCAGCACCGACGCGAAAGGCATGATCGAAGAGGGCGAAAAGCTGGCTTCCCTGTCCAAGAACATCGTGATTAAAATCCCGATGACTGCAGAAGGCTTGAAAGCAGCCAAGTACTTCTCGAAAAAGAAAATCAAAACCAACGTAACGCTGGTATTTTCCGCTAACCAAGCGCTGCTGGCTGCACGAGCAGGAGCGAGCTACGTTTCTCCGTTCCTGGGACGTCTGGACGACATCGGCCAAGACGGCATGCAGCTGATCGATGACATCGCTGAAATTTTCTCGGTTCACGGGATTGAGACGGAAATCATCGCAGCGTCAGTTCGCCATCCTGTCCATGTGACGGAAGCGGCCAAACGCGGTGCTCATTTCGCAACGATCCCAGCGAAAGTGTTCAAGCAAATTATTGGCCATCCTTTGACAGACAGCGGTCTGGAGAAATTCCTCGCTGACTGGGCAAGCATGCAAAAATAAGAACGCATTACTAGGTCCAAGCACCTTTTCCACTGGGGAAGGTGCTTCTTTCCCGATTACGCCTGAGGAGAGCAGAATATGGATAAGCTGATCATCAATGGTGGGAAACCGCTCGCGGGGACGGTAACCATCAGCGGAGCAAAAAATAGCGCAGTCGCCTTGATTCCGGCAGCGCTACTGGCGGATGGGCCAGTCGTCATTGAAAACTTGCCCCGTATTCAGGACGTGGACATTTATTGTGAGCTTCTGCAGGAAATGGGTGCAGATGTTCTTTTCGAGGATGACTGGATGGAAGTCGATGGGCGTTCGATGAAGCTAATGCTGATGCCCAACGGCCGGATTAAAAAGCTGAGAGCCTCTTACTATCTTTGGGGCGCATTGCTCGCGAAGTTTGGAGAGGCGCAGGTAGGATTGCCGGGGGGCTGCGATCTGGGGCCGCGTCCGGTCGATTTGCACATCAAGGGCTTTGAAGCGATGGGAGCCCAGGTGGAAAACAAAAACGGCGTCATGACCATCAAAGCAAAAAATGGCCGACTGCAAGGCGCGCGGATTTACCTCGACCTGGTCAGTGTCGGTGCGACTATTAACATCATGCTGGCTGCTGCCAAAGCAGAGGGTGTGACCATTATTGAAAACGCTGCCCGGGAACCGGAGATCGTCGATGTGGCTACCTTGTTAAATAACATGGGCGCCAATATCAAGGGAGCGGGCACAGATATGATTCGCATCCAGGGTGTGGAGCGTTTGCGCGGCTGCCGCCATACGATTATCCCGGACCGGATCGAAGCAGGGACGTATATGATTGCAGCAGCAGCGACGAACGGCAATGTGCTGGTGGAGAATGTCATCCCCAAGCACCTGGAATCCGTGACCGCGAAGCTGCGTGAAATTGGAGTGCAAGTGGTGGAAATGGACGATTGCATTCAAGTAATCGGTCAGGAAGTCTACCGCTCTATTGATGTGAAAACGAGTCCTTATCCGGGATTTCCTACCGATCTGCAGCAACCGATCACGACCTTGCTGACGTTGGCAAAAGGATCAAGCATTGTCACCGACAACATTTACAGCTCGCGCTTCCGCCATGTCGATGAGCTGCGGCGCATGGGAGCAACGCTGAAAGTCGAGGGCAGGTCTGCTGTGATTGAAGGCGGCAGCAGCTTGAACGGTGCCAAAGTCGTGGCGTCTGATCTTCGGGCGGGAGCGGCCCTGTTCATCGCGGGTCTGGCTACGAACGGGATGACGGAGCTCGAAGGACTGGAGCATATTGATCGGGGTTATGAAAATTTGGTGGGCAAGCTGCAAACACTAGGAGCCGATGTGGTACGGATAGGCTTGCATCGCTCTGAAAGTCACCAACGATAAAGAATCACCAGGAGAGGAGTCTTCCAGAATGGAACGCAGTTTAACACTTGAACTGGTACGTGTGACCGAGGCAGCCGCTCTGGCTTCAGCTAGTTGGATGGGTCTCGGCAAAAAAGATGAGGCTGACGATGCCGCAACTACTGCTATGAGAAAAGAGTTTGAAAAAGTGCCGATGGACGGAATTGTCGTAATCGGTGAAGGGGAAATGGACGAAGCGCCGATGCTCTACATCGGGGAGCATCTGGGGCAAGGTGTAGCTCCTGCTGTCGACGTGGCAGTAGATCCGCTGGAGGGAACCAACATCCTGGCAAAAGGAACATGGGGAGCTATTTCTGTCATCGCCATTGCGGACCGCGGCAATCTGCTGCATGCTCCGGACATGTACATGGAGAAAATAGCAGTAGGACCGAAAGCAGTAGGCAAAATTGATATTAACGCACCGATTCGTGACAACCTGAAAGCAGTCGCCGAGGCGCAAGGGAAGGATATCAGTGACCTGGTCGCCATCGTACTCGATCGAGATCGTCACCAACAAATTATTCATGAAATCCGCGAGGCAGGTGCCCGCATCCGTCTTATCTCCGACGGGGATGTCGCTGCAGCCATCAACACCGCCTTCCCTGATACAGGTGTAGATATTATGTTCGGTTCCGGCGGTGCCCCTGAGGGTGTTCTCGCTGCTGTCGCATTGAAATGCCTGGGAGGAGAAATCCAGGGCAAGCTGCTTCCGCAAAACCAAGAGGAAATCGAACGCTGTATGAAAATGGGTCTCACCAATCCGCATCAAGTTCTTTTCATGAACGATCTGGTAAAAGGCGACGATGCGATCTTTGCTGCGACAGGTGTAACGGATGGCGAGCTGCTGAAAGGTGTGCGTTTCCAAGGTTCACGTGCCACCACGAATTCCGTGGTTATGCGTGCCAAAACCGGAACGGTCCGTTTCATCGAAGGAAATCATCGCCTGGAGCGGTAATGGACGCTGTCATTCGCGTAGATATGAGATGTAAGAGTAAATAAAGAGTGGTGGATGTATGTTAATTTCTGAACTAGAAGAAAAGAAGCTGACCGATCTCTACAAGCTGGCAAAAGAATACCATATTCCGTACTATTCTCAGCTAAAGAAGAAGGAATTGATATTTGCCATTCTTCGTGCCAGAGCGGAAAGAGACGGTCTCATGTTCATGGAGGGCGTACTGGATATCCTGCCGGAAGGTTACGGTTTCCTGCGCCCGATCAACTATCTTCCTAGCTCCGAGGACATCTACATCTCCCAATCGCAGATCAGACGTTTTGATCTGCGAATGGGGGACGTAGTATCGGGTAAGGCAAGACCGCCGAAGGAGAACGAAAGGTATTTCGGACTCCTCCAAGTAGAGGCAGTGAATGGAGAAGACCCCGAAACAGCTTCAGAGCGTTTGCATTTCCCCGCTTTGACACCGCTGTATCCTCAAACCAAGCTCGTTCTGGAAACATCACCTGACCGTGTTTCCACCCGCCTGATGGATCTCCTCTCCCCAGTTGGCCTGGGGCAGCGTGGTCTGATTGTAGCTCCGCCCAAAGCGGGAAAAACCATGCTGCTGAAAGAAATTGCCAACAGCATTACCGAGAGTCGCCCTGATATTCATTTGTTCGTGTTGCTTATCGATGAGCGTCCGGAAGAAGTAACGGATATGCAGCGTTCCGTAAAAGGGGAAGTGGTCGCTTCTACCTTTGATGAATTGCCGGAAAACCATATCAAGGTAGCGGAGCTGGTGCTGGAGAGAGCCAAGCGTCTGGTCGAGCACAAGAAAGACGTAGTGATCCTGCTTGATTCCATTACCCGATTGGCACGTGCCTATAACCTGGTCATTCCTCCAAGCGGCCGGACTTTGTCTGGTGGTATCGATCCGGCAGCCTTTCATCGTCCCAAGCGCTTTTTTGGTTCAGCGCGGAATATCGAAGAAGGCGGCAGTCTGACTATCCTGGCGACAGCCCTGGTAGAAACCGGATCTCGCATGGACGATGTTATTTACGAGGAGTTTAAAGGGACGGGCAACATGGAGCTCCATTTGGATCGGAAGCTGGCAGAGCGACGCATTTTCCCTGCGATCGACATTCGCCGTTCCGGTACGCGTCGTGAAGAATTGCTCCTCACGAAGGAAGAGCTGGACAAGTTGTGGATGATCCGCAAGAACATGAACGAGACCAACGAGTTTGTGGATTCGTTTATCAAAAAGCTGGCGGATACTAAAACCAATGATGAATTTTTACAAACGCTGGAATCCAAGCAGACGCGCGGAAAAGCAGCAAATACGACGGTGAGCTCTTCATGACTCACCGTCATTTTTTTTGCGTTTTGGGCATACCTTAGGGAGTAGAACATTGTACGAAGGAGGAGTCTTCTGTGGATTACGTGCAACCCGCTCCGATAAAGAGCCCGGAAGAGGCCAAGAGAGCGGTCGTGGAGCAAACGTTGTTTCAAGCGTTCAACCCGTATGCGAGCTTGGCTGCATCCGACACCTCACCGAAAAGTGGCGTTTTGGTGTATGCCGTGAATCAGGGGGATACCCTCTCGGACATTGCTCATCGGTACGGCCTCACGCTGCGCAAGCTGGTCGAGATGAACAAAATCAACAATCCAAACTTGGTTGGAGTCGGAATGAAGCTCATCATCAGCCGGGACGAAGTGAAGCATATCGTCAAACGCGGAGAAACGCTGAATTACATATCAGCACGATACGGTGTCAGCAGGGAGCTGCTGATTGATCGAAATCCTTTGCTCAAGTGGCTGTCGGACAACCTCTATGTCGGACAGGTCGTCTATGTCCCCATCATCGGGGATCGGCCCTTGTCCGCTGAGGAATTGCAGCAAAAGCGAAATACATCTCAGGCTGCCAGCAGGCAAGTCATCGGACGAATTCGAGAGAGAATGGAATGGCCCGTCAAAGAGGCGACGATCACGAGTGGATTCGGGGTGCGCTGGGGAAGGGCGCACAAAGGTGTGGACCTGTGGAATGAGAGTGAAGCCAAAGCACCCATCTATGCAGCCAAATCAGGGACTGTGGTAGAAGCAGGTGCCAACCGATCGGGATATGGACGAATGGTCGTGCTTGATCACGGGGACGGGCTGCAAACCTTTTATGCCCATATGCGCAGCATCATCGTGGTGCCGGGACAGTCCGTGAGTGCAGGAGACATGCTCGGCTACATGGGGCAGACTGGCGATTCTACGGGATACCACCTGCATTTTGAAGTGCGGCAGGATGATGTGCCGATCAACCCTCTGCCATATCTGGGCAGGTAAACTCCTGCAATTTACTTTGCTTTTTCAATGCGTTACAATGGGCAAAGCAAAGAAGCGAGGCGATTTTCCCATGTATTTAGTGTACGCAGATGAAAAAGGAAAAGTGTACGACCATCCCGGCTTGCTGTCGGTGGCGCGTAACGGAGATATATTGACAGAAATCCTTGAGGAGGAGCTGATTCCGCTGCCGGAAGGAGCGACTTTGGTCAGCCTGCCGGATACCGTACCGATCGGGATGGACCCAGATACGGGTGAAATGGTCAAGCTGGACGGTTGTACGGCAGTGGGAGCACTTGTTCCTCAAGGTATCACGCGGCTCTTGCTTCCCGGATATGTGAAGACGAACAAGGACAGCAAACTGCCATTGTTCGGCTATTCCGCAGTCGTTTGGAAAGACGGCAGCTTCTGGGTAGCGGGTCGGGCAAGTGATGATATCTACAAATGGGATCCACTCAACTTCCCGATGGACGAGCTTCGTCAGCGTGTAGAAAAAACACTCGAGCAGTTCCCGCAAAACCGCATTTTGAACCACTTGTCCCATTGTGCGCTGGAGTATGAATGTTTGACGGCTTCCAACAACTTTTTCCACCGTTGGGAAGGAAGCTTGCCGGTATCCTATACCTGTAATGCCGGATGCTACGGCTGCATTTCCGAGCAGCCTGAGGATAGCGGCTTCCCGTCACCGCAGACAAGAATGAACTTCAAGCCGACAGAGGACGAGCTGGTAGAGGTCATGCTCCATCACCTGCAAACGCCGGAGAGCATCATCAGCTTTGGCCAAGGCTGCGAAGGGGAACCTTCCACAATGGCTTCGATCATTGTTCCGGCGATGCGCCGCGTACGTGAGCAGACCGATATGGGCTATATTAACATCAACACCAATGCAGGTTTGACTGACCACATCAAAGGGATTGTGGACGCAGGCCTCGACCTCATGCGGGTCAGCATCATCAGCGCGATCGACGAGCATTACAATGCCTACTATCGTCCACGCAACTACACATTAGAAAATGTCGCGCGCTCGGCTGAATATGCGGCTTCCAAAGGCGTGTATACCTCCATCAATTACCTGTGCTTCCCAGGGGTCTTTGACCGGGAGGAAGAGATGGAGGCGATGATCAATTTCATCCGCCGAACAGGAATCAAATTGATCCAGATGCGCAACCTAAATATTGATCCGGAGAGCTACCTGGCGATGATTCCGAAGGCTCAGGGCGAAGTGTTCGGAATGAAGCAAGCCATCGAGATCTATCAGGAAGAGCTGCCAGATGTCGTGATCGGATCCTTTACGCACATTCCTCCGGAGCAGCTGCGACGCAGGAAAAACATGGCCTAACGCGGCTTCCTGTTGCATTTATGCGATCGGCGTGCTACTATTTTTTATGTGTTTATACAACTCTGTTTCGGCAAACGATTCAGGGCGGAAAGAGGTGCTATTTGAGATGAAACAAGGTATTCATCCACAGTACAACACTGTGAAGGTAACATGTGCATGCGGTAACGAATTTGAATCCGGTTCTGTAAAGCAAGCGCTGAAAGTGGAGATCTGCTCCAACTGCCATCCTTTCTTCACCGGTAAACAAAAATTCGTTGATGCTGGCGGCCGTGTAGACCGTTTCAAACGCAAATACAATCTTTCCTAATCGGAAAGGATTGGAGCAACCAGGTAGAGAAATCTGCCTGGTTTTGTTTTTCTGCCAGTCTTTTCTGACTTCATATAGAGTGGCAAGCATTTTTGGATTTTTGTAAAAAAGGATCTTCCCGAGCTGCAGCATGTCCCACTACAATAGATCCATATACCGTGGGAAATGCCGCAGGGATCGTTATCTGATAAAGACAGAGTAATCACTTCTTGATAAAGGGAGACAGAAACGTGGCACAACTTTATTTTCGCTATGGAGCAATGAATGCTTCCAAATCGATTCAGCTTTTGACAGTCGCTCATAATTACGAGCAATCGGGGAAAAAAGTGATGGTGTTTACACCGGCTGTCGATGATCGCTTTGGGGTAGGGAAGGTGGCCTCTCGAGTAGGAATTAGCAGGGAAGCGTACCCGATCACGGATGAAACCGACCTGTATGAGATCGTTGCAGCAGAAGAAATCAAACCGCACTGTGTTTTGGTGGATGAGGCTCAATTTATCGGCAAGCATCACGTCGACCAGCTGGTGGCGGTCGTGGACACGCTGGGTATTCCTGTCATCGTATACGGTCTGTTAAAAAACTTTAAGAACGAGCTTTTCCCGGGAAGTGCAGCCTTGCTGTGTGAAGCGGACAAGGTGGAGGAAATCAAAACCGTTTGCGTGTACTGTAATAAAAAGGCGACACATATCCTCAAGTTCAAGAACGGAAAGCCTGTTTACAGCGGGGAAACGATTGAAATTGCTGGAAACGATACGTACAGCAGCGTGTGCCGCCGACATTACTACAATCCTCCGGCTGATCTGGATCGCAAGGAATAAGAATGAAGAGCAAGCGCCACCCCTGATTCGCCCATGCATGAGCATCCGACGCGATGCGCAGACTAAGGCAAAACAGGAGGTGGCTTTTTTATGCGACGCTTGCCCATTTGGAAAAGCTCGTTGGCAGTGCTTTGTGTAGCTGCCCTGGCATCTGTGCTCACTGCTGGTTGCAACCGGACCATGACGCAGCAGCAGGGCTACGGAACTCAAAATCTGGATCGACAACACAACACGACGATAAAAGGGGAGCGAAGCGGCGATACCATCCATCACCCTGCGACTCCAACACAAGATCGAGACGGTCTAATGGGAAGAAACCAAAATCCGAACCTGTTCATCGGACATACGCAAACGCGCGGGTCACAGGTCGATTTGAACAATATGGAGATGATGGCCAAATCGGTGCCAGGAGTGGAAAACGCGCGTATCACACTGAACGGCGGCAACGCATATGTTACTCTTGATCTGGTGCACAACGTCACGGCGAATCAAGCGCGGACAATCGAGCAGCAGGTTATTACTGCCCTGAAGCAGAAAATACCTCGTTACGATTTCCATGTAACCTCAAACGAAGGTTTTCATCGCTAGAGCAAAGTGGGAGTCATCCAAAGCGATGCGGATCAAGCAAGGCTCGGCATTGCCGGGCCTGTTTTGCATCTCTGGAATCCTTTTCCCAGTAAAATAATGCGCTTTGACTTATTTCAGGTTTCCTCCTATAATTTATCTGTTATGATTGTATCTTACGTACTATTTGCGATTGGGGTGAAGTACATTGTTTACACGCTTATCCGCAGTTGAAGAGCGTTTTGAAGAAGTCACCAATCTCCTATGTGACCCCGACGTCATCAGTGATACAAAACGCTTGCGTGAATTGTCCAAGGAACAGTCTTCCCTGGAAGAAACCGTGACGACTTACCGTGAATATAAATCAGTTGTATCCCAGATGGATGATGCCAAGGCCATGCTGGAGGAAAAGCTGGACGATGAAATGCGTGAGATGGTCAAGCTAGAAATCAGCGAATTGGCCTCCCGCAAGGAAAAGCTGGAGGAGCGCCTGAAAATCCTGCTCTTGCCGAAGGATCCTAACGATGAGAAAAACGTCATCGTGGAGGTTCGCGGTGCTGCAGGCGGCGACGAGGCAGCATTGTTTGCCGCGGTGCTGTTCCGCATGTACACTCGTTTTGCTGAGCGCAACGGCTTCAAGATCGAAGTCCTGGAAGCCAGTCCTACCGACATCGGCGGGTACAAGGAAATCGTATTCTCTCTCAGCGGACGCGGTGCTTACAGCAAAATGAAGTTTGAGAGCGGCGCACATCGCGTACAGCGCATCCCGGCTACAGAGTCCGGCGGGCGTATTCATACTTCAACCGCGACTGTTCTGGTACTCCCGGAAGCAGAAGAAGTAGAAGTAGAAGTGCACGATAAAGACATCCGCATCGACACCTTCTGCTCCAGTGGTGCAGGTGGACAGAGCGTTAACACAACCAAATCCGCTGTGCGGGTAACTCATATTCCGACAGGCATCATGGTATCCTGTCAGGACGAGAAATCCCAGCACTCCAACAAGGATAAAGCCCTGCGTGTATTGCGTGCTCGTCTGTACGACTACTACATGCAGCAGCAAAATGCGGAAGCGGATGCAAACCGCAAGAGCTTGGTCGGTACAGGTGACCGCAGCGAACGCATCCGTACGTACAATTATCCACAAAGCCGCGTAACCGACCACCGCATCGGCTTGACGCTGCATCGTTTGGAATCGGTCCTCGAAGGCGAGCTGGACGAAGTGATCGACAACTTGATCATGCACGAACAGACAGAGCTGTTGAAAAGCCATGCGCACACAGCTTGATTGGTCTAACGTCACGACGATCCGAGAAGCCCTGACACGGGCTTCTTCCTTTTTACGGGAACACGAGGCCAAGGATCCCCTGTTTGAGGCAGAGCTTTTGATTCGGCACTGCCTCGATTGGGATCGCACCAAATTCCTGATCTCCATGCAGGATCCAATCGATTCCGCGGTGATCGAGCGATTGGATCAGCTGCTTTTGCGGCGGGCGCAGCACGAGCCGTTACAGTACATGTTTGGCTCTCAAGAGTTTTTTGGACGCCCATTTGCGGTCCGTCCTGGGGTGCTGATCCCTCGGCCAGAAACCGAGATTCTGGTGGAGCAGGTGCTCATGCATGCAGAAAAGCTGTGGCAGGACAGCGAGAGTCTGGATGTGGCAGATATCGGAACCGGGAGCGGAGCGATCTGCATTACAATTGCTTGTGAGCGTCCAGGCTGGAACATCACCACGGTGGACCTTTCCCACGATGCGACGGCGATCGCCAGGGAAAACGCGGAACGGCTCGGTGCCAGAGTCCGCTTTTTGCAAGGAGATCTGCTGGAACCGCTGCTCACGGCTTCCGAGAAAGTGGATATCCTCGTTTCCAATCCCCCCTATATCCCCAGTACGGATGTAGACGAGCTGGATGCCGAGGTGCTTGCCTATGAGCCGCGATTGGCACTGGATGGCGGCGCGGATGGCTTGGATTGCTACCGCCGCTTGTGCGGGGCATTGCCGCAAGTCCTCAAGCCGCGGGCACTAGTTGCCTATGAGGTGGGTATCCATCAGGCGCGCGATGTAGCCGATTTGATGATGGCTTCCGGTGTGATAGACGAGGTTCAGATTGTTTCAGATTTGGCGGGAATTGATCGGGTCGTTATCGGTGTCAGACGATAGGAGCCCATCGTCTCGCCTTTTTTCTATCGAAAGAGGTCCGAATATTTTTGATCCGTGTTTAGATTCAGAACCTTCTGCCCATACTGATGCTATAGAGAAAAGAGAGAGAAGAACGAGCACAGTTAATAGAGGGAGACGGTTGAATATGAGACGGACAATGTGGATGGTCTTTTGCATTCTGATGCTAATGATGAGCTGGGAGGGTCAGCTTACCTCGGCCAATGTGATGGACAACGGGCCGATCCCTCAAGAATCGATTCGCTTGCGCATCATTGCCAACAGCGATTCTTTTCAGGATCAATGGTTGAAGCGGGAAGTGCGTGACGCTCTGATCGCGCAAATGGATACATGGGCAAAAGATATCGGATCATTTGAAGATGCCGAGAAGGTGATTTCTGCGAATCTCCCCGTGATGCAAAAAGTGGTGGATCAAACCATTCGCGACCGCGGGTTCTCTTATAAAGCCGTTGTAGATTTCGGGCAGGTGCCGTTTCCGACGAAGCTGTATGGCTCCTATGTCTACCCTGCTGGCGATTACAAAGCACTGCGCGTACAAATCGGGGAAGCGAAAGGACAAAATTGGTGGTGTGTCCTGTTCCCGCCCCTCTGCTTTATCGATATGTCCAACGGTGATGGGGTTCAAGCTACGCCAATTGAGACGAAGCAGGCAGTAAGCGAGGACCGTGCGGAAGAGCCGGTGAAACCGATCGAGGAAGAGCAAGCATCCGTGACGGAAGGAACACGTGAAAGATGGCAGGACGTAAGACAAATGCGCCTCGAGGAAGCAGATTCAGATTCAGGGCTTTTGCCACAGGAAGATGTGGAGACGCAGATCGTAACAGCGGACGTTGAGCAGACGGTTTCTCCTGAGCCGATGCAAGAGGCCGCACCAGTAGCTGAAACGCCGACACCACAGGTTCAGGTGCGATTCTATCTGCTGGAGAAATTGGAGAAGCTGTTCTCGTAACTCATAAACGGAATAGAGACGAAACGACACCCGGTACTCTGTAAAATTAAAGGGGTAGGAAGTCCATCCTAGCCAATAATAATAAGCAATTGAATACAATGTTAGATATTCTATTGCTGGAGGTTCATTACGACAAGTTGTTATATGTCGTGTGAGCCTCTTATTTTTACTGTTTGATAATCAGGAATAATAACAAAATTCAGTTTTTAGAAAAATACTACATTGTGGTAAATGTTCGGTGAAAATAATGTATTAGACTGGAGTCGCTGTTTTAATGCGGTTTTTGAGTTGAAGAATCGTCAGCTGTTTAAAAATAAGTTTTAGACTGATCCATTATAAGAAATAGCGGCAGACCAAGACTTGAAAAATAAAGTCTTAGACTGTCGCTATTGCCATTCAACTACATCGATAGCTTAATCAATACTTTTCGAAATAATCAACAAAACGGCAGCCTTGCTTCATGGCCGACTGCCATTGTGTATTATTACTCTCTTGTTAGAATAAGGACTGATGCAGCACCAGTCGTTAGACTGGGCTGATGATCAGACCTTATCTTTAAGGTCTTCGCCGGGAAGTATCCAGCCATTCCGGTGTCCAAGCAGGATTTTGACCGTCCATTCTGCTCCCGGGGGGCACAATCTCATCTATGGCGTCCAGTAGATCGGGGCTAAGTGTCAGATCCGCTCCGTTTATATATTGTCTCAATTGCTCTGATGTGCGCGGCCCCACAATAATTGAAGTGACAGCCGGATGGGTCCGGGCAAACGCTACAGCCATATGGGCCAGCGGCATTCCTGCTTGGTCGGCTACATGCTTCAACTTTTCGATGATCGCGAACTTTTGCGCATTTTCAGGCAATTCGGGATCGAGCATGCGGCCGGCCGCTCCCTTTAATAGTGCCGCTCGCGACCCACTCTCCGCCACGCTACCGGACGCGTACTTGCCCGTCAGTAGACCACCTGCCAGCGGACTGTATGTCAACAAAGCAAAATCGTGACGCCGAGCTACTTCGACAATGTCCATCTCTATGCTTCGGTTAAGAATCGAGTATGGAGATTGTTCGCTGACAAACCGCTGCAAGCGGCGACGCTCGCTCTCTGCCTGCGATTCTGACAACTGCCAAGCTTGATGGTTGGAAGTGCCGATATAATGGACCTTGCCTTCTTGGACAAGATCGCTCAACACGCCCAATATTTCTTCGAAAGCAACGTCCCCAAACGGACGGTGCAACTGATAAAGATCGATATAATCCGTTTGCAGCCGTAGCAGACTTTGTTCGACCGCTTGCCGAACCCAGCGGCGAGAAACGCCGCTTTGATTCCGCTCGTCATCCGGTTCGGCCCCGAATTTCGTTGCCAGAATAACCTTTTCCCGCCTTCCCTTAATCGCTTCGCCGATGATTCTTTCCGATTCTCCGTCTCCATAACGGTTGGAAGTATCGATCATATTGATGCCGGCGTCCAGCGCTTCGTCAATAATGCGGCTCCCCTCTTCTTGGCCGGCAAGTGCTCCGAAAACGCCCCCTCCAAGGGCAAATTGACTCACGCTAATCCCCGTACGCGCTAAATTTCGATATTGCATAAGTACCCTTCTCCTTTCAAATGAACACGTGTTGATATGCGTCATGGGGTATATTATAATAAGGCCCAATCGTTCGGAACAATCAACATTACAGCCGATCTGTTCAATAAGGAACACTGTAGAAAAACTGTACATTACGTATGGTATAGAAAGGAGTATGGATAATGGAGGGAAATACGGATCTGCGGGCGATTCGTAGCCGCAAGCTCATCGAACATGCACTGTTAGACATCCTAAAAAATCAGGGGATCAAGGAGTTAACCGTTAAGAATCTGTCGCAACAAGCTGGTATCAACCGCGGCACCTTTTATTTGCATTACAAAGATATTTACGATCTGATTGAGCAAACGGAGTGGATGCGTGGCTTGCTGGATATATTCGAGCCCATTCAGTTGGGTGATCTGTTTAAGCACTCGGATGAGAGATCGCCTTTCCCGGCTATCGCCGAAGCCTTTCGATATTTGCAACATCATGCTTCTTTTTTTAAGGCTGTCTTTCATCCCTCCGCTCCCATCGAATTCAGAGAGCGGCTTCAGTACCTTGTCGGAACTCGATTGTACGAAAGTCTTAAGAAAGATCACCCCGATTCGAGTTGGTCTGATCAACCAGCCGGTTATATCATTGCTTATCTTGGCACTGGCCAGTTCGGGTTGATTCAGCATTGGTTCATAACCGGCCGAACGCTTCCCCCGGACGAAATTGCCATGATGCTGACTCGATTTATCCGTCATTCTCCCTGCCTGTCCCCTCATTTTAGCGAAAGCTGATAGCACAAAAGACGCAGATTGGATCCGGCGTCTAAGAGATGGCTATTTCGCTGTAATAGGGGGACCTCCATTGAGGAGTTGCTGGCTGTCGTAGTTGTTGATTGCCGTGCCTGGCGCGTCCGGAGAGAACTAGGAGAGTGAGCTGCAGCTACACACCGCTTCCGCCGTCACCGGCGTGTCAGTCTACAACTTTATTTTCTTGGTCTAATACTTTATTTTTCAGTCTATTACTTTATTTTCTTCGAACAGTAAACTTTAGTGAAACCTTTTCGTGTAATTTTCGTTTCTATGGTTGTGGAGGGTGCGTGTTGCTAGTGGGAGGTTGGCTTAATAATGTCGTGCCAATACACAAGAAATGTAAGGCTGATCGATGAACCCAAAGTCTAAGCTAGGCCATAAAGAAGGCTTTTTTTTACAACATATAACCGAACGTACATTCTTATGTAGTTGCTTTCTAAACAATATAGAGGTGTTCTTATGACTACACTCACCACATCAATGAATTATTTTTATGAATACTGCCCTGAAGGAGTGAAAAGTAAATATTCGTTACTTGTTTTTGACCATCAAGACCAACCCTTTCTTCCTTTGACCGACTTTTACCACGATTGCAAAGGGAGAATTAGTGATAGCTCTGCTCTCTCCTACCTGCAAACTCTTCTGCCTTTTTTTACATGGTTAGATCAACATAGTAATTATCAAGGGAGGCGTGTGCAGTGGAGAGATCCACCAGAAGCGATGCGTGTCGCCATTGAAGATTACCTCATGGATGAAATGTCTTGCAAGGTGAAGGAAAAAGATACGTTTTGTTTTGTAAGGTTGACACAAAAAAGCCCTGATACAGTAAATCGATTTCTATCGTCTGTGAAGTCCTTCTATAAGTCTATGATTTATCTTGGACAGTACACCTATCATAACCCTCTGATCGATTCACAAGCCATTTTGAACGATTACAGGAGTCATTCTGAGGGTGTGCGGACAAATAAACCACGTATGCCATTGATAGGTGGAACGGAAGACCCAATACCGACACGTCGGTTAACAGACTCTTTTTTTAAGTTAATCAACGAAGAATGGCAACCCCAAATCATTGACGATCCTTATCTTCCTTATCAAGTGTATCAAGCGGGAAAGAAAGCAAAATGGTCTGATCGAGAGATGGTCATTGCTCGTATGCTATTCGAGACAGGAGCAAGAGCTTCCGAGATAATTGAACTGACTATTGGGGACTACCGTGCAAGGAAGAGCTTCCAAGAGGTGAGCACCTTCAATAAAGGGAGTCATGGACGCAAGGTGAAGTTTTTACGATTTAGTAAAGATACTGTAAAGCATCTGATGCATTACATTAACTCTGAACGAAAGCAGATTGATCCTAGCCATGTTGGATTTGATCATTTGCCTGATGATGCACCTGTATTCCTAACGAATTGGGGAACTCCACTTACGTATGAAGCCTGGTATTACCACTGGAATAAAGCAATGCAGAGAAGCGAACTGAAGATAAATCCACATAAAGCGAGACATTGGTTCGTAACAACAAGGATGCGAGAAGTTTATAACATTTCAAAAACAGAAGCCGAAATTCAGCAACGAAAAGATGAACTCATTAAATACATGAAGTGGAAAAATGCAGATACTATAAAAGTGTATGAGCATTATTTTGACGAAGAAAAGCATCGTCAAGCCCATGATCAAATGCTTGAAAGCATGGAAAAAAGTGAGCGAGAGTACAATACCAATCGGAAAGCAAAACGAAAGCAAAAGCTACAGCTAACGCTCATAAAAAGTTCAAGCGAGTTAGAATTTGATCAAGACTTACAAGAGTTATTGGATGGATTGGAGTGATTATATTGACTTTATTAAGTGTGAATCCTGTATCGGAATATTATTCAGAATTGCTTGAAAAACTAGACATCAACCTTCTGCATCTCCAAGATGCCAGAGGCATGTTCTTGCTGGATAAAGTGGAAGAACGGAATATCAAACATATTATGAATAACGTCATAGATATGCCTTGGTGCAATCATTTTCTGTTTGCCATATTGGTCCAAGCAGATCGAAACTTAGATCCAAAAACTATTGATGTTCAGCTAAACACACTTCAACCGAGAATGAAAGATTTATTCCATTTCTACTCTATCCAAGAAATGCGGGATTTCATTGTAGACGTTCACATGTACGGCTACCTTAAGGGAGAGTGCTATCCTGAACACTCGTGTAACATGCGAAGAGTGTTTTTGCAAGCATTTAGGTCGTTAGCATACCACACAAAAAAGTGGCTGACACAGAAATTGAATCAAGAACAACAAGCATACTTTGAGCAGTTTTTATTCCCTATGCCATCATTTGATACTAGAGATTTTTCTTTTGGCAAGTTAGCGGTAGAACAAGCTCAAAATAACCGCAAAAATGAGACGGATGCCATTGTCCCCTATTTGCCTGAAATCAGGGCGACAGCACGTTTTCGTTGGAGTCAAACGAAACGCCTTCGGGATGCCTTCTATAAAGCCATAGACGAGGCAAAGAAACGTCCTAATTGCCTTCCTTTGGAGTTTCACTACGATGAACCTGAACGCATTGGAGAGCGTCTTTATTTCCGTTTATGGGACAAGCGATCGTTTGTTTTACATCACGAAGAGCAGTTCCATGGGTCTGTTGTCGAATTGGCTACGAATCGCAAAGGCACATACTCAGATGAAAACAACCACTTCTTTGTTGAACTTGTTAAGGCTGAGCTGCTCGATAATGATGAAGAAGCTGATGGACTATGGTTCACAGAGATTATTCAAGAAGGAGTATTGGGGTATTGGAGTCAAAACGCCAGCGAAGAAGAATTGGAGCGAAAGCGTATCGTATTAAATTCTTGGGGATACGGTGAAGAAGAATCGGAAAAGAACCCTATCCCTTTTCGTTCTCAACATAAAGGAGTCCTGTTTCAAAGCACTTTTGTTACAGTTCATAAGGGTAAAGCAAAGGGAGTTTTGTTTGACGTAGAACCGTTTTATGTCGCTTGCACCTTTGGATTATTAGCGATTGATGTGTTTACGATAACAGGAGCAAGGATTAACGAATTGTTGCAGATCAACAACACCAAAGAGTGCATTCAAGTAAAAAAGGTGAAAGACAAACTTCACTATTCCTTTCGTGCAATCCCCAAAGGTCGAGACGAGCTTGAAGAGTTCTACATCAACAAACAAACGATGGAATATATACAAATTGTCCTTCGGATGCTAAAAGACCATTATCAGAGCGACACAATCCCAAGTGTTGAATATAGGCATGACCGCAAACATCTGCTTCCAGAACCGAAACCCTATTACTTTCAGTATCATAATATGGCACTTAATAAATTTGGAGTCTCAGCATGCATTCGATTCTTATTGCACGCAATTCGATTTGAAACACAAGAGGGAATACCTGTGACGGTGAAAAGCCACCTCCTCCGCCATGCATTCGCTACAGAGGCGGTGCAACGACAAAAAATGCCAATTGATATCGTTGCAAAAATTCTTCACCAGCGGGATGTAAATGTTACGGGCTACTATTCAGCCCCTACACCTACACAGGTAGCTCAAGCCATTGGTGAATTGCATGAAGTCATTGCAAGTTACGTGGATATCGATGAGGCGATTATACGCAGTCCAGAAGAGTTACAAAAAGAGCTGGAGGAACATAATAGCAAAGTCGGTGTTTTTAATAAGGTTTTAGGTGGTACTTGTGTTACGGATTATGTATGTCCTACGAAAATGGCGTGTTTAGGCTGTAAGGCAAAAATTCCTGAACCTGAGCAAGAACCCGAATTACATGAAGTGATTGAACTTTCGAAAGATATGGAGAAACGCTTTGCGAAAATGGGGCTTGATGTGGAAGTGAACAAAGCAAAAGAAATGCGTAAACAAGCCAGAATTGAACTAAAAGAAATTGAGCTGATTAAACAGTACAGGGAGGAACGAAAATTTGAACCAAATATCCACTTTTACAAATGATGAGCGTCCTTGGTTACGTGCGGTACATGAAAAGAAGAAAACTCGTTCCGTCCAATTAGGTAAATCCGCTATCGATTCGTTGGTCAAAGAAGGAAAGCCTGTTACCCTAAATAACATTCACAATAGATCGAAGGAGCTTGATCCTACAGGGAAAGGAATTCACCCAAATACAATAAAAACGAATGAAGAGTTGTTCGATTATTACAAGCAACACAGCCATACGCATAAACAACGACAAACAAATAAACCACCTTCTTCACTAAATATGCCACAGGATACTCACCTAAGACGTATTAACCCTAATCGTAATCTCGTACACCTTCGTCAAAAGTACATGAAGTTAACGAAACAAGAACTTGTTGCAAGGCTCATACAAGCTGAACAGTTCATTGCAGAGAATCAAACCAAATGGACTGCTAGTATGTTTGAGCAGTTTAGTTAAGGGTTCTGACGAGCAGATAGTTACAAACGGAAATATTCCAACGAGTGCTACGTTAGTGTGCAAACGGAATAATGATGCTCATTCTGAGAGGAAGTACAGTTATGATAGTTGTTAACGCAACAATGGACGACCTAAAGGGCTGGTTGGAATTAGCTTCTGAAGTCGAGTACCTATTTGGACCGATGGTAAATGACACCAACTTCATTAAGGCACTAGAAAGAAATATAACCGAGCAAAGTGCATTCTGTGTGCGAGAAAATAATGGTTTTCCTGGATCACGATTACTCGGAGGGGTTTTATTTTCTTCTTTACGTGCCCCAAGCTACAAAATAGGATGGTTATCCGTTTCATCTCAATCGAGAAACCAAGGGGTAGCTACGGCCCTACTAAAGCACATCTTGAGTCTCGTTGATGTTCCAGCCGAAGTATTTGTAACCACATTTGGAGATGATATTTCAGACGGAAGACCTGCAAGAAGGTTGTATCAAAAGTTTGGATTTGTAGCTTTGGATGAAATGATTCCCGATGGTCCAGAAGGGGGATCTCGTCAGAAATTCAAATTAGTTATTTCGTAAATAATTAATGGATCACGAAAGTGCAATAAAAAAGTTAATATTTACAGAATAAAACTGTCGCTGAAAAAAGCAAAAAGAAATGAGTAGAGATTCAGACGTTTTCTGAAGTCTCTACTCATTCTTATTTTCATTAATAAAATGTCTAACATTGTATCCAATCACTAATTTTTATTGGCTATGTTGGATTATTTCCTACTTTTAATAAAACGCAGGCTAGGTGTCGTTTCTGCAGGTACAATGAAGTTGTTATTGCAGCAGCGCTTTTACTTCGGGCTTCAGCAGGTTGAGGTAGCTGTGTACAGGAATACTGAACGCCGGCATCCCGGCTGCATAAGGAGCGATCTCATACTGAGTGAAATGAATGACCAGATTGCCATTTTCAAAGGAGAACGGCTGATTTTCTGCGATCGTTTCAAAGTTGTACACATCAGCGATCTCTGGGTTATTTTTAATCTGTTGCTTGATCAGGTTGTTCAATACATAGCGATAGTCATAGCCAGCCTGGAACAAATCGGACAGCTGGAGATTTTTTGCCTTGTCCAGATTGGCGATGTTGTAGTAAGTCATATCTGTCAATCCATGAGCTCCGCCTGTGTACAAGTAGGTTTGGACTGAGAAGGATACGAGCTTGCCGACAGAGATCACTTTGTAGGAAATGTCCACAGCATGCGGACGCATCGGATATCCGTACTTTTTGGAATCGATGGCGTCTTGCTTGCTCATGGTTTGGCGTTCCTTCAGCTGATCCTGTGCGTATTTGAGCAGGTCCGCATTCAGCTTTGCTTCGAATGCTTTATCTTTCAAGCCACTGATGACAGGGATTGTGATGTTTGCTTCGTACTCAGCCGTTTTTTGTTGAATGATTTTGGATGTGACGACGACACCTTTTGCCTGTGGATTTTGGGCCGATGCGACAGGAGCGGGTTTTGCTGCAGGCAGCGGCTGGGCAGAAGTGGCGGCGAACGCCGGCATGGCTACTGCGCTGAACAGAACTGCCGAACCTACAAGGCCAGCTGTGATCGATTTGAGGGATTTCATGAATATGTCACTATCCTTTCAATAAAGGGACGTCTTGGATTTTGTTTACATCCTTATCCTACTACATCCGAAGAGCTTATCGGTTAAAAAGTGGTAACAACGACTTTTTCCACGAAGTTTGGAGAAGTTATTCACAAGTTACCCACAGGCTGTTGAAAACTTTTATGCACACATCTATACTAAAGGCACTTATTGATAAGAAACGTGCTAGAGAAAGGACTTTTTTACTATGGGGCAAAAAGTAGTGACGAAAGTTTGGGTTGTGGATAATGATGTGGAAAGTACTGTGGAAAACATGCAGAGTTGTACACAGATTGTGTATGCAGCTCATTTGCTGAAAGCAGATGAGGCTGTGGCATTCCCTACGGAGACGGTCTATGGACTGGGAGCCAATGCATTGTCCAACGTCGCTGTGGAAAAAATATTTGCAGCAAAAGGGAGACCCAGTGATAATCCGCTGATTGTGCATATTGCAAAAAAGGAGCAGTTATCCACGATTGCCTCTGAAGTTCCAGCCAAGGCCGAGAAGTTGATGGAGGCATTCTGGCCTGGACCGCTGACTATTATCCTGCCGCGAACCGATGAGGTAGCATCTTTGGTCACGGCCGGGCTCGATTCCGTCGGGGTGCGGATGCCGGATCATCCGATCGCGCTTGCCTTGATCGCGGCAGCCAATCTCCCGATAGCAGCGCCAAGTGCCAACCGCTCGGGAAGGCCGAGCCCTACGACCGCCGCACACGTGCTAGCCGATCTGGAAGGTCGAGTGGCTGGCGTGGTAGATGGAGGAGCGACAGGAGTAGGTCTGGAATCGACCGTCATTGATGTCACGGTCGAGCCGCCTGTCATTCTGCGTCCGGGAGGGATTACCCGCGAACAGCTGGAAGAGGTGATCGGATCGGTGGACCTCGATCCATCCTTTCAGGCAGGAGCAGCAGAGACTCCTCGCGCTCCTGGCATGAAATACACGCATTACGCTCCAGAGGGCGAAATGTGGCTGGTCGAGGGTGGAGAGGAGCGCGTGCGTGTAAAAATGGCAGACATGCTGCACGAGGCAAAACAGCACGGGCGTAGAACAGGGGTTTTGGCTACGGAAGAGACTGCGGCTTATTGGCGTGCGAACCCGGATGCCGATATCGTGCTGTCGGTAGGGTCACGCACGGATCTGGGAGAGGTCGCTCATCAGCTGTACGCTGTACTGCGTGAGTTTGATAACCTCAAGGCCCAGTTTATCGTCGGCGAGACATTCTCACGGGAAGGCTTGGGAATGGCAGTCATGAATCGCCTGGAAAAAGCCGCCGGAGGGCGGATCGAGCGCGCGTAAAATGGTTGTCTAAACTCCTTCTTGTCCGCATAGGTTGAAGAGACGAGGAGGGGGAGGCCAGTTGGATCAAGTTTTGTTTCAGTGGGGGCAATTTCTGACCTTGCTCATGATCGCCTTTGCCTTAAGCATGGATGCCTTTTCATTAGGAATCGGCGTTGGCATGGTCGGGATTCGATTGCGGGAAATACTGAAAGTGAGCATCACGATCGGGCTTTTTCATATAGGAATGCCTATTGTGGGTATCTTCGTCGGGGCGTATTTGTCCGATTTGGTTGGGGATATTGCTGTATTTATCGGTGGCGGAGTCCTCATGGCAATCGGTTTGCATATGCTATGGAACGGCTTCGTCAATGGCGATCAAAAGGTACTGAGGACGAAAGGCTTTGGGCTGATCATTTTTGCATTCAGCGTGAGTCTGGATGCGCTGACTGTAGGATTTTCCTTCGGATTGATTGAGGTCAACAGACTGCTTGCTATCACTCTCTTTGGAATCATGGGCGGTGCCATGTCTTACTTCGGGTTGCTTCTGGGTCGAAGTGTGGGAGGATGGCTAGGGGATTATAGCGAATTAGTAGGTGGACTTATTTTGTTTTGTTTTGGGTTAAAATTTATCTTATAGCAAGATAGCGCAGGCAGAAGGAGGAGAGATGCGTGAAACGGATATTGTTTGTCTGCACAGGCAACACGTGTCGCAGTCCCATGGCAGAGGCGATGTTTCGCGTGAAAACGGCAGGGCAGGGCTATGAGGTTCGTTCCGCAGGCGTGGCCGCTTTTGACGGACAGCCTGCTTCACCGCATGCCAGAGAGGTCATGGCAGAGCGGGGGATCGAGCATGTGCACCAGTCCAGTCGATTGGATGAGGGGCTGATTGACTGGTCGGATGTGATTTTGACCATGACGTCCAGTCACAAGCAAGCCATTCTGACGTATTTTCCGTCTGCGGCGGGCAAGGTGCATACCTTGAGGGACTACGTAGGCGTAGAGGGCTATGGCGATATTGCCGATCCGTACGGTGGGTCCCTAGAAGACTATCGCAGGTGCGCGGAAGAACTTGAAGAATCACTGGACAGGCTGTCTATGCGACTGATTCAGGAGCGTTTTCGTAAATCGCCTTAAGAATGAGGTGCTGGTGTCAGACCAGTACCTTGTTTCGTGTGAGAGTACGAACAATTTCTAGTTGAAAAGGTTAAATGTTCACTTTTTACTTGTGGGATTATGATGTATAATGAGTGAGATCATGAACAAGCGAGGGATGACGAGATGAAAGTAGCGATTGCTGCTGATCACGGTGGATACAAACTAAAAGAGGAGATCAAGACTCTGCTCGCTTCCTTGAATATCCAGACGGAAGACTTTGGCTGTTCTTGCGAAGATTCGGTTGATTACCCAGATTATGCTCTGCCCGTAGCTGAAAAAGTAGCGGCAGGTGAGTTCGATCGCGGGATTCTGGTCTGCGGGACTGGCATCGGCATGTCGATTGCAGCGAACAAAGTGCCAGGCATTCGTTGTGCGCTGGTGCACGATACCTTTTCGGCAAAGGCTACTCGCGAGCATAACAACACCAATGTGCTGGCCATGGGCGAACGCGTCATCGGGCCAGGACTCGCACTGGATATTGTGAAGATCTGGCTGGAGACGGAATTCCAGGGTGGACGTCATGAACGCCGAGTGGACAAGATCACTCAGATCGAAGCGAAACACGCGGGAGTGAAGTAAGTGGATTTGCTCACAATTGAAAAACAGGTCAGCGAGGTTGTCGAAGAAGTCGCCCAGTTGGCTGAGCTAAGACCTGGACAGCTCCTGGTCATCGGCTGCAGCACCAGCGAAGTGCTGGGCAAACACATCGGCAAAGCAGGGAGCAAGGAAGTGGCTGCTGCCCTTTATCGCGGCATCCGAACCGTTCAGGAAAAGAACGGGTTTACCGTGGCTTTTCAATGTTGTGAACATTTGAACAGAGCGCTGGTCGTGGAGCGTGACGTCATGGAGCGATACGGCTTGGATGAAGTGACCGTCGTCCCTGTTCCCACAGCTGGCGGTTCTATGGCTGCCCACGCGTACACGCAGATGAAGGATGCCGTCGTGGTCGAGCATATCCGTGCCCATGCAGGCGTTGATATCGGCGACACGCTAATCGGCATGCACCTGAAGCATGTCGCGGTACCTGTGCGCCCTTCCCATCGCGCAGTAGGGGAAGCGCATGTGACGGCTGCGCGGACTCGCCCCAAGCTGATTGGCGGTGCGCGTGCTGTGTATGAAGCAACACCCTCGAATGAGAGCTGTACCTAAAAAGAACGTGAGACAAGCTCATGTTCACGAAGGAGAGAATAGATCATGCTAGATTTTTTGCGTAAACAAGACCCACAAGTATTGGAAGCCATCCAGCTGGAGCTGGGCAGACAGCGCGACAAGATTGAACTGATTGCGTCCGAAAACTTCGTTAGCCGCGCTGTTATGGAAGCAATGGGAACCGTTTTGACCAACAAGTACGCAGAAGGCTACCCTGGCCGTCGCTATTACGGTGGATGCGAATACGTGGACATCGCAGAAAACATCGCGCGTGATCGCGTGAAAGAACTGTTCGGCGCTGAACATGCAAACGTTCAGCCGCACTCTGGTGCACAAGCGAACATGGCTGTTTACTTCACCATTCTGAAGCCAGGCGATACCGTTCTCGGTATGAACCTGTCCCATGGTGGCCACTTGACCCACGGAAGCCCGGTAAACTTCTCCGGTACCCTGTACAACTTCGTAGAGTATGGTGTAGATCAAGAATCCCACACGATCAATTACGAAGATGTTCGTGCCAAAGCACTGGAGCACAAACCAAAGCTGATCGTAGCAGGTGCGAGTGCATACCCACGCACTATCGACTTTGCGAAATTCCGTGAAATCGCCGATGAAGTGGGCGCTTACTTCATGGTAGACATGGCGCACATCGCCGGCCTGGTAGCAGCAGGACTGCATCCGAACCCAGTGCCGCACGCACACTTTGTGACCTCCACTACGCACAAAACACTGCGTGGTCCACGCGGCGGTCTGATCCTCTGCAAAGAAGAGTTTGCAAAAGCGATCGACAAATCCGTGTTCCCTGGCGTACAAGGCGGACCTTTGATGCACGTGATCGCAGCGAAAGCAGTCGCTTTTGGCGAGGCGCTGCAAGCGGACTTCAAAGAGTACGCAGCTCGTATCGTGAGCAATGCCAAGGCTTTTGCTGAAGCGTTGACAGCAGAAGGATTGACACTCGTATCCGGCGGCACCGACAATCACCTGGTGCTGGTAGACGTGAGCAAAATCGGCCTGACTGGTAAAGTGGCAGAGCATCTGCTGGACGAGGTGTACATCACGACCAACAAAAACACCATTCCTTACGATGCGGAAAGCCCGTTTGTAACCAGCGGTGTTCGCATGGGTACCCCTGCCGTTACCAGCCGTGGCTTTGACGAAGCGGCAATGAAAGAAGTAGCGGCGATCATCGCGCTGACTCTGAAAAATCCGGAAGATGCAGCGAAACACGAAGAAGCTCGTGGGCGCGTAGCAGCTCTGTGCCAACGCTACCCAATGTACGAAGGATTGGAAATCTAAGGTTTCCCCGTTGAAAAACAGACCCTGATGAAGGGTCTGTTTTTTTATGTTTCTAAAGGAATGTGAACATAAAAAGAACGAAGATTGGGCAAATTGACGGCGGGACACTCCTTCGCTATGATGAGAAGGATGTATTGATAGGGAAACGGAGGAACGATGATGAGCCGTGTATACGTTTTTGACCATCCGCTGATTCAGCATAAAGTAACTTATATCCGCGACAAGAATACGGGGACAAAGGAATTCCGCGAGTTGGTGGACGAAGTGGCCACATTGATGGGGTATGAAATCACCCGCGACATGCCTTTGGAGGAGACCACGATTGATACGCCGGTGGCGACCTGCAAGTCCAATGTGATCGCAGGGAAAAAAGTAGGTCTGGTACCGATTTTGCGCGCTGGTCTCGGTATGGTTGACGGACTTTTGAAGCTGATTCCTGCAGCAAAGGTGGGCCACGTGGGCCTGTATCGCGATCCGGAAACATTGCAGCCAATCGAGTACTACGTCAAGCTGCCATCTGACGTAGCTGAACGCGAGCTGATTGTGATCGATCCGATGCTGGCGACGGGTGGATCTGCTGTTGCAGCGATCGCTGCATTGAAGAAGCGCGGGGCGAAAAACATGAAGCTGATGTGTCTGATCGCAGCACCGGAAGGCATCAAAATGGTGCAGGACGAGCATCCCGATGTGGATATCTTCGTTGCGGCTATCGACGAATATTTGAACGATCATGGATATATCGTGCCAGGTTTGGGCGACGCGGGCGACCGCTTGTACGGCACGAAGTAACGGGAGAGGGAAACCGATGAAAACTTGTAGGGTGATGACGGTATTCGGCACGCGTCCGGAAGCGATCAAAATGGCTCCGCTCGTGCACGAGCTCGGCAAGCACGGCGAGCAGATCGAGTCGATCGTTTGTGTGACCGCCCAGCATCGTCAAATGCTGGATCAGGTGCTGGAGATTTTCGATATCAAACCGGACATTGACTTGAATATCATGAAGGACCGTCAGACATTGGTGGGAGTCACGACTCGCGCGCTGGAAAGTCTGGATGCGGCAATCAAAGAAGTGAAACCGGATATCGTACTGGTTCACGGTGATACGACCACGACTTTTGTTGCGAGCTTGGCAGCGTTCTACAACCAGGTGGCGATCGGTCACGTGGAAGCAGGCCTGCGTACTTGGGACAAGTACTCGCCGTTCCCGGAAGAGATGAACCGCCAACTGACTGGAGTGATGGCCGACCTGCATTTCGCGCCAACAGACGGTTCTGCTGGCAACCTCCGTCAGGAAAACAAGCGGGAGGAGACCATTTACATCACCGGCAACACGGCGATTGATGCGTTGAAAACAACCGTGCGTGAAGATTATACGCATCCGGTGCTCGACCTTGTTTCCAATCAAAAGATGGTGCTGATGACAGCTCATCGTCGCGAGAATCTCGGTGAGCCTATGCGTCAGATTTTCCGAGCGGTGAGAAGAATCGTGGACGAGCATCCAGAGATCGCAGTCGTGTACCCGGTGCATCTCAACCCGGCTGTGCAGGAAGTAGCGCACGAGCTCCTCGGCAGACATGAGCGAATTCATCTCATTGAGCCGCTGGATGCCTTTGATTTCCACAACTTCGCTCGTCGCGCCCACTTGATTCTGACTGACTCCGGCGGGGTACAGGAAGAAGCGCCTTCCCTCGGGGTTCCCGTACTCGTATTGCGTGATACAACCGAGCGCCCGGAAGGCATCGCAGCCGGCACGCTGAAGCTGGCGGGAACGGATGAAGAGCAGGTATACGCAATGACGAAGGAACTGCTGACAAACGAGGAAGCTTATAAAGCCATGGCTCATGCTGCCAATCCATACGGGGATGGGGAAGCTTCCCGTCGGATTGTCGAAGCGATCCTGCATCATTTTGGCTTGCGCGCCGAACGTCCGGAGCCGTTTCAATCCGGTCACTAATGAGACATCTTCCATAACACATGGTTTGCATAATCCCGTCCGGTTTCAAGTCACAGCCGGGCGGGTTTTCTTTCGGTTTGATAATGGCCCACTATTTGGTATATTTTTCTAATAGAGAATATAGAGACAGGGTGAAACTATCAACCACCTTGGTGCGTCTAAGTTTTAGTTAGAATACCTACATACATGAAAGACACAGAGAGACAGGAAAACGGAGAGGAGTTACCAACATGAGAGCGCGGAAGACAGTGACGCTGCTCACGGCTGCAACAGTAGCCTGGGGAGCTTTTGTTCCGTTTGTGCCCCTTGCGACTAATGTCGCGATGGCGAGAGCGGAATCGGGACCATTGCAAATGATGTGGCAGACCCCGATCGGGGAGGGCACCACTTTACTCAAATACACGAAATCCTTTGCCAATCAACAGGTTGTGGTCATGGTAACCAAGGTTGATCTGAACAACCAATACGTAGAAGTCAAACCGGTCTACGGTACAAAAGGGAAGCTGACGGAGAGACAAACGGTCACGCAGATGGCTCGCGAAACAGGTGCGATCGCAGCAATCAACGCGGACTTCTTTAACATGTCCAAACGCGGGGCACCATTCGGGATCGTACAGAAGGACGGGGAATTGATCTCCTCGATGGGACTCATATCTTACTGGTACAGCTTGGGGCTGACAGGAGACAAGACCGCAATCATCGAAAAATTCGGATTTGGCGGGAAGGTGACTGCGCAGAACGGGGCCACCTATTCCATTCAAGGGGTCAACAAGGAAGAATACAACCCGAGCGATGGACGCAAAAGTCACCAGAATCAGCTGAACTTGTACACGCCTTCTTTCGGCAAGACAAGTCTCGGCGCCATTTCCGGCTACAAGGATGTCGTAGAGGTGCTGTTCGTCGACAATGTGGCCAAGGAAGTTCGCGTCAATCAACCAGGCGTATACATACCATACAACGGGTACGTCCTTTGGGGACATGGTGAAGCAGCTGCTTACCTGAAGCAAAACTTCCCAGTCGGTTCTACCGCGCAGGTAGAATATCAGACGACGCCGCAAACACTGGATCTGCTGCAAGCGGTAGGCGGAAACGTGCTGCTCGTCAGTCAGGGAAAAGCGCTCACCTCCTTCCAAGCGGATAAATCCATCACGTCGATCAATTCGCGTACAGCCGTAGGGATATCGCAGGATGGCAAAACGCTGTACATGGTGACGATTGATGCCAGCAAAGGGGTTTACCTCGACGAGTTGGCGAAGATCATGGCAGAGCTGGGATCCTACCGTGCAGTAAACTTTGACGGCGGGGGCTCCACCACCTTGGCTACACGTATGCTGGGCGAGACCCAGGCCAACCTGTCCAATGTGCCGAGCGGAGGCGTGGAGCGCCGAGTACCTACGGGTCTGGCGGTTTACAATACGGCGCCTCCGGGGGATCTGAGAGGCTTTACCATCGATGTGCCATCGGACGTACTGATTGGACAGACTGTCTCCATGACGGCATCCAAAGGGTACGACACGCATTTCCAACCGTACGCCATCAATTCTGCCAATGTCAGCTGGGACGTAAGCGGATCGGACGCAGGTACGGTGAATGGAACGCACTTTACACCTGCACGTTCGGGACAAATCACCCTGCAGGGACGCCTCGGCAGTGTGACGCAAAGCAAAGAAATTCACGTCGTCTCTGGAAGCGAAGTCCAGCAAATCGTCGTGTCACCGAATCCGATTACGGTCGCTCCCGGCCAATCCCTGACGCTGGATGTCAAAATCAAGACGAAGAAGGGCGCGCTGGTTCAGGCGACACCGCTCAGCGTGCAGGCTGACGTCGATTCGTCCATCGCGACTGTGAACGACAAGCTGCAGCTGACAGCAGGTGAACAGCCGGGCAATGGCAAAGTGACGATCACGTATGATGGGGTCTCTACAACGATTCCATTTGCTGTCGGTCAATTCGAGCAGCCTTGGCTGACATTTGATAACCAAGCCGGCATGTACCATGCTGCCAATCCAGCGAGCATCAGCTCTGCAGGTTCTTTTGGAGCAGTCAGTGATCAAGTCTTCCGTACGAAAAAGGCAGCAAAACTCGTCTACAACTTCTCCGGTGCGCCTGCCAATGGCCTCAGAATCGCGTATGGCGTGCTTGGAGCCAAACCGGTTGCGATCCCTGGCAAGCCTCTTGGTCTGGGACTGTGGGTCAATGGCGACAACAGCAGACATTGGCTGCGTGCAGAAGTCATTGATGCAAACGGCAAAACCGTCTACGTCGATCTGGCAAAAGAAATCGACTGGTCGGGCTGGAAGCAAGTCAAGGGCTACTTCCCGAGCAATGCCGCTTATCCGCTGCAGCTGAAGAGCATTTACGTGGTCGACCAGCCAAATGACGGCATCACTCACGATCAAGGCGACCTGTACTTCGACGAGGCTTCCCTCCTGCTGCCGAACCAGACCGGTCAACCGACTGACACGGCGGTCGTGCCGGAGCTGCCGGGCAGTATTTCGCTTGGAGCGGAGCTCGATTTGAAGCATTCGTTTGTAAATACGGCTTCCTTCCTGGAGACAGCGTTGATTGAAGTCGATCCGATCGTGACGCAGCCGCTTCCGGGCTATGTGCCGGCCGATTACTCCTTTACCATCAAGCCGGGAGAGCTGAAGGCAGGGGCGGAGGATCGCATCTCTACCTCGCCGATCCAGCTGACGCTGGTACCGAAGAACTGGATTGCAGGAAAAGGAATCGGACTCTTGTACGTCAACGAGACCAACAATACGCTCGACCCGCTGCTCGGAACCAGAAACGCACAAGGACAATGGGTTTATGACGTCAACGCCTACGGCAAGTATGTTCCATACTATCTGGACAACGCGGGAGCAGCGTTTACCGATATCGCGAACCATCCGGCGAAAGCGGAAATTACGTACATGGCAGACAAAGGCTATGTGAAAGGGTTGACGGAAACCACATTCGGGCCAGAGGCGTCCCTGACGCGGGCGCAGTTTGTCACGCTGATTGCTCGCACCTTCGACTGGCAGCTTCCGGCGACACCAAAGCTGGGCTTCAAAGACAAGGTGCCGGCTTATGCGCAAGGAGCCGTACAGGTAGCGGTATCCAAGGGTCTGGTCAAAGGATACGGAGACAATACGTTCCGTCCTGATCAGCCTGTGACCCGCGCAGAAGCAGCTGTGATTCTCGACCGCCTCGTGGGCAAAAAGGGAGCGTCGAAGTCCGTTGGCGATAAAGGGACGTGGCCTTCCTGGGCAACCTCTTCCATCACCAATATGGTGGGGCTAGGTCTGATGGATCCGGTGAGCAACAAGTTCCAGCCGAGCAAAGCAACCACTCGTGCCGTGTGCGTCGTGGCATTGTACCGTATTTTGCAGCAAACGAAATAGATAGAAACACCTGAAAAAGGACCTTGTTTCTCCAAATGGAGCGACAAGGTCCTTTTTCTTGCTACCCGGTGTAGACAATCTTTCCATCCACCATGGTAAGCTTCACTTTGGCATTCAGAATCTCATCGGGTGCAACAGAAAACAGATTGCGGTCCAGTACCACAATATCAGCCAGCTTCCCCGCTTCAAGCGTGCCCAGCTCATGCTCGCGGAATGTCCCGTAAGCAGGCGTCACGGTGTAAGCCTTCAGGGCATTGGCAAGCGAAATGGCTTCGCCCGGATTCCAATGGTTCTCTTCACTGTTATCGATACGGCTGACGGCTCGATAAATCTCCAGCATCGGGTTTAAGCCGACAATGGGAAAATCGCTGCCAAAGGCGAGCTTTGCCCCCGCCGACTCGAGTGATTTGATGGCCCATGCATAGGTCCCGCGCTCTTCGCCGATGCAGGAGACATAGGTTTGGCGATCTGCTGCATGCATATGCTCCGGCTGCATGGAGGCAATCACCCCCAACTGGCGAAAACGGGCGATGTCTTCGGGATGGATTACTTCGATGTGCTCGATCGCATGGCGGGAATCCCGCTTGCCGTTAACGGCTTGCGCTTCTTCAAATGCATCGAGCGCTAGGCGAATTGCGCCATCACCTATCGCATGGAAGCGGATGCTGAATCCTTCTCGGTCCGCGTCCACTACCCACTTTTTGATCACGTCCGGCGGGAAAGCCGTTTCCCCGCAGGTCTCTGGCCGGTCTGCGTACGGTTCCAGCATGTAGGCGGTGTAGCCGGTCACGACTCCATCGACAAATTGCTTTAACGCAGCTACTTGGAGCATGCTTGAGCGGTATGTGTCGCGCAGGTTTTTGGCTCGCTCAAGATCTCCAGTCAGTCCGGGGAGCAGATGGATGCGCGCCGTTAAACTGCCGTTATCCTCAAACTCTTTAAACAGCTCAAAGTCCTCCAGGATCGCATTCGCTTCCGTAGCGTACAAATCGTTCATGGAAGTGACCCCCAGCTTCGCGGCGTGAGCGAGGAAGTTTTGCAGCATGAGCGATTTTTTCTCTTTGGAAAAAGAATAAGCGGCTTCCGTCAGCAAACCGATAGCCGTCTCATAGAGAATGCCGGTCAACTCTCCGTTTTCATCCTTGTCGATCAAGCCAAATGGCGGATTTTCCGTTGCGCTGTCTACATTCATCAGTTCAAGCGCTTTGCTGTTTGCCCAGGCGTAGTGCCCTTCGTTGTGAAAAAGCAGCACAGGTCTGTCGGGCAGTATTTTGTCTAGAGAAGCGCGGTTCGGCAGACGTTTGCTGTGCCAGAAACCTGCATCCCAGCTATAGCCGATGATCCACGGCTCGTCAGGTCTAGATTCAGCGTATTGTCGGACCAGCTCCACCGCCTCTTCCTCGGAACGGGCATCATGGAGGAATACGCTGTCCAATGAAACGGAGCCCATCATGATATGAAGGTGGAAGTCGTGAAACCCTGGCATGATGAGTTGGTCGGCAAAGTGGTGCTGTGCTGTCTGTGGTCCGATCCACGGTTCGATCTCTTCCGGGGTGCCGATCGCAGCGATGCGGTTCTGACAAATCGAAATGGATAATGCGGCAGGCTCGTCGGTTACTCCGGTAAATACGGCATTTCCAGACAAAACGATATCTGCTTTTCGCTCAACCGTCATGATAATCACTCCTTCTTTCTTCCACAAGGTTTTCGCTTAGACGCTTTCTCCCCGATCAATCTCCTCAAAATTCAGCTCAGGCGGCCGTTTGGTGAACATCTTGGTGAGATACATCAGGTAAAGAAGCCCGCACAGCGCCCATATGCCCCCAAGCAGCAGGGAATGCTTATCGAGACTGAGCCAGAGCCAAAGCGTAAAGGCGGCTCCAATCAGCGGAAGAATGAGGTAGCTTACCGTATCCATTGGGGAACGAAGGTGATTGCGGACGTAATAATGGCCGATAACCGATAGATTGACAAAAGTAAAGGCTACGAGAGCCCCAAAGTTGATGAAAGAGGTCGCGGTCACTAGGTCGATGAACAAGGCGCTGAGCGAGAGTACCCCTACCAGCAAAACGTTGAACACAGGCGTGTTGAAACGGGGATGTATGGAGCCGAACAGCTTCTGGGGCAAAACAGAATCGCGCCCCATCGCATAAAGGAGGCGCGTCACACTGCCGTGGGAGGCCAATCCGGATGCGAGGCAACCAACAAGCGATGCTGCTGTAAAGAGCGAGGTCAAAAGCGTCCCGCCCAAATATTCGATGATTTCATAGGAAGCGGTATCGGCATTTTTAAACGAGGCATAGTCGGGATAAATCATGTGACCGATATAGGCAATGAAAATAAACAGTGCCCCGCCCAGCAGCGTAACTGTCATGATCGCTCTCGGGATGGTTTTGCTGGGATTTTTCGTTTCTTCCGACAAGGTGGAAACCGCGTCAAAGCCGAGAAATGATAAGCATAGAAGCGAGGCGCCCGCCATGATGGAGGAAAGAGGTACATCAGGATTGAAAAGCGGCTTGATCGACGCCAATGTTCCGGTTCCCATGCCGTTCATGATGCCGTTGACCGATAGCGCCACGAAAATGATGAGGACGAGGAATTGATAGATGACAAAAACCGTATTGATATTAGTCGCCAGCTTGATCCCCAAAATGTTGATCACCGTGGTAACCACGATAAAGCCGATCACCCAGACCGAGTAAGGGACGCTGGGAAAATAGATCGATAAATAAAGAGAACCGACAAGATAGTTGATCATGGGTAAGAAGAGATAATCCATCAGAATCGCCCAGCCAACAAGAAACCCGACGTGGGAATTCAGCGATTTCTGCGTATACGTGTAGGCTGAACCAGATATCGGGTAAACCTTTACCATTTTGCCGTAGCTGTACGCTGTAAAAACCATGGCAACCAGAGCAAAGATGTAAGCAGCGGGTAGCATCCCCTGAGAAACTTGGGTGGCTACCCCGTACGTCGTGAAAACAGTCAAGGGAGCCATGTACGCAAGGCCAAAGAAGATCAGATGAAAAAAGGAAAGGGAGCGCTTGAGCGATCTGGATTGTGTCAACGTTTCAACCTCCATTCTATTTTCAGTCATGGTGATTCGATGAAGATGCAAAACTTGTGCCGAGAATTGCATTTACATTTGGCTGAATTATCGGAATATATTCAGGGGGTTGTTCTCGATAATGAGTATTTGGAGTGGACTTGCGAGGCGACAATGAGGATTCCCTTAGGCATTTTCTCTCATTCTCACTAACAATAACTTATTCCGGAATCTGATAAATCTCGTAAGGAAGTGTGAGTGGGCGTTTTTCATTGCAGAACGGAGGAAAAAGGCTTTACGAAAATGTGTTAACCAAATTAAAATACTAGTTAACAAATAAATGTTAACCAAGGAGTTGATTTGGTTGTTTTATTCACCTGATGAGCTGGCTGCCAAGAACAAGCAGTACCTCTGGCATCCGTTTACGCAAATGAAAGACTACATAGCTGAAGAGCCGCTGATTATTGCCAGAGGAGAAGGGGTCAAGCTCTACGATGTTCAAGGAAAGGGCTATTACGATGGATTTTCATCGGTGTGGCTCAATGTTCACGGCCATAATGTTCCGGAGCTGAACCAAGCGATCATCGAACAACTGGGCAAGGTCGCCCATTCTACGCTGCTTGGCATGGCGAATGTACCGTCCATTTTGCTGGCGGAGCAGCTGATCCGGCTCGCACCAGAAGGTTTGACCAAGGTGTTCTATTCGGACAATGGGGCTACCGCGGTGGAAATTTCATTGAAGATGGCATTTCAGTACTGGCAGAATCGCGGCATTGCCGGCAAACATTCGTTTATTACCATGAACAATGCCTACCACGGGGATACCATTGGCGCCACGAGTGTTGGAGCCATCCCGCTCTACCATCAAGTGTACAAACCCCTTTTGTTTTCTCCCTACGTCATTCCCTATCCGTACCCGTACAGGGATGGCGGTGATGAAGCGTCCGTAAACGCCATGCTCGATCAGCTGGAGCAGCTGCTGGAGGAAAAAGCGTCAGAGATCGCCGCCATGATCGTGGAGCCCGTCGTGCAGGGAGCCAGCGGAATGATCATCATGCCAAATGGCTGCCTGAAGAAAATAGCCGAACTGCTGCAAGCCTACGACGTGCTGCTGATTGCCGACGAAGTTGCGACCGGGTTTGGACGGACAGGAAAGATGTTTGCCTGCGAGCACGATGGAGTCACTCCCGACATTATGGCAGTGGCGAAAGGGATAACGGGAGGTTACCTGCCGGTAGCGGCTACCCTTGTCAAGGAATCGATCTACGAAGCCTTTTATGCAGATTACGAAGAACAGAAAACATTCTTTCACGGACACTCTTTTACCGGAAATCCATTGGGATGCGCGGTAGCACTCGCCAACCTGCGATTGATGGAGGAGCGCAATCTGGTGGCAGAAGTCGCGCACAAAGCTGAGTATTTGGCCGATCTGCTGAAGCCTTTGGCAGGAGAGCCTCATGTGGGTGAGATCCGGCAAAAAGGGCTGATGGCAGGCATTGAGCTCGTACGGGAAAAGGACAAGAAGGAGCCCTATCACTGGAATGAAAGGATCGGTGTGCGCGTCTGCAAACGTGCGAGGGAAAAGGGCCTTTTGACGCGTCCTTTAGGCAATGTGATCGTCTTCATCCCTCCTCTGGTCTCTACTCTAGAAGAGATGAGTGACATGATCAGCATCCTCACTGAAGCGATTGCAGAAACGACTCGCCACTGCGAGGAGGCCGTGCAATGAATGAAGAGCGATTTGCCGGTTTGTTCATTGCCGGCACGGATACAGGAGTGGGCAAAACGATCGTAACAGCAGGCTTGACAGCAGCACTGCGTGAGGAAGGGATGGATGTCGGGGTATGGAAGCCGGTCATGTCTGGGGCGTTGGCATCTGAAGAGGAGAGTGACGCATACAGGCTGCATATTTTGTCCGGCGTAAAAGACTTGCCTGAGGAGATCGCTCCTCTCGTCTTTCCGGCTCCGCTCACACCTCTGTTAGCGGCCAAGGCAGCGGGGCAGGAGCTCTCGATGGAACAGGTGCTTGCTGGCGGCAGGACACTCAGGGAAAGGCACCGATTCCTGCTCGTGGAAGGCGCCGGCGGCCTCGCTGTTCCCCTCACGGAGACGGAGATGATAGTGGATGTGGCCGTACAACTGAAGCTTCCCCTTTTACTGGTAGCACGGGCAGGCTTGGGGACGATCAACCATACGTTGCTCTCCATTTGGTATGCCAGAGAGAAAGGCGTGCGTGTCGCGGGCGTGATCCTGAATGAAACGACGAGAAATGCTGCAGATGACGCCAGCATCGAGACCAATGCAAGCATGATTGAACGATATGGTGATGTTCCTGTATGGGGGAGTGTTCCCGGATTTACCGGACCGATCACTCGTCCGCGATTGCTCGAAATTATGCGACAGTATGTAGATTTGGCCGGGATTCGGTTGGTGCTGCAGACGCTAGGAATTGGGGGAGAGTTATCATGATCAAGCAAACAGATTTGACCGATTGGACTGCCTTAGCCAGAAAAGCCATTGACAATGAACGGCTCACGCACGAAGAGGCGCTGAGTGTGCTTACGGCAGATGACGATGAAGTCCTGCTGTTGATGAATGCCGCTTTTAGGGTCAGGCGCCACTTCTTTGGCAAAAAGGTGAAGCTGAACATGATTTTGAATGCCAAAAGCGGCCTGTGCCCAGAGGACTGCGGCTACTGTTCGCAATCCATCGTCTCCACGGCTCCGGTCTCCAAGTACACGATGCTGGACAAGGAAACGTTGCTCGCGGGTGCCAGAGAAGCGATGAACCGCAAAGCAGGTACTTATTGCATCGTGGCTTCCGGACGAGGTCCTACTGAAAAAGAGCTCGGTCAAGTCATTGATGCTGTGCGGGAAATTCGCGAAACCATGCCTCTGAAGATTTGCGCATGCCTGGGGATTCTGAGCGATGAGCAGGCGGGGCGATTGCAGGATGCAGGTGTCCACCGTTACAATCACAATCTCAATACGAGCCGTTCCAATTACGGAAGCATCACGACCACTCATTCCTATGACCAGCGGGTGGAGACGGTCGACACAGTGAAACGAGCAGGCATGTCCCCGTGCTCCGGTGTCATCATCGGGATGGGGGAGAGAGACGAAGAAATCGTGGAGATGGCCATGGCTCTGAGGGAGCTGGATGCAGACTCGATTCCTGTGAATTTCCTGAATGCCATCAAAGGGACGCCGCTCGAAGGCTACGGGCGAACTCCGGCGCTAAAAGCGCTCAAAGTGCTCGCTTTGTTCCGCTTTTTATGTCCTGCCAAAGAGATACGAGTCGCGGGTGGAAGGGAAGTCAATTTGCGATCATTGCAGCCCTTTTCGCTATATGCCGCCAATTCTCTGTTTGTCGGCGACTACCTGACAACTCCAGGTCAGGAGATTACGAGCGACCATCAAATGATCGAAGACCTCGGATTTGAAATCGAGCTGTGCGCGCTGTAGGCGGGTGATGGGTATGGACAATCGATATGCCTGGATGGATGAGGAATGGGCACGTCTGGAATCAATGTCACAGGCAAGGCAGATCAGAAGCGTGGAATCCATCCTGGATGAGCGAGGGGCGTGGATTCGCATAGCCGGTAGGGACTTGCTGAATCTGTCGTCTAATAACTACTTGGGGCTCGCACAGGATCCCCGGTTAAAAGAGGCGGCGACGAGGGCGATCGAGATCTGGGGGGCAGGTGCGGCTGCTTCCCGATTGGTCCATGGCAGCTGCGCGTTGTACGCCCAGCTGGAGCACCGACTGGCAGAGTGGAAGCAGCGAGAGTCGGCGTTGGTGTTCGCAAACGGTTACGTGGCCAATACGGGTGTCATCTCGGCTCTAGTTGGCCGGGGAGATGCGGTATTCAGCGATCGGCTGAATCACGCCAGTATCGTGGACGGAATCGTCTTGAGCCGTGCCGAGCACTACCGCTACCGCCATGGTGATAGCGAGCATCTGGAGCATCTGTTGAAGAAGCACGGAGACGCGCGCAGAAAGGTCATCGTCACCGATACTATCTTTTCTATGGACGGGGATACGGCTCCGCTTGTCGAGCTAGTAAATCTGCGAGATCAGTACGGAGCGCTGCTGATGGTCGATGAGGCACATGCTGGAGGGGTACTGGGAGAGCGCGGCGAGGGACTTTGCCATGAGCTTGGCCTGCAAGATGAGGTAGATGTGATCATGGGGACCTTCAGCAAGGCCTTTGGTTCTTACGGGGCATATATTTGCGCAGACCGCAGTGTGATCCGGTACCTCACCTCCAAGGCGCGCTCTCTCATCTATTCCACTGCTCTGCCTCCATCTGTCATTGCCTCTGTCCATGCAGCACTGACCATTGTGCAGGAGGATACCGGCAGACGGGCGGGCTTGCGGCAGAAGGCTGGTTGGTTTAGAGAGCGCCTGCGCATGCGGGGTTTTGCCGTAGGAGAAGGAGATGCGCCGATCATCCCAGTAATGATCGGCGATAACGAAAGGGCGCTGCACTATAGCCGCAAACTGGAAGAACGCGGTGTCGCTGCTGTAGCGATTCGTCCCCCGACTGTGCCGGCCGGAACGGCACGAATTCGTTTGACGGTGACAGCGACCCACACGGAAGATGAGCTGGAATGGGCGGCCGTACAATTGTGTGCGATCCGAGATGAACGAGGAGAGGGGAGAAGTAGATGAAAGAGGGAGCGGCGCTGCTGTGGCTGCCGGGCTGGGGAATGCCAAATGAGCTCTTTGACCCGGTCCGCAGATGCTTTCCTTCCTGTCATCACGTCATTCCTGATTTCACGGGTGTGACAGAGCCCGGTGATTTTATGGACGCGCTTATCGATCATAGGGGCCGAATCAGCGATAGGCGAGTCATTGTAATCGGATGGTCCATGGGCGGCATGCTGGCCCAGCGATTGGCGGCTCATTTTCCTGTGTCCGGACTGGTTCTCATCAGTACGACAGGGAGATTTGTCCGTTCAAAAGATATGCGGAGCAAAGGCTGGCCGGATAATTATGTGACCCGGATGGAACGTGGATTGGCAGAGAACAGGGAGCGTGTCATGGCTGCATTTTATCAGAGCGTCCTGACCGAGCGGGAACGCCGGGAGAATAGGTCCCTGTTTGACTCACACGCGCAGAATGGGTGGACGCAAGCTGCACTTCAGGCAGGCCTTGCCTATTTGCGTGAAGAAGACTGCCGGCCATTTTCTTCCACTCTTTCTTGTCCATCGACGATCATTCACGGCAAGGATGACACCGTCTGCCCGATCGCGGCGGGTGAGGAGCTCGCTGCTAGCATTCACAGGGCGATGTTTATACCGATAGATGACTGCGGGCATGCGCCGCTCCTTTTTCATCCGGACGTGGTGTGTCAGGCTATACAAAGGATGGTGGAGGCTCGTGAGTAAGACGACCGTAGGAAATCGCTTTAGTGTAAAGGCCTGTACCTACGACCAATACGCGCTCGTGCAAAAGAAAATGGCTGAACGGCTGCAGGAATGGACGGTCAAAACAGCTATGCCGGAGGTGGTCACCCGCCTTCTTGAGGTCGGCTGCGGAACGGGAGGGCTGACGAGTCTGCTCCGTCGGCATTATCCTTCTTCCCGCTATCTGGCGATGGACATGGCATCTGGCATGCTCCTCCAGGCGAAGGAGCGGTTGCGAAAGGAAGGTCTGGAATGCGAGCTTTTGCAGGCAGATATCGAAGAGTGGGTCTGGGAGCAGGAGAGCAGGTCATGGGACTTGATCGTGTCGGGCGCCTGCTTTCAATGGCTTCTGCAGCCTGCCGAAACGCTGAAGGAAATCGGCAGGCTGCTGCGACCAGGGGCTCCGCTGCTGTTTTCGACGTTCGGTCCAAGGACTTTCGAAGAGCTTCATGCATCATTCAGGTATGCGCACTTGGACTTGGGGCAGAATGATGTTCGTCACGGTCTATCGTTTTGCAGCGGGGCGCAGTGGGAGGCCATGCTGGCAGAAGCCGGTTTCGAAGAGATGCGAGTCTCCACCCAACAGGTGGTCCTGACTTATCCCAGCGTGCTCGATTTTTTGCATGCCGTGAAGGCGGTCGGGGCGAATGCGAGCCAGGATCGGGCGCCAGGTCTGGGGAGCAGAGGGCTGCTGATCGAAATGATGAAGTACTATGAACGTACATACGCATCGGATGAAGGTGTGCCGGTAACTTACGATTTGCTGTATATTCAAGCAAAGAAAAAGCAGGATTCTGTTGAGAAACATGGAATCATAGGAGGGTTGACTAACTTGATTCCGGGGGAGTGTTTCGACTATGGGGCAAAAAGAAATCGTAATCGCTAGTGCAGTTCGCACTGCCATAGGAAGCTTTCAAGGCGCGCTGTCTGGTGTAAGCGCTACAAAATTGGGGGGAATCGTGCTCGAGGCGGCACTGGAGCGCGCTGGAGTACCCAAGGAAGCTGTAGACGAAGTAATCATGGGGAATGTGCTGCAGGCTGGCCTGGGACAGAATCCCGCACGTCAGGCATCGATTCAGGCTGGTTTGGCAAATGAAGTACCTTCCCTGACGATCAACAAGGTGTGCGGTTCCGGTCTGAAAGCCGTGCATTTGGCGGTACAGGCGATCCTGAGCGGAGATTCCGAAGTGGTGCTTGCAGGCGGGATGGAAAACATGAGTCAGGCGCCATACCTGTTGGAGGGAGCGCGCAGCGGGTACCGGATGGGCGATCAAAAAGTAGTAGATTCCATGATCCGCGATGGTTTGTGGTGTGCATTTAATGACTATCATATGGGAATCACGGCTGAAAATCTGTGCAGCAAATTCGAGATTGGACGCGAAGAGCAGGATGAATTTGCAGCAGGGAGCCAACAGAAAGCGCAAAAGGCGATCGAAACCGGACGCTTCCAGAACGAGATCGTACCGGTAGCCATTCCGCAAAGAAAAGGCGATCCTGTGATGTTTGCTGTCGATGAATTCCCTCGTGCGGGAGTGACGGCTGAAGCGCTGGGCAAATTGAAGCCTGCATTTAAAAAGGACGGTACTGTGACAGCCGGAAATGCTTCCGGTATCAACGACGGTGCTGCGGCGCTGCTGATCATGACCAAGGAAAAAGCGGATGAGCTGGGCGTCAAGCCGCTGGCGCGAATCATCGCAAATGCGAGCGCGGGCGTTGATCCGAGTATCATGGGCTACGGTCCGGTTCCAGCCACCGAGCGCGTACTCGAGAAGGCTGGCCTGTCGATTTCCGACATCGATCTGATCGAAGCAAACGAGGCATTTGCCGTACAATCCTTGTCCGTTGGCAAGGCTCTTGGCTTTGATTCCGAGAAGGTAAATGTGAACGGAGGAGCGATCGCACTCGGCCACCCGATCGGTGCCAGCGGAGCTCGAATTTTGGTTACGCTCGTTCACGAATTGCAAAAGCGTGATGGGGTAAAATATGGGTTAGCGACTCTTTGCATTGGCGGTGGACAGGGAGTAGCTACGATCGTAGAAAAACTGTAGATTTTTCAATTGTTTTCAAATGTGAACGCTTTGTGTACAGAAGGAGCCGAACATTGACAAAGGGAATAATTCTTCGTTAATATGGATGAGGGCAAAGGGGCACTTGACACCAGCCCTCTCCTTATGTATGAAAGGAGAATGTCCTGTGTCGAAAATTGATAATCCTTGGCGAGCCATCACACTGGTCACTTTGATTGGTGTCGATATGGCAATTTGTGTGATTGCAGGGGTGTTTCTGGGTAAGTATCTGGATGGCCTTTTCGCTTCCAATCCTCTGTTTCTGATGGTTGGACTGCTCGCGGGATTAGGTATAGGCGTTTACAGCGTCTACCGCATCATTCGCGGCTACCTCTAGGGAGATGGGACATGGAAACGTTTTCTTCGGCTATGCGAGCCACATTTCGCTATGCCTTTTTCAGCATGGCGATAGCTTCGATACTCTGGGCGGTGTTGCCATCATATCGATTGTTCTTGCAAAGCCTCCTGCTTGGGATGGCTTGCAGTCTTGTGAATGGGACTGTCCTCTTCAGCAAAACCTGGCGTATCGGTCAGATGGCTGTCGATTCAAGTGTACGGCCTAGAGGGACTGGCATGCTGCAACGCCTCATCGTCGCGGGGTTTGCTGTCTTCCTGACGATGCGCTTTCCTCACTTGTTTGGACTTGCTGGTGTTTTGATAGGGTTGTTCCTCTTTCAGGTTCTCAGCTTCCTTTTTGTTTATCGCTCCTTTAAATAGATCACAGAATTTCTTTTGTACATGTACGCAAAAAACTACTCGCGCGGAAGAAAGGGGTGAAATACATGCATTATTCTCTGCGATTTGAATGGTTGGGCATGGTATTTGACATCTCCACTGTTCTAATGATTCTGGTAACCTCTCTGGTGGTGCTCTTCATGTGCATCGGTATGACCCGCAAGCTGACCTCCGCTACTCCTGGCGGCACGCAAAACGTGATGGAATGGATTGTGGACTTTGTCACCGGTATTACAAAGAGCTACATCTCACCAAAGAAAGCCGCGGGTTTTGTATCCTTGGCACTCACGTTGTTCCTGTACATCTTCTTGGGCAACCAGCTGGGACTTCTGTTCAACGTGAATACAGCTCACCACAATGGCGAAGGCCATCAAGCTAGTCAAGGTTTCATCGACATGCTGACCGTTTCCACCAGTGATGAAATGAAGCAACAAAAGGTGGAAAAGGTCACGGAGGAGTTGAACTCTACTGATCCGCATGCGCATGGCGTAGTTATTGGTTGGTGGAAATCGCCGACTGCAACGCCGAGCGTGACTTTCGCTCTGGCACTCATCGTTCTTCTATACGCTCATTATCTGGGAATCAAGAAGAGCTTTGGCGGTTGGCTGAAACATACATTCCTGAACCCGATTCACATTCTCGAAGAGTTTATCATCAAGCCGTTGACGCTTCCTTTGCGTCTATTCGGTAACATCTTCGCGGGTGAGGTTTTGATCGCCTTCCTGCTGAGTGTAGGAATCTTCGGTAGTATTCCGCTGTTCATCTGGCTGGGTTACTCCGTCTTCGTAGGTTCCGTACAAGCGTTCATCTTTACAACGCTTGCGATGGTTTACCTCTCGCAGCAAGTGAACGAAGATCATTAATCGGCAATTTCCGTATTTCATTCTTTTTTACAACACTAAGGAGGTTTTTAAACAATGGAAGGTTTGGCTCTTGCAATCGGTATCGTATTTGGTCTTGCTGCTCTTGGCGCGGCAATCGGTAACTCCCTGGTAATCTCTCGTACAATTGAAGGCGTAGCTCGCCAACCTGAAGCACGTGGTAACCTGATGGGTCTCATGTTCCTGGGTCTCGGTCTGGTAGAGGCAGTTCCGATTATCGCTGTAGCGATCGGTTTCATCCTCTTCGGTCGTCTGTAAGCGAGCAACGGAAACAGATAGGCGGGCGCTTGTTACCCGCCTCTATTTTTGGATGAAGCGGTTTATGAATCCGTGAAGATACATCTTTCTTTTCGCAGGAAGGAGTGAAACGAATGCTCGACTTTGGTGCTGTATCCCTGGAATGGGGAACGCTGTTAACCCAAGCAATTGTATTCTTGTTGTTGTTGCTGGCTGTTCGTAAATTCGCCATGGGCCCGATCGTGGGAATGATGGAAAAACGCCGTCAGCATATCGAAAATGAAATTTCCTCAGCTGAGCGCAACCGCAATGAAGCGGAAGCTCTACTGGCTGAACAACGCCGTGTGCTGGACGAAGCACGCGCTGAGTCCAAAGCAATCATCGACCGCGCTGCAAAACAAGCGTCTGATGAAGCTAGCAAAATCGTAGCTGAAGCACAAGCTGCATCCGAGCGCATGAAAGCGGACGCAAGTGCTGAATTGGCTCGTGAGGTAGAAAAAGCGAAGCTGGAACTGCGTGAGCAAATGACCAGCCTTTCCGTACTCTTGGCTTCCAAGATCATCGAGAAAGAACTGGACGAAGCTGCGCAAAAATCTACTGTTGACAAATTTCTCGCACAAGTGGGAGATCGCCTATGAGTAGCGCAGTAGGAAAACGTTATGCTCGTGCTCTCTTTGATGTAGCGAGCGAGCGTGGCAAGATCGATCAGGTGGAAGCAGACCTTGGCGCGATCGTGCAAGCTGTCGAGCAGAATGCCGATCTGAGCAAGATCATGCATCATCCGCACATTGCCGCTGATGCAAAAATCAAGCTGGCCAGCGACCTGTTCAAGAGCCACGTAGGGGAAGAAAGCTACAATTTCCTGAACGTGCTGATTGAAAATGGACGGGAAGCACAGCTTACTGATATCTATCGTTCCTATGTGAAGCTGGCGAACGACGCTCGTGGCATCGCAGACGCGATCGTGACAAGCGCAAAACCGCTCACATCCGAAGAACAAGCAGAGTTGGCTGAGAAGTTCGGTCAAACCTTGAATAAAAAGCTGCGTTTGACGGCAGTGGTAGACCCATCCATCCTCGGGGGCATCGTGATCAAGATCGGTGACCGCCTGTATGATGGCAGCCTGAAAGCGAAGTTGGAAACCTTTGCGCACCAAGCGTAAAGCTGGCAGTACCTCTACTAAGAAGTTGGATGAATGGGGTGAATGTAAGTGAGTGCAATCAGACCAGAAGAGATTAGCTCCCTCATCAAAGAGCGGATCGCTAACTTTAAATCTGAAATCGAAGTTGTGGATGTAGGCACAGTCATCCAAGTAGGTGACGGTATCGCGCGCGTTCACGGTTTGGAAAAGGCCATGCAAGGGGAGCTCCTCGAGTTCCAAAATGGCGTAATGGGTATGGTACTCAACTTGGAAGAAGACAACGTGGGTGTCGTTATTATGGGACCTTTCCGCGACATTAAGGAAGGCGATACTGTAAAACGTACCGGCCGCGTAATGGAAGTTCCAGTTGGGGAAGCGATGCTCGGCCGCGTAGTAAACCCATTGGGTCAACCAATCGATGGTCAAGGCCCTATCGCAAATAACGGTTTCCGCCCAATCGAGAGCCCGGCTCCTGGTGTTATGGCGCGTAAATCCGTACACGAACCACTCCAAACAGGTATCAAAGCGATCGACGCGATGATTCCAGTAGGTCGTGGACAGCGTGAGTTGATCATTGGTGACCGTCAAACTGGTAAAACAGCTGTGGCGCTCGACACAATCATCAACCAAAAGGGTCAAAACATGATTTGTATCTACGTAGCAATCGGTCAAAAGCAATCTACTGTTGCTAACATCGTAGAAACTCTGCGTAAAGCAGGCGCTCTGGAATACACCATCATCGTATCCGCTACAGCTTCTGACCCAGCTCCGATGCTGTATCTGGCTCCTTACACTGGCGTAACCATGGGTGAATACTTCATGTACAAAGGACAACACGTCCTCTGCGTATACGATGACCTGTCCAAACAGGCTTCTGCATATCGCGAAATGTCCCTGTTGCTCCGCCGTCCTCCAGGCCGCGAAGCTTATCCAGGTGACGTATTCTACCTGCACTCCCGTTTGCTGGAGCGCGCTGCGAAGCTGTCTGATGAGCTGGGTGCCGGTTCCATTACCGCGCTGCCATTCATCGAGACCCAAGCGGGCGACATCTCCGCTTACATTCCAACGAACGTGATCTCCATCACGGACGGTCAGATCTTCCTCGAGACAGACCTGTTCAATGCGGGTCAGCGTCCTGCGGTGAATACCGGTCTCTCCGTATCCCGCGTAGGTGGTTCCGCGCAAATCAAAGCGATGAAAAAGGTAGCGGGTCCACTCAAGCTCGAGTTGGCTCAATACCGTGAGTTGGCTGCTTTCGCTCAGTTCGGTTCCGATCTGGACAAAGCAACCCAAGCTCGTCTGACCCGTGGTGAGCGCTTGATGGAAATCATGAAGCAAGGTCAGTTCGATCCAATGCCTGTTGAGAAGCAAGTCGCTTCTATCTATACTGCAACAAGAGGTTTCCTGGATGACATTCCAGTTGGCGACGTAGGCCGCTTTGAGAAGGAGCTTCTGTCCTATCTGGATTCCAACAAACCGCAACTGTTGGAGCATATCCGGACGACGAAAGATCTCCCAGATGAAAAAGAATTCAACGCAGCGATCGAAGAGTTCAAAAAAGGCTTTTCGGTAACTCGCTAATCGAGAGTGATTGACATCAGATGCATGCCGGGCGTAACCGCTCGGCCATGCGTCCTCAAGGTGGTGAAAACGAGTGGCTAAAGGAATACGTGAGATTCGACGCAGTATCAAAAGTACGAAAAATACGCGCCAAATCACGAAAGCGATGAAAATGGTGGCAGCTGCAAAGCTTCGCCGCAACCAGGAGAAAGCAGAAGCGGCACGTCCGTACGCTGACAAAATCCAGGAAGTGATTTCTAGCATTGCGAGCGGTACCACTGGTTCCAAGCATCCAATGCTCCAATCCCGTCCTGTGAAGAAGACTGGTTACATCGTCATCACTTCCGACCGTGGTCTTGCTGGTGGCTACAACGCAAACATGCTTCGCGCTGTGGTCAATACCATTGCTGAAAAGCACAAGTCCAAGGATGAGTATGGCATTTTTGTTATCGGTCGCAAAGGTCGCGACTTCTTCCGCAAACGTAATTACTCGGTAATGGAAGAGGTTACGGGTCTGCCAGCTAGCCCATCCTTTGGCGATATCAAGAAAATTGCAGGCGCAGCAGTCCAAATGTTCGCGGATGAGCAAATCGACGAGCTGTACCTCTGCTACAACAAGTTCCAGAGTGCAATTTCGCAAATACCTACCGTAAAACGCTTGCTGCCGTTGGAAGCTCCCGAGAGCACAAACGAGCGCAAAATGAATTACGAGTATGAGCCGTCCTCGGAAGAAGTACTGGCCGTTCTGCTGCCGAAATATGCGGAGACACTGGTGTACAGTGCACTTCTGGAAGCGAAGGCTTCCGAAGAAGGTTCCCGTATGACTGCAATGGGCAACGCGACAGACAACGCAACGGATATGATCAACCGTTACACGTTGATTTACAACCGTGCCCGTCAGGCAGCCATTACTCAAGAGATTTCCGAGATCGTCGCAGGTGCAAACGCACAGGCGTAGTGGCAGCGAATAGCTCCCAATTCAGCTTTACAGGAGGGAAGAAGTAAGATGGCGAATGGACGCGTGGTTCAGGTAATGGGTCCGGTTGTTGACATCGAGTTCGATCGTGGACACCTGCCTGCCATTTACAATGCGATCAAGATTCAACATAAAGCACAAAGCGCTGGCGAGCGCGACATCGACTTGACCGTTGAGGTTGCGACTCACCTGGGTGATAACATGGTTCGTACCGTAGCAATGTCTTCCACCGACGGTTTGGTTCGCGGTATGGAAGCAGTTGATACGGGTGCAGCTATTTCCGTTCCAGTAGGTGCAGTAACTCTCGGCCGCGTATTTAACGTATTGGGCGAACCGATTGACCTGCAAGAACTGGGTCAAGTAGATCGTCGTGACCCAATTCACCGCAAAGCTCCTGAGTTCGTTGAGCAAGCGACTACTGTTGAAATCCTTGAAACAGGAATCAAGGTTATTGACCTGTTGGCTCCTTACATCAAGGGTGGTAAGATCGGTCTGTTCGGTGGTGCGGGTGTAGGTAAAACCGTTACCATTCAAGAGCTGATCAACAACATCGCACAAGAACACGGCGGTATTTCCGTATTCGCTGGTGTAGGTGAGCGTACCCGTGAAGGTAACGACCTGTACCACGAGATGAAAGACGCAGGCGTTCTGCCGAAAACCGCGATGGTATTCGGTCAAATGAACGAACCACCTGGTGCACGTCTTCGTGTAGCACTGACCGGTCTGACTATGGCGGAATATTTCCGTGATGAAGAAGGCCGCGACGTACTTCTGTTTATCGACAACATCTTCCGCTTTACCCAAGCGGGATCTGAAGTATCTGCACTCCTCGGCCGTATGCCGTCCGCGGTAGGTTACCAGCCAACACTGGCTACCGAGATGGGTCAGCTGCAAGAGCGCATTACTTCCACGAAAAAAGGTTCCGTAACGTCCATTCAAGCGATCTACGTACCAGCGGATGACTATACTGACCCGGCTCCTGCTACTACGTTTGCTCACTTGGACGCTACGACTAACCTGGAGCGTTCCATCGCTGAGTTGGGTATCTTCCCTGCGGTAGACCCACTCGCATCCACTTCCCGTGCTCTGTCTCCGGACGTTGTAGGTCAAGAACACTACGATGTAGCACGTGGCGTACAAAAAATCCTGCAGCGTTACAAAGAGCTGCAAGATATCATCGCGATCCTGGGTATGGACGAATTGAGCGATGACGACAAGCAAGTAGTTGGACGCGCACGCCGCATTCAACGTTTCCTGTCCCAATCCTTCCACGTTGCCGAGCAATTTACCGGTAACCCTGGTCAATACGTTCCACTGAAAGATACGGTTCGTAGCTTCAAGGAAATCCTTGAAGGTAAGCACGACCACCTGCCAGAGGGCGCGTTCCTGTATGTTGGTACGATCGAAGAAGCGGTAGAAAAAGCGAAGTCCATGGCGTAAGACACCCTGGAAAGGGGAGACCAGTAAGTGAGCAAGATGACAGTTGAAGTCGTAACTCCTGAACGGGTTGTCTACAGCGGTCAAGCTGAAATGGTCATCGCCCGCGGTGTAGTAGGGGATCTCGGTATTTTGCCGAACCACATGCCGCTGGTGAGCCCGCTGAAAACAGCGCCAGTTCGGATCAAGACAGAAGGCGAAAAAGAAGTGAAGATGGCAGTTAGCGGCGGCTTCATGGAAGTGCGCGGCGACAAAGTAACCATCCTTGCTGAAACGGCTGAATTGCCGGGAGACATCGACGTCGAACGTGCACAGGCTGCAAAAGGCCGTGCGGAAAAGCGTTTGAACGAAAAGTATCCTGACCTTGACTTCCAACGTGCTGAGCGCGCACTGCAACGTGCGATGGCTCGTATCGATGTAACGAAGTAATGCAAGAAGCTGGATCCCCGCGCCCACGTGGTTGCGGGGATTTTTCGTGCGTGGGTTGAATGAACTGGAACTGTTTAGGGGCATGATATTTCCAGTTGGTAATTGCCTATGGTTTCTGTGTATAATAGACCTAATGCCCTGCCGACACGCGTATTTGCATGGATGACATCGGGATGAAACGGCATTGGCTATTGGGGAAAAAGGAGAGTAGTAGTGATGCAAACCATTCGCGATATCCGCCACAACAACGAAGGCGTAGTAATTCCCAGCAGCTTTACGGCCAATGGTTGGTCCAGCGTGCTGTCTCACGAGATGAACGTATTGTTTCAAGCGATGTGCTATGTAGCGACGAAATATGAAACGAAAGCAGAAATGGAAAGCGCTCTGAAAGAATTCAAAGCGTTGGAAGGCACCTTCTCTGCTCCGGTAAAAGAGCAATTCAAATCAGAAGAAGACTTCAACGGCTACGTGAACCTGCTGAACCGATTCAAAGCATTCCTCAGCCGTTCCAATTATGAGTACCCAGCTTCCCGCGAGGCAGCGATTGAACTCTTTACCAAATGGGGTTTGGTCATTGACAAAGGGGACGTATGGGATGTTCCTGTGTACCCGTTCCCGGAAGCAGCTGAGCTGTTCCAATTGAACGAGGCTGAAGCAGTGGCACTGGCTCATGTGAAGCTGGAAGCGCTGGTACACCCTATTTTCAGCCGCTTGATCATGAAGCTGCACGAACAGGAAGAGAATACGTTCCACCTGTCCAAGGCTGAACTGAAAGAGATGCTGAATACCAACGACGAAATGCTGGCGGAAGTCTTGATCAAGCTGACTCCGTACATGGAAGAAGCAATTGAGAACGTACTGGAGATCCCAGAAGACGAAAAAATGACTTTTACCGTCGTATGGGAGCGCGTATACGAGGATTTCCTCGGGGAGCAGTTCTCTCAAAACGTACAATAATGGAATACGTGATGATGGGACGAGCCTATTCGTTTAATCATCAAAGTATGTTAAAGAAACTCAGGGAATACTCCCTGAGTTTTTTCCTTTATATGGCACATCAGGAAGGCTTTCGTTAGACACTTTATGGGCGATTTGCTATAATGATAAAGGTATTTTTTTCTATCAGTATCAGATTGAGCCAACTGAAAAACGACATCCGAATACTGCAGGCAGAACCCTTTGACGCAGTCTCCACTCCATCAGAGGGCACGAAGCAAGCGATTCACACTTTTCACGAAAGCGGAGGGAACGTGGGTGAATGACATCTATACCAACAATTATGTCATTGTCTCCATCTTTTTGATCCTTGGTGTGTTATTGCCCGTGGCTACTGTCAGTTTCATCGGTCCTCTGTTACGTCCAAAGAAGCCGAACCGGGAGAAGCAAACAACTTATGAAAGCGGTAACATTCCGGTCGGGGACAGTTGGGTACGCTTCAATGTGAAGTATTACATCTTTGCCCTCATGTTTGTGATTTTCGATGTAGAAACACTCTTTCTGTACCCGTGGGCCGTCGCCTACAACAAGCTTGGTCTATTTGCCTTAGTGGAGATGGTCATCTTTATATCCTTGCTGGTAGTAGGATTGATTTACGCGTGGAGAAAGAAGGTGCTGGAATGGAACTAGACCTGACAAGCATTGCGCCTGAATTGCAAGAAGAGCTGGATCGCAACGTCATGTTCACGACGCTGGAGACGGTGAAAGGCTGGGTGCGCAGCAATTCCCTGTGGCCATTGACATTTGGACTCGCCTGCTGTGCGATCGAGATGATGGGAACAGGCGGCGCACGTTATGACCTGGACCGCTTTGGCGTGATTTTCCGTGCGTCTCCTCGCCAATCCGATGTGATGATCGTGGCGGGTACGGTAACGAAAAAAATGGCGCCGCTATTGCGCAGACTGTACGATCAGATGCCGGAGCCTAAATGGGTGATTGCCATGGGGTCCTGTGCCACTGCCGGAGGCCCGTATGTGCGTTCCTACAGTGTGGTAAAGGGCGTGGATCAAGTGGTTCCAGTCGATGTATACATCCCTGGTTGTCCGCCGAATCCTGCCGCATTGATCTATGGCATCAACAAATTGCAAGAAAAGATCCGCTATGAAGCGAAGACTGGGAAGCAGGTGACCAGTCTATGAGCGACGAGAAAAAGAGGCCGACGCCAGAGGAAAAGGCGCAAGCGGCGGCAGAGGCTCGTGCCAAGGCTGAAGCTTTGCGAAAATTAAGAGAACAAGAAGCGTCGAGTGAAAATACAGCAGAAGATGCACCGGCTGCAGAAGAGCCTGTGAAAGCAGAAGCAGCACCAGCGAAGCCCGTGTCCGAAATGACACCGGAGGAAAAGGCAGCAGCCAAAGCCGCAGCAGCCGCTGAGGCAATCGCAAAAGCAAAAGCCGCGAAGGAAGCAAAAGAGGGAGCAGCTCCGTCAAAACCAGTGTCCGAAATGACACCAGAAGAAAAGGCAGCGGCCAAAGCAGCCGCAGCCGCTGAGGCAATTGCAAAAGCAAAAGCCGCGAAGGAAGCAAAAGAGGGAGCAGCTCCGTCAAAACCAGTGTCCGAAATGACACCAGAAGAAAAGGCAGCGGCCAAAGCAGCCGCAGCCGCTGAGGCAATTGCAAAAGCAAAAGCCGCGAAGGAAGCAAAAGAGGGAGCAGCTCCGTCAAAACCAGTGTCCGAAATGACACCGGAGGAAAAGGCAGCCGCCAAAGCCGCAGCAGCCGCTGAGGCAATCGCAAAGGCAAAAGCTGCGAAGGAAGCAAAAGAGGGGGCAGCTCCGTCAAAACCAGTGTCCGAAATGACACCAGAAGAAAAGGCAGCGGCCAAAGCAGCCGCAGCCGCTGAAGCGCTGGCCAAGGCCAAAGCCGCAAAAGAAGCCAAGGAAGCTGCGGTCCAAGGCGCTGAGGCTGGCGGGACTGATGCCGACGCCGATGCCAAGGCGAAAGCAGCGGCTGCCGCTAAAGCCAAAGCAGCCGCCGCAGCTGCTGCGAAGGCCAAAGCAGCCCGGGAAGCAAGTGGCGATGCTGGCGATGCAGGCGGAGATGATGCGAAAGCCAAAGCAGCCGCTGCCGCCAAAGCAAAGGCAGCTGCAGCAGCCGCAGCCAAAGCAAAGGGTGCGCAAGCTGGTGATGATGCTGGAGGAGCCGCTGACACGCCCAAAGCTCCTTCCAAAAACCAGCCTTACTTGGATAAATACGTTTCCCGATTGACTGAAGAATTCGGTCCAGAGACATTGGAAGCGTCCTATATCAACGAACTGGCAAAAGAAGTTCCGACCCTGGTCATCAAGAACGATCGCTGGCATGAAGTCGCTCAGTTTATGAAAGAAGATGAAAAGCTGGGCTTTGATTACTTGTCCGATCTGCACGGAGTCGATTACGAGGATCGCTTGGAGGTCTATTACCATCTCTATTCCTACAAAAATCGGCAAAGTGTAGCTGTGAAGGTCAAAACAGGCCGGGAGCAATCATCTGTCCCTTCCGTAATGGACATCTGGCACGGAGCCAATTGGAATGAACGGGAGACGTTTGACCTTTTGGGGATTCATTTCCCGGGACATAGCGATCTGCGTCGAATATTGCTGCCCGACGATTGGGTGGGCTACCCGCTGCGAAAAGATTACGTGCAATACGACGAGGAGGTTTAATCCATGAACCAGAACATCCTCACGACAGCTGTCGAGACCTCTCCGGATACAGGCATTCGCACGGAAGAGATGTTGTTGAACGTAGGACCCCAGCATCCTAGTACGCATGGTGTATTTCGCCTGGTAGTCAAGATTGACGGTGAAACGATCCGGGAAGCGATTCCAGTTATGGGATACCTGCATCGCGGCACGGAGAAGCTGGCGGAGAACTTGACCTATACCCAAATCATTCCGTATACGGACCGGATGGACTACGTGTCGGCGATGACCAACAACTACGTTCTCTGTCATGCGGTCGAGACGATGATGGGCCTCGAAATCCCGGAACGCGCACAGTTTCTGCGACTGATTGCGATGGAGCTGAACCGCGTAGCCAGTCATTTGGTCTGGTGGGGAACCTACTTGCTCGACATCGGGGCCATGGGACCGTTCCTGTATGCGTTCCGCGATCGGGAAATGATTTTGGACCTGTTCAATGAGCTCTGTGGAGCACGTATGACCTTTAACTACATGCGGGTAGGTGGAGTCAAATGGGACGCCCCTCCGGGATGGATCGAAAAGGCAAAGGAATTTGTGCAATACATGAAGGCCGAGCTCCCCAGTTACCACCAGCTCGTGACCGGAAACGAAATCTTCATCAGCCGGATCAAAGGAATCGGGAAGTTTGATTCCAAAACCGCCTTGGATTATTCGCTCTCAGGAGTCATGCTCCGTTCGACCGGTATCAAATGGGACCTTCGCAAGGACGAACCGTACTGCATTTACGATCGCTTTGAATTTGACGTACCTACCGCGACTGAAGGAGATTGCAAGGCGCGCTACCATTTGCGAATGGCAGAAATCGAGCAATCGCTGCGCATCCTTGAGCAGGCGCTCGACCAGTTTCCAAGTGAGGGAGAAATCATCGGAAAAGTACCGCGCGTCATCCGTCCGCCGGCAGGTGAAACGTACGTGCGCATCGAATCCCCTCGAGGAGAAATTGGCTGCTACATCGCCAGCCAGGGCAAGGATAAGCCGTGGAGGCTGAAATTTAGACGTCCTTCATTTACCAATTTGCAAATCCTGCCCAAGCTGCTGGAGGGTGAAAGCCTCGCCAACATGATCGCCATCCTGGGCAGTATCGACATCGTGCTCGGGGAGGTTGACTGTTAATGAGTGCACTCTTGCAGCAAGCACCTTCATGGGGAACCACCTTTTGGTTTATCCTGGCGGCTGTCGTACTGCTCGCCGTGCTGCTGGGTTTTGTGACCTACGCCATTTATTTTGAGCGGAAAGTCATCGGTTGGATGCAATTGCGGATCGGGCCAAACAGAGTAGGTCCCCTGGGGCTTTTGCAAACGGTCGCCGACGTTACCAAGCTTCTGCTCAAAGAGGATACGAGGCCTCAGCACGCTGACAAAGCCTTGTTTACGTTAGCGCCGATTTTAGCGTACGCGCCAGCCTTTGCCGTATTGGCAGTGATGCCTTTTACGGAAAGCATTCAGTTTGCTGACCTCGGCATTGGCCTTTTGTACTATATCGCTCTATCCGGGATTACGGTCCTGGGCGTCATTACAGCAGGTTGGGCTTCCAACAACAAGTATTCGCTGATCGGGGGTCTCCGCTCCGCTGCGCAGATGATCAGCTATGAAGTACCGCTGGTCATGTCCGTAGTGGGAATCGTTCTAATCACGGGCAGCATGAATCTCAGAGAAATCGTCGAGGCACAGCGGGATGTCTGGAATATCGTTCCGCAGTTTATCGGATTTGTCGTATTTATCGTTGCTGCACAGGCTGAGCTGAATCGTACGCCGTTCGACCTGCCGGAAGCAGAGTCCGAGCTGGTTGCAGGTTATCACGTGGAGTACTCCGGTTTCCGCTTTGCCATGTTCATGCTCGCCGAGTACGTGTATATGTTTGGAATGGGGACGTTGATTACCATTCTGTTCCTGGGCGGATGGCTGCCGATTCACCCGGCTCTCAGCTTCATTCCGGGAATTATCTGGTTCATCCTGAAATTCTCGCTCTACGTCTTCCTTCAGTTCTGGCTGCGCGCTACAATGCCGCGCATGCGTGTCGACCAGCTGATGTCGTTTGCCTGGAAAGTACTGCTGCCCGTGGCGCTGTTTAACATCCTGCTCACAGCAGTAGTCATCTCTTACCAGAATGGCTCGCTATAAAATCGAAAAGCTCCATGCCACACGGTAGCGGCATCGGGTGGAAGACAACACATCCCGTGTTTCATAGCATAGGCTCGCCAAAGCCTTGGCGCAGCGAAGTTCTCAAATCTGAGGGGTGACATACATGCTAGGACTGGCCAAAGGCCTGGGATATACGTTTAAAAAACTGACTGAAAAGAAAATAACGCATTTTTATCCGGATGTACCGTTTCCTATGCCGCCGCGTTTTCGGGGCATACAGCACTTTTCTCCGGAAAAATGCATCGTCTGCAACCAGTGCGCACGCGTCTGTCCGACGGAGTGCATTCAGCTGACTGGCAAGCCCCATCCAGATCCGGACAAAAAGGGGAAAATCATCGACACCTACGATATCAACTTTGAGATCTGTATCCTTTGCGATCTGTGCACAGAGGTTTGTCCGACAGAAGCCATCGTCATGACGAACAACTTTGAGCTGGCGACGTACAGCCGGGATGAATTGTATAAAAACCTGAAATGGCTGGATGACAACAATACCAACGTCAGGGAGGAGAATTAGCGATGACAGGCCAATTCGTAGCCTTTTTTATCCTCTCTCTCATGACGATCGGTGGAGCCGTCTTCATGATCAGCTTTACCCGTGTGGTCCACATGGTCATTTCGCTGGGGATTACCTTCATCAGCATTGCCGGACTGTTCGTTCTGGTGGGGGCTGATTTCGTCGGAGTCTCGCAGGTGCTCGTATACTCCGGGGCCATCTCCATCCTGATGCTGTTCGGAATCATGCTGACCAAGCACGATGCGAATGATGAGGGCACAGGGCGCAAGTGGAAAAACCGCTTCATCCTTTTGTTCGTAGCGGTTATTTTCGCGCTCTTGTTCTGGGGAATTCAAAACACGCCATGGCCAGCTTCGCCTGCTCCAGTAGCATCAGACGTGAGCAATGCGAAAGAGATCGGGCTTGCGGTATTCACCGAATACGTGATTCCGTTCGAGCTGGTATCCGTATTGCTGCTGGTTGCATTGATCGGGTCGATCATCATGGCAAAAAAGGAGGAGGATAACGAATGACAGTAAGCATTACCTCCTATCTGCTGGTCGCGTTGATTCTCTTTTGTGTAGGTCTGTACGGTGCCTTGACCAAGCGCAATGCAGTCGTTGTTTTGCTTTCAATCGAGCTCATGATGAATGCGGTGAATATCAATTTGGTCGCATTCTCCAAATACGGCTTGTACCCGTCTGTATCCGGACAAATCTTCACCCTGTTTTCCATGACGGTTGCAGCTGCTGAAGTGGCGCTGGGATTGGCCATCTTGATTGCCCTCTACCGCAACAAAGCGACAGTCAATGTGGACGAGATGGATCAAATGAAACGATAAGATGGAAACCTGATAAGGAGGACAAAGATGGATACTCTTCTGCACTACGCCTGGCTCATCCCTCTGTTTCCGCTTCTTGCTTTCATCGTGATCGTCTCGTTTGGTCGCCAGTTGAAAGAAGGAGCTTCTCTGGTCGGCATTGTGCTGACGGCAGTTTCGTTTGGGATAGCGGCGCTCACCTTCTGGGAGAGATTCCATGGGGGAGCGGCTGATTACAAGTTTGTCGTCGATTGGCTCCAGGTGGGAGACATCGTGATTAATATGGGCTTCGAAGTCAATCAGCTCAATGCCATGATGCTGGTGATTGTGACTTTGGTCAGCCTGTTGGTTCAGATTTACTCCAAAGGCTACATGCATGGGGATGAACGCTTTCCTGTGTTTTATCAGTACCTCGCGCTGTTCACCTTTTCCATGCTGGGATTGGTGATCTCGCCAAACCTCCTTCAAGTGTACATTTTCTGGGAGCTGGTGGGTGTCTGCTCGTTCCTGTTGGTGGGGTACTACTTCTTCAAGCCGGAAGCAAAGGCTGCAGCGAAAAAGGCTTTCATCGTCACACGCGTTGGCGACCTTGGGCTGTTTATCGGGATCTGCCTGTTGTTCTGGTGGACCGGCAGCTTTGACTACGAGCAAATTTTTGAAAGTGTGGCACTAGGCAGGCTGGAGCCTTGGATGATTACGACAGCAGCGATCCTCATCTTTGTGGGGGCTGTAGGGAAATCGGGCCAATTCCCGCTCCATACATGGCTGCCTGACGCCATGGAAGGCCCGACTCCCGTATCTGCTCTGATCCACGCGGCGACGATGGTTGCGGCAGGTGTGTATCTGGTGGCTGCGACATATCCGGTGTTTATCGCTTCGGAGACGGCGCTGACCGTTGTGGCTTATGTGGGCGGGTTTACCGCGATTTTCGCTGCCTCTATCGGCTTGACGCAAAGAGATATCAAGCGGGTGCTCGCGTATTCGACTGTGAGTCAGCTCGGGTACATGATGCTGGCCTTGGGTGTAGCCGGTGCTGCAGGCTATGTCGCTGGTTCCTTCCATTTGATGACTCACGCTTTTTTCAAAGCACTTCTGTTCCTGGGAGCAGGGAGTGTCATCCATGCTGTACATACGCAGGATGTGTTTGAAATGGGTGGGTTGTGGAAGAAGATGCCGATCACAGCGCTGACTTTCCTGATTGGCTGTCTGGCGATCGCGGGGATCTTCCCGTTCGCTGGTTTTTGGTCCAAAGAAGCCATCCTGGGGGCCGTATATGGAGCGCACCGCTACGATTTGCTGGTGCTTGCTCTGGTGGCTGCATTCTTTACCGCATTCTACATGTTCCGACTCTACTTCCTGACATTTACCGGGGAGGCGAGAGGCAAGCACGAGGCACATGAATCGCCGTCTGTGATGACAGGCCCTCTGCTCATTTTGGCTGTGCTGGCGATCATTGCAGGGTTTATCAATACGCCGTACGCACCGATGCTGTCTGAATGGCTGCTCGATTCCAACACGGGTGCCGCTATTGCCAGTGTGTTTGGGGAAGGCTCGGAGCATGCAGCGACATGGCTCCAAGTGTTGGCGCTCGCGATTTCCATTTTGGGGATTGTCCTCGCATACCTGATGTACGGAAGGAAGTCCATTCCGTCGGATGCGATTCCAGAGACATTGCCATGGCTCTACCGGTTGTCTTACCGGAAGTACTACATCGATGAGCTGTACCACTACGTGATCGTAAGGCCATTGGGGTGGCTCGGGTTCATCCTAAACGGCTTTGACAAGTATATCGTGGATGGGCTGGTCGGCCTGACGGCAAAGATCACGCAGGGGATCAGTTCCTTGCATGCGAGAGCGCAGAGCGGACAGATGCAGTCCTACGCTGCGGTGGTGCTGTTTGGGCTGCTGCTCTTGATTGTCGCGATCAGCTTGACGGCGCAAGGAGGTGGGCTCTTTGGATTCGGTCACTAATATCCTGTTGTCGTCACTCGTGTTCTCACCGTTGCTGGCGATTGTGATTTTGGCGTTTGTGCCTAATCATCAAGGCGGGGTCATCAAGCAGATCGGGATATACGGTACGGTGCTCCCGCTGATCCTGTCCTTGTGGATGTTCGGAAGTTTCAATTACGACACGACCAATCTGCAGTTTGTGGAAAGGCACGATTGGATTTCGATTCCGATCGGCTTGGCACAGACAGGGGCAGTCTTTACGTTTGACATCAATTATGAGCTGGGCGTCGATGGGATATCGATGCCGCTGATCCTGTTGACGGCCATCATCGGGATGATGGCAGCAGTAGCCTCCTGGCAAGTCAAAAAGAGATTGAAAGAGTATTTCATCCTGTTTCATATCTTGCTGATCGGGATGCTGGGCGTCTTTGCCGCTGACAACCTGTTTCTCTTCTTCATTTTCTTTGAAATGACTCTGGTGCCTATGTTCTTCCTCATAGGGATCTGGGGCTATGGGGAACGTGAACACGCCGCGAACAAGTTCTTGTTGTACAACGGAATCGGTTCGGGCATCATGCTTCTCGCGTTTATCGTCATCTTTATCATGATGCGTACGATGAATATTGATCAAATTACAACGATCTTGTCCACACCGGAGCATCCGGCTGCTGGGGCGCTGACCCCCGCATTCCGCTATGGATTGTTCCTGGCGCTTTTCATCGCATTCGCGATCAAGCTGCCCGTTTTTCCGTTCCATACGTGGATGCTGAAGGTACACGTGCAAGCGCCCCCGTCGATCGTCATGATTCACTCGGGGATTTTGTTGAAAATGGGCGCGTACGGATTGCTGCGGATGGGCATTGGGTTTTTCCCGGAGCAAGCCTACCAGTTTTCCACTTGGCTCGCAGTATTGGGGATCATCAATGTCCTGTATGGAGCCGTACTGGCTTTCGTCCAAAAGGATCTGAAAATGGTGCTGGCATACTCGAGTATCAGCCATATGGGGATCGTCCTGCTCGGCTTTGCTTCGATGAATAGTATCGGCTTTCAGGGAGCGATGTTCCAGGTAGTGTCTCACGGCTTTATCTCGGCGCTGCTATTCTTCTTGATCGGCGTGATTTGGGACCGGACGCAGACTTCCATGATCGACGATTTGGGAGGGCTCGCCAAATCGATGCCTTTCGTCAGCGGAATCCTGCTGGCAGGGGCGATGGCCTCTTTGGGGCTGCCAGGAATGTCAGGGTTCATCAGTGAATTCTTTGCCTTCCTCGGTCTGTTCGGGCGCATGCCAGCTCTTGCGGCAGTAGGGGCACTGGGCATTGTACTGACTGCCGTCTATTTGCTTCGGGCGATCCTGCGCACGACCTTTGGCCCGACGCCTGCCCGGTTCAACAGCCTTGCAGACGCGCAGCCGATGGAAGTCATTCCGATGGTGGTCCTCTTGGGCTTCATTATCCTGATCGGGGTTTATCCTGCGGTTCTGGGAAATCCGATGCAGCAAGCACTGAAATCCATCGTACCCATTGTCACGGGAATAGGAGGGTAAATCCATGGACGTTAAAGATATCTTCTCGTATGACTGGAGTTACCTTCTGCCCGAATTTATCATTTTAGGTTTTGCCACGGCCTTGTCGCTTTTGGACCTGTTTGCGGGAAAAAGACTCGGCAAGCAAGTGATCGGGTGGCTGTCGCTGCTCGGAGTCGTACTGGCTGCGGTCTTTGTGTTCGTCAATGTAGGCACGCTCGATAAGCCCTACAGCTACATGACGGACATGATCCGCATCGACAATTACGGCAATGCTTTCAAGCTGCTTTTCCTGGGGGGAACGGCCTTCACCCTGTTGATGTCTCTGTCGTATCTGAAGCAGAGAGAAGTAGAGCACACGGGTGAATATTACTATCTGCTCTTGACGGGTCTGCTGGGTGCGATGGTCATGGCATCCTCCGCCGATCTGATCACGTTGTTCGTCGGGTTGGAGCTGTTGTCCCTTTCTTCCTATGTTCTGGTAGGGTTGCGGAAAAAGTCGCTCCATTCCAACGAATCGGCGTTTAAGTACGTCGTCTCCGGCAGCATTGCCACGGCTGTTACGTTGTTCGGGATGTCGTACGTCTACGGCTTGACAGGCACGACGCATGTGTATGAGATATCGACGCGATTGGCAGAAGTGAGCATGGCGGGTTATCAGTTCCTCGTGTACATCGCCTTTGCCTTTCTGGCTGTCGGACTCGCCTTTAAAATTTCGGCTGCTCCCAACCATATGTGGGCGCCGGATGTTTACCAAGGGGCTCCGACTCCGGTCACGGCTTTTCTGGCAGTCGTGTCAAAAGCGGCGGGATTTGCACTGCTGTTCCGTCTTCTGCTGATTTCGTTCTTCAATGTCACGGACGGCTCCAGCCGGTTCTTCTTTGATCAGGGGAGTCTGTATCTCGGTATCATGGCAGCGGCTTCGATGATCATCGGTAACACGATGGCGCTCAGGCAGACGAATATCAAGCGAATGATGGCCTTCTCCGGAATTGCCCAAGCGGGGTATCTGCTTGTCCCGTTCGTTCCGCCGACGACCCTCTTTTTCAGTGAAGTGATCTTCTATCTGTTCGGTTATCTGCTCGTCAGCTTTGGGGCTTTTGCCGTGATTATGGTGGTCACGCGTGAGCAAGGGACGGAAGATCTAAAAGGCTTTGCAGGCTTGTATCACCGATCGCCGCTGCTCGCCATCGCCATGAGCATTTTCCTGCTTTCCTTGGCGGGAATTCCGATTACCGCAGGGTTTTTCGGGAAGTTCTATCTGTTCATGGGTTCCCTGGCGCAGGAAAACTACTGGTTGTCTGCGGTGATGATCATCACCAGCGTCATTTCGTACTACTACTATTTCGGGATCATTCGACAAATGTACATGCGTCCGGGGGCGAGCGAGGCACCGATGTATGTACCGAAAGGAATCTGGACCTTTGTCCTCATCATGGCAGTCGCGACCGTCTTCTTTGGGGCTTTCCCGGGACTGGTGACCGATTACGTCCAGGCGCATTTCAATCCGTCGTTTGATTTCGGAAATATGCTACCTCCGACCTTTCAATAAACTCGAAACACAGTAGCCATTCATGTACAATAGAGGGATAGCCTGATTGACGGGCTGTCCCTGTTTTTTTTTACAGGAGAACAGAGGAGGAAATAAGTGTGCCGCAAGAAATCTACGGCTTTGTCAGTATTATTTTAACGATCGTGTTCATCGGCCTCAGCTGGTGGGCCCTGCAGTCATTTCGCTTTGATAAGATCCTGAAACACCCGAATGGTGCCCAAGCCAAGCTGCTGCAGATTTTTCTGTCCATCGTGATAGGGTATGAGATTTCCCGCTTCTTCCTTGATTATTTGGGCTGGTCGCTCACATTCGGAAACATGTTCTCCTAATTGCCCAAACTTCCGCAGGATCTACTGGTATATCCACCCAGTTTCATGTGCAAAATGAGAAGTACAAAGAGATGCATGTGGGTTGAAGGAGAGGGATATACATGGGGAAATGGTCAGGTTGGTTGATGCTGGCGCTCGCGGTGATGGCTTTGGCCATCTACTGGATGCCGGCCCAAGCCACAGAAGGAAAGCCGGTCGCCTCACAGCTGGTGAGTGTTTTGGAGGACTCTGGAGCCACAGCGAAAACCGTTCAGGTGCGTGCACGTGCCGAGATGGGAAAGCTGCAGAGCACGGAGGAAGTCAAAGAGTTGGCGAAACGATGGGCAGAACAGCTAGAGATTCCTTTTTCCCAAGTAGAACTCTCGCGGAAAAATCAGATGATCTCGTATCAGACCGAAACCAGACAAGATGGCGTTCAGTTGCGCTATGAAGTGTCAGCCGTTCCCAAAAATGGTTCTTTTGACACATATTTAGTACTGCAGTTGACTGGAAGCCGACAATCTCTACTATATATTGAACAGATACAGGAAACGTTCGCGAATGCCCTGAAAAAAGCCGACTTTATTCCGCAAATTAGCACTTGTATTCGCGGAATGTACAATGTTAAGATGGGTGTTGACCAACAGGAGGGTAAAATTTTGTCGATTTTTCAGACTCTCCAAGCATCAGAGCTTGAACGTTTACAGGATGTTTCGGTTGTTAGCATTTCTGGGTATACCCATAAGTGGAAGCCATTCATCGCGTTAAACGGACAAAAGATGAATCTACAGGTGGCAACCCATCGTGACAGTGAATCTGAGGGAACGTGGATCACCGTAGGAACACCGATCATCACAGTGGAATATTAGCACGCGGAGGGGTACACATTGGATAAAATTATTGTCCGCGGTGGTAAGGCATTGGCGGGGAATGTGAAAGTCTCTGGCGCCAAAAATGCCGTGCTCCCTATTATTGCAGCATCTATCCTGGCCGAAGAAGGGACATGCGTCATCTCAGATGTGCCGGCTCTCGACGATGTCAGGACAATATGCGACCTTTTGAAATCGATGGGAATCTCCCTTACATATGATCATGAAGTGTTGACTGTAAATGCTAGCCAGCTGACCAGCGTGGAAGCATCCTATGAACTCGTCCGCAAGATGCGCGCATCCTTCTTGGTAATGGGACCGCTCTTGGCTAGAAAAGGACGTGCTCGAGTCGCTCTTCCGGGTGGATGTGCCATTGGTACACGCCCGATTGATCAGCACCTCAAAGGGTTTGAGGCTATGGGAGCAAAAATCGAGATCGGACAAGGATTCATTGAAGCAAGTGTGGAAGGTCGATTGAAAGGTGCGAAAATCTACCTCGATATCGCTAGTGTAGGTGCAACGGAAAATATCATGATGGCCGCTGCTTTGGCAGAGGGAACCACCGTGATTGAGAATGCAGCAGAAGAACCGGAGATCGTCGATTTGGCAAACTTCCTCAACCGGATGGGGGCAAAAATTCGCGGTGCCGGGACAGGCTCGATTCGCATTGAAGGTGTAGACAAAATGACGGGCTGCACGCATTGCGTCATTCCGGACCGGATTGAAGCGGGGACCTTTATGGTGGCTGCGGCGATTACTGGCGGAGATGTCTTTGTAGAAGGCGCGATTTGCGATCACCTGAAATCTGTGACCGCCAAGCTGCGCGAAATGGGCGTAGACGTGGATGAACAGGAAAATGGAATTCGTGTTCGCCGGACAGGCCCACTGAAAGCTGTTGACCTGAAAACCTTGCCGTACCCGGGATTCCCGACAGACATGCAGTCGCAGATGATGGCGCTTCTGCTCGTGTCCGAAGGCACCAGCATCGTCACCGAGACCGTTTTTGAAAATCGCTTTATGCATGTGGAAGAATTCCGCCGCATGAATGCGAATATCAAAATCGAGGGACGCAGTGCGATCGTAGAGGGCGGCTCCAAGCTGACTGGCAGCAAGGTTGCGGCTACGGACTTGCGCGCCGGTGCTGCACTCGTTTTGGCAGGTCTGGTGTCGGAAGGTGAGACAGAAGTCTCTGCGCTTCACCATATCGATCGCGGCTACGTCAACTTTACGGAAAAGCTGCAGGCTTTGGGAGCGGACGTCGAACGCTATGTTCCCAGTACCAAGTCGCGTGAAGCTGCTGTTACGGAAACCGTGAAGGTAAGCTTCTCTCCTAATTTTGCATGATGAACGTGTCAAATAGATGGCAAAAGCGAGACTCTCTGTGAAAGCAGAGGGTCTTTTTTGCATACTCTCGCTTCTCTCTCATTCTCGCGTTCTATCGCCTCGGGACAGGACATAGACATAAAAGTGTCTAGCTACCAAACGAGGAGGATCTGTCGCATGAAACGTTACCTACTCATGTGGTTCATCGCTTTGCCGATCTTGCTCGTCGCCATCCCAGCAACGCTGGTCTACTGGTTTGCTCCCAATGCTCCCTCTGCAGGGCCGGCAAATGTCGCCGTGTCAGTTCCGGACAACCTTCCCGATCCCGGTCCGCCGCTCGATGTGAAAGTGTATCGCACAGAGAAAAAAGTGGTGGAAACGATGCCGCTTGAAACGTACATTGTGGGAGTCGTAGCAGCCGAGATGCCAGCCGAGTTTGAGCTGGAAGCACTCAAGGCTCAGGCGATGGCGGCCAGAACGTATATCGTTCGCAGGCTGAGCGAGAGCAAGCTGGACGATGTTCCACAGGGGGCCCAAGTCCTGGATACCGTGCAGCATCAGGTATACATGGATGATAGCCAGCGCCGCGAACGGTGGAAGGATCAGTACGAGTGGAAAAACCAGCGTATCCTTCAGGCAGTGCGGGCGACAGCCGGTATCGTGCTAACGTACGACGGGAAGCCGATTGATGCTACGTTCTTTTCCACGAGCAATGGCTTTACGGAAAATTCCGGGGAGTACTGGGAAAAACCCATCCCTTACTTGAAAAGCGTGCCAAGCCCATGGGATATTCAGTCGCCTCGGTATGAAGAGACGGTAACGATGACGACGGCCCAGCTCGAAAAGAGCCTGGGGGTCAGGCTGGCCCAAGAGGCATCCACAAATGGATCCTGGTTTCAGATTGAATCCAAGACGACGGGAAATCGAGTCGGCAAAATCAGCATCGGAGGCAAGGAGTTTACCGGACGGGAATTCCGTGAAAAGCTGAATCTGAACTCCTCCTCCTTTACGATGGAGCTGCGCGGAAACCAGGTGTTCATTACGACCAAAGGATACGGACATGGGGTCGGCATGAGCCAATGGGGAGCAAACGGCATGGCGAAAAGCGGGAAAAACGCTGAGCAGATCGTGAAGTACTTTTACCAAGGCATCTCCCTGCAAAATTTTACGAAGATTATCCCTGTTTAGTTACGCCTCTGCAAATTTTTACTTTTCCCTCTTCTCTCAGGTTTATACGCCGAAATTCTGGCGATACTGAGGGATGAGGTGATGAAAACAATGGAAGATCAAAAAAATCAGAATCAACCGATTCCATTCAAGAAGGCAAGTACTTGGAAAAAAGTGATGGGCAAGAAGTGGGCTTTTCCTGCAATCTACATCGGGACCGCAGCAATCATTCTCGCTTTTGTGATGTGGTATCAGGGCAGCGTCATGAACACGGTATCCAATCTTACCAATCCTAAGGATGGCGTGGCAGTGACTACTCCTGAGACCCCGGTGGCTCCACCGCAAGGCGAAGAAGCAGTTCCCGTCGCAGGCACAGTGCAACCGTTGGCATGGCCAGTTGGAAAAGGCGTACAGTACGAGCTGGGGATGAGCTTCTATGATGAGCAAGCCTCCAAAGACAATCAGCAAAAAGCGCTGGTGAAGTACAACAACTCCTTCTTCCCGCATACCGGTATTGATTTGAAATCCACGGACGGCAAAGGCTTTGATGTCGTCGCTGCACTTGCCGGAAAAGTCGTCAAAGTGGAAAATGACCCACTCGTAGGCAAAGTGATTGAAGTCGAACACACTGACAAAATGGTCACGGTTTATCAAAGCTTGGAAAACGTAGTCGTGAAACCAGGCGATGCAGTGACGCAAGGCCAGGTAATCGGTTCGGCAGGACGTAACGAATACGAAAAGGATTCCGGCGTCCATCTCCACTTCGAAGTTCGTGTCGAGGATAAATCGGTCAATCCCGAAAAGTATTTGATCCAAGGCGATACGGAAGTCAAAAATCAATAAAACACACGCAAAAACCCCTGCAAAAAAACAACTTTTGCAGGGGTTTTTTTCATTTTGGTACAAACTGTTGAAAAAAGATGCGGCCGTGCTGGCTTGTCAGGCTTGGAAACGTAGAATATGTGTCCCTACGCACCCATATATTGTATCAGACAATGTAGATACAAGGAGGCGAGTGACGTGCACGACTACATCAAAGAGCGAACCATCAAAATCGGCCGATATATTGTGGAGACGCGAAATACGGTCCGGATGATCGCCAAAGAGTTCGGTGTTTCGAAAAGTACAGTGCACAAGGACTTGACTGAGCGGCTACCTGAGATAAATCCAGAGTTGGCAAACCAAGTAAAGGAAATTTTGGAATATCACAAAGCCATCAGACATTTGCGCGGAGGCGAAGCCACGAAAATCAAGTACAAACGACGCAGTAAAAAGGTTCGAGTAGAACAGGAGGAGAGTGTGTAAGAAAGAATTTCCTTGTCCTCTTACGTAGAAGAGCCTATGATATTAGGTAGAAATGTAACTGGTAACAGGGAGGACCTTTCATGTTTGGCAAAGATATCGGGATCGACTTGGGGACAGCCAATGTCTTGGTTTTTGTAAAAGGCAAGGGGATTGTCCTGGATGAACCATCTGTCGTAGCTATTGACAGTAAAACCAGAAAAGTATTGGCTGTGGGCAACGAAGCTCGCCGAATGGTGGGCCGCACCCCAGGGAACATAGTAGCGATCCGACCTTTGCGAGAGGGCGTTATTGCGGATTTTGAAATTACAGAAGCGATGCTGAAGCATTTTATGACCAAAATTGGCGGCAAAAGCATGTTTGCTCGTCCGCGTATCCTGATTTGCTGCCCGACCAACATTACTTCTGTTGAGCAGAAAGCAATTCGTGAAGCGGCTGAACGCAGCGGCGGCGCCAGAGAAGTTTACATTGAGGAAGAGCCGAAAGTGGCTGCCGTAGGGGCAGGAATGGACATTTTTCAGCCGTCGGGCAATATGGTAGTGGATATCGGTGGAGGTACTACCGATGTGGCTGTACTGTCGATGGGTGACATTGTGACTTCATCCTCCATCAAAATAGCAGGCGATACATTTGATGTGGCTATTATGCGGTACATAAAAAATAAATATAAGTTGCTGATTGGGGAACGCACGGCTGAAGATATCAAAGTTCAGATTGGGACCGTTTCCGACTCACGCCAGGACGAAATGGACATTCGCGGTCGAGATATGGTAAGCGGGCTGCCGCAGACGATTACCATTCGCTCGAATGAAGTCCAAGAAGCCCTGGCCGAGTCGGTCAGTGCGATTGTACAAGCCTCGAAATCCGTTTTAGAACGAACACCTCCGGAGCTTTCTGCCGATATAATTGATAAGGGTGTTTTCTTGACCGGCGGCGGCGCATTGTTGCATGGCATCGACCAGATTCTGGCGGACGAATTGAAGGTCCCTGTACTGGTTGCGGACGAGCCTATGATGTGTGTTGCTAAAGGAACAGGAATGATGCTGGACTACCTGGACAAAGTACCAGCGCACCGGAATAAGAAATTATTCAGGGGGTAAAATTACGTGATCAGAGGCTTGTATACGTCTGCGTCAGGCATGCTGGCCTTGCAGAACAGGCAAGAATCGCTGGCGAACAATCTGGCAAACATCAACACTCCGGGCTTCAAGCAGGACGTGGGTGTGATGCGTGCGTTTCCGGAACAATTGATTTCCCGCATTCGCGATCAGGAGGGGCCTGATATTCAGGGCTATCCCAACATGAGTGGACAGGCTGCAGTGATCGGACGGCTGAACTCCGGCGTCTACATGTCGGAGGCTTTGCCCATGTTTACGCAAGGCGATATCGCAGAGACTCGCAATCCTTACGATGTCGCATTGCTGGACAACCTGCAGCCTGACCAGGACGGCAACGAACGCCGCCTGTTCTACAGTGTGGCGAAAATCGAGGATTTGACGCAGCCAGCGCAGCCGGAGGATATTCGCTATACGCGAAACGGCAACTGGAGCGTCAATTCGGACGGTTATCTGGTGACTGCGGACGGTTATTATGTGTTGGATAATCAGAATCAAGCCATTCTTGTGAATGATCCAGCAGGTGTAAGTGCAGGCCAAGGGCTGAAGATTAGCCAACTGGGAGAGCTGCAGTATGAAGACCCTGCCACGAAAGAGTTGGAGGATCTACCTAACCACCAGAGGCTGGGCTTGGCTGTGGTGACCGATCCAATGAAGCTTGTCCGGGAAGGCACCAACATCTTCCGCTACGAGGGGGACGGTGCCGTCGAAGCACTCGATGTTGCCGAAGCCAACGATCAGGCAGCATTGACTGCAGGACAGTATACGACGCCAACGATCGCGGGTCGATACGGCACCCAGCAGGGCTGGATCGAGCGGGCAAACGTCGATCCCATGCAGACCATGACAAGCATGATGAGCGCATTGCGCGCCTATGAAGCCAACCAGCGTGTCATCACGACCATCGATGGCACTCTGGAGAAAGCGGCAAACGAAATCGGCCGGGTAAACGGGTAAGGGGAGGTAGCATAGATGCAGTCGCTTAATATTTCCACAGCTGCCATGCGCGGCATTCAGCAAGCATTGGACACGACATCCAATAACTTGGCGAATCTCGATACAGTCGGTTACAAGCGTCGCGTGGCATCGTTTTCTGAGCTGCTTTCCGATTCGATGAATGAACAGCCCGCGTCAGACAATGTAAACCGCAATACTCCAGCTGGTTTGCGAATCGGCAGCGGTGCCCGTCTCGGTCTGACCAAGCTCGATATGGGGCAAGGCAGCATGAAACAGACTGATGTGCCTACGGACGTGATGATTGAGGGAGAAGGATACTTCCTCGTTACTAGAAAAGTAAAAGATGTGGGTGGAGCGATCATTCAAGAAGAAAATCGCTTGACACGGGATGGCAATTTCAAGGTGCAGTACAACAATGATGAGGGCGGATATGTTCTGCACACAGCATCCGGCTACATTTTGACGGATAACAATGGCGTTCCGTTCGTATTGCCGGAGCCGGTCCGCAACATCCAGATTTCCCAAAACGGGGAACTGATGGCAGACGGCAACTCCTACGGAAACATTGGCGTCTGGAAAGTGGACAACCCTGACCAGCTGCAGCAAATCGGGCAAAACCTCTACGATGCACAGCTGGCATCCGGGGACAATCCAGCAACGAAGTACACCAATGCTTTGGAAGACGGAATGGCCACTCTTCGCCAGGGTGCTCTCGAAACCTCCAACGTCAACATGATGGAGGAGATGTCTCAGCTGGTGAACGTACAGCGGGCTTATCAATTAAACTCGCGAGCCATTGGCATCAGCGATCAGATGATGGGCATCGCGAATTCGCTGAGAAGCAGATAACACAATCTTAGATGACGGGAGAGAGGAGCATGGATCGAGGAAAGGGACAACCATTCCCGCGTGATACCCAAGAGGTCAAGACAAAAGAGCACTCACGAAGAGGCAAGAATTGGCCCATCATCATGATCAAAATCTTGATGGTCCCCCTTCTGTTGTTCTTCTCGCTGGTCATTGGGCTGATGATCGGCTATGGTGTGGTCGGGCATAAGCCAATATCGGAAGTGTTTGATCTGGGTACATACAAGCATATGTGGGATTTGCTGTTTGCGGGGACGTAAGACAGCCATGTAAAAGGTTGAAATCAAGATGCAACAAACTGTGCAGGAGCGATGGCTGCACAGTTTTTTTATTTTAAAAATTGCAGGATCTGCACGGTTATCAACTTGTTACGCACGGAAATCTGCATGTGGGACCGTAATTAATTAATAATTACGAATAAATAATATAATAAAAAGCGTGAAAACGGTTTCACAATAAGAGAGGAGGATCTACATAATGAAGCGCAAGTTTATAGGTACAGCCTTGCTTACACTGTCCCTCTTGACAAGCCTTACCCCTCTTTCGTCTGCGGCTGCAGATTCCATCGTACAATCAGAGACCGTCAGTAGTGAGACGGCCAAATTACTTCAAGAGCTGCTTCGCTTCGATTCCACCAATCCTGGGGGACAAACGTTGGCACTGGCAGAATTTTTGAAGAGTAAATTCGATCAACTGGGTGTGGAGACGGAGGTAATCAAAACTCCTTCCGGCCAAGCACACTTCATCGCCAGGTTAAAGGGAAATGGAAGTAAGAAGCCTGTTTTGCTTGCCGCTCACTCCGACGTCGTGCCTGTCGAGAGAAAAAACTGGACAGTCGATCCGTTCGGAGGCGTGATCAAAGACGGATATGTCATGGGACGGGGAGCAATGGACTTCAAAGGTGGGCTGTCGGTTTTTGCCCAAGCTGTCATGATGGTGAAGGAAAATAATGTTCCGCTGAATCGGGATGTGATTTTTCTCGCGGAAGACGACGAGGAAGCAGGAGAATATGGGACAGATTGGCTGGCGAAAAACCATTGGGAAAAGATCAATGCCGAATTTGCGCTTAACGAAGGCGGATGGATCTTCCAAGACGCTGATGGAAAGACAACGCAGGTCAACATCACCACACGCGATAAAATCTATGTTTCCTTCAAACTTACTGCGTACGGAAAACCGACCCATTCTTCCCGTCCGATGCCGGATAGTGCCATAAAGAGTCTGTCGCTTGCACTGGCGAAGATCACCAACTGGGACACCGACCCGACGCTTAACGATCAAACCAGAGAGTATTTTCTCGCCCTCTCGCGGACTGCCAAAGAGCCGCTTGCGAGTCATTTGAAAAATTTGGCCGAAAGCAAGGATCCAGCAAAAGCTCGCGAGGCAGGAAAGAAGGTAGTGGAACTGGGCAGCTACCCACTCCTTTGGCATGCCTTGATGCGTAATACCGTTGCCCCGACCATCGTTCAGGCAGGGGTCAAGGAAAATGTCATTCCGGGTTCTGCCGAGGCCATTGTCAATGTGCGGCTTGTGCCTGGTTCTACGCCTTTTGAGGTAATGGAACAGCTCCAGCGCGTGATTGCAGACCCTGGGGTCAAGGTGAGCCTGGCGAGCGAAATGACCGAAGAAGAGGCTCGGAAATACTACGAGCAACGAACCGCAGCGTTGGCGTCTTCAACAGATACGGCGCTCTACAAGGCACTTGAAGAAAGCAGCAAGTCGGTGTGGCCAGAAGCAGAGGTGGTGCCGGCATTGTTCGAGGCGGGTACCGATGGAGCAGCTTGGAGGGACAGGGGAGTACCGGTTTATGGCATTTACCCGTATCCGCTCGACAACGATACTCTCGAGCGCATGCACGGGAATGACGAGAGAATATCGGTAAAGTCTCTTGAGGAAGGCACAAAAATGATCTACAACACCCTCATCAAGGTTGCCGGAAGCGACTGAGAAAAAAGGGCAGCAGGCAAGAGTGTGGGATGGAAGCGAATAGGAGCCGTGTAGAACTGAGTTCTATGCGGTTCTTTAATTTTGGATGAATTTGCCTCTGTTTTTTACGGGGACTTGTTGGGGTGATTGTCCACAGAGTATAATAGATCGAGTGGTTGAAAAAGGAAGTGACGATCTGACTACGGAGGGATATCCGTGAATCTTCCTAATTTGCTTACGGTCTTTCGCATCGTCCTCATCCCTTTGTACCTGTACATCTTTTTTTCCGAAGAACCGTATCATGTGGAGATCGCATTGGGCATCCTGATTTTGGCGGGACTAACGGACATCGTAGATGGGTACATTGCGAGAAAGTATAAGCTGGTGACCACCTTTGGGATCATGATGGATCCGCTTGCAGATAAATTAATGATGATGGCTGTGATCGCTTCCTTATTTCTGACGGAGCGAATCAGCTTGTGGGCAGCCCTGTTTTTCTTTGCGAGGGACGTAGCGATGATCGTTACAGGTGCAGTCTACCACCTGCGCGGAAAAAAAACGGTTCCGGCCAATGCGTATGGCAAGCTGACAACCGTCCTGTTTTACTTGGTCATTCCTTTGGCGATGTACAGGTATGAATACAGTGAAGAAATTTTGTGGACGGTGATTGCGTTCTCCTTTCTGACGAGCGCGATCTACCTCGGAAAGTTCCGATTGCTGAACCGTATGTAGCCTAGGGGCCTGGGAAAAAGAGCACTTCCCCGAAGGAAGCGCTCCTTTAACTTAACCCCGTTCCCCGCCAAGCGGAGATGGGTGTTGTCTTATTCTCACAAAGCAGTAAGGGATTCATGCATGGACAAGTCTAGTTAAGAATGGAAATGGAGCGGTGTTTCATGGAAATTAAAGCGCCTTTAGATATCGTACAGATTCAGGAAATCATCCCTCACCGGTATCCTTTTTTGCTGGTGGACAAGATTGTGGAGCTGGAACAAGGCAAGAGAGCGGTAGGCGTGAAAAACGTCACGATCAATGAGCCGTTTTTCCAAGGTCATTTTCCGGGTTATCCAGTCATGCCAGGCGTCCTGATTGTGGAAGCGTTGGCACAGGTTGGCGCTGTTGCAATGCTGAGCATGGAGGAACATCAAGGAAAAATCGGCCTGTTTGCCGGGATCGATGAGTTCCGCTTCAAAGATCAGGTAAAGCCCGGCGATACGCTAACGCTCGATGTTGAGCTGACTCGCGTGCGCGGTACAGTGGGCAAAGGACAAGGGAAAGCATTGGTAAATGGCAAAGTGGTAGCGGAGGGCGGACTGATGTTTGCACTCACGGCAGGAGCAGGGGCACATTCATGAGCATCTTGAATGTGCCTTTCTTTTCAGGTAAAATGGCTAGTGGGCAACTTATACATTGAAGGTGAAACCATTGACCAAACAGGTCGCAAGCATATTAGGTGTACCGTTTACTACACGAGGCTTTCGTGATAGCGTCGACTATATGGTCGAGAGGATTGAGAGCGGGACGCAGACGCACGTGGTAACTGCCAATCCGGAGATCGTCATGCTGGCGAGAGAGCATCGGGGCTTTCGTTCCTTTGTAGAACAAGCCTATGTCGTTCCAGATGGGATCGGTATTGTGTACGCCGCCAAATGGACGAATCAGCCAATTTATGAGCGCATTACGGGGGTCGAGCTGCTGGAAGCCTTGATGGCCGAAGCGGATCGGCGCCATTGGAAAGTATATTTGCTGGGAGCGCATCCGGAAGTGATCAGCTTGGCGGTGGAAAAGCTGGCTGAGCGCTATCCGAACGCGTGCTTGGTCGGGTATCGGGACGGATACTTCCGACAAGACGAAGAAGAACAAATCGTGCAAGAAATCGCGGAGAAAAAGCCTCATCTTTTGTTTGTGGCGCTGGGGGCGCCGAGACAGGATGAATGGATGGTCAAGTATCGCGATCAGTTGAATGCTTCCCTGATGATGGGAGTGGGCGGCAGCTTTGACGTCATTTCCGGGAAAGTAAAGCGTGCCCCTGCTGTATGGCAAAAACTGCATCTGGAATGGTTTTATCGCTTGGTTTCCCAGCCTTCCCGCTGGAAGCGCCAGCTCGCTATTCCGCGGTTTGTCCTGACAGTCTTGAAAGAAAAATGGAGTAGCCGCTAGATGCACCCGTAGAGAGGAGAACAGTCGATGTCTACATTAATCTTCGGATTGCTGACTTCGCTGATCGTATCATTTATCGCAACACCCTATGTCATGAAGCTCGCAGTCAAGGTAGGAGCAGTGGATGCGCCCAACCAGCGCAAGGTACATACACGTATCATGCCGCGGATGGGTGGCCTCGCTATTTACCTAGGATATTTGGTCGCATTCTTTTTGTTTGTCCCGTACTCGAGCATGGGGGAAATGCTGGGGATTTTCATCGGTAGTACGATTGTCATGATAGTGGGGATGCTGGATGACAAGCTCCAGCTCTCGCCCAAATGGAAGCTTCTCGGCCAACTGGTCGCAACGGCGATTGTCGTCATTCCGTTTGGTTTGAAAATTGGGGTCGTCAATCTTCCCTACACGGGCAGCATCGACTTCAGCAGTGGATGGCTCTTCTGGCTTGCCATTCCGATCACCATGTTCTGGATCGTGGGGGTCACCAATGCAGTCAATCTGATTGACGGCTTGGACGGATTGTCGGCTGGTGTCTCGGCCATTGCGACTGCGACGATGGCGATCATGGCCCTGATCATGGGTGATCACAATGTCGCGATCTACTGCTTTGTGCTCCTCGGAGCGATTCTCGGTTTTCTGTACTTCAACTTTCATCCGGCCCGCCTGTTCATGGGCGACACCGGTTCACTGTTTTTAGGCTTCAACCTGGCTGCCTTGTCGATCATGGGCTTTAAAGAGGCACTTTTCGTTTCCTTTATCATTCCGATCGTCGTGCTCGGGGTTCCGCTTTGGGACACGTTCTTTGCCATCGTGCGCCGAATCGTGAACAAAAAGCCAATCTCCAGTCCTGACAAAGGGCACCTGCACCACTGTCTGCTCAACATGGGCCTGTCCCATCGCAGAACGGTATTGACCATTTACTCGATCAGCATCTTCTTCGGAACGATGGCGATCGTACTCACCAAGACCACCAAGTGGACAACCATCATCGTGATGGTGCTTCTGCTGATCGTGACTCACCTGGCCACAGAAATCGTCGGCCTGGTAAGCCGCCGCCACCGCCCGTTGATCAATGCCTATCGACGGATGAGAGTGAAGCAGGCGGAGCAGGAGAGAAGGACGAATTAAGAAGATCAAAACAAACCCTCTTGCTTGTTAGCAAGAGGGTTTTTCTTATAGTTTTTCCTAAACATCGCCATTGATTTTTCCGATACAGAAAGGGAGGGTTTTAAAGAAAACTAACATTTAAAAGGAGAGGTGAAATACGTGCATTATACAGCGAGGAAATTACGAACTACAATTGCGTCGTACTTAACTCTGATTATGTTGTTGACCGCTCTCTTACCGGTTGGCATCGTGTCAGCAGCGGCCGATGTCGATAAAATCGGAAATTGGAGCGCGATCGATAACCCAGGTTATGCTTTGCGTGATCAAGCCGATAAGATTAAGTTCGGTACTGAAGCGCTTCCTGTTTTGGTTTCAAACAGAGTTTTGAATGGGATCAAGCTGACCAATGATATAGCTAACAATAACGCGGTCTCCATTAAAGTAGATGAGATGCCGGTATCGTATTCACCAGCTTTGACTTTTACAGGTAAAGAATTAACAATACCTACTATCACAATCGATCGTGATGGAAAAGTAACAAAGGTGGAAGTTACATTTGGTTCCGAAAAGGCAACCATGTTTTATAAACTAGATAAGCAGAAATCAGGAGCTACGCTTAGCTTCACTGCCCCGACGAATGCGAATGGAACCGGAACGGCGGATAATCCGATTCTGGTAACTAACAACAAAGTGACTGATTTGTCATTTGCATATACAGACACCAATGATAAGACACCCCAAATGGAGGTTCAGTTAAACGGAGTGCCTGTTCAAACATTCTCCTCTGCGACCAATCCGAAAGCAGGGTATAATGGCGAAACAATAAAAATTAGCACGATTGATTTGAAACCGGGCTTAAATGTAATCAAAGTGATTGCAGTCAATACAGGCTATGAGCAATACCTGTATTACGACTATCAACAAAAGGACGCCCCAATTATCCTGACTGACTATAGTGGGATCGGGACAAGTATAAATAATGCACTGCTCTCATCGGTTGACAAAATTACACTGCGCGGGGTATTTGGCTCTGGTGTTACAGGCGCCAATTTGCGCTTGAAAATTACAACGAACAACGGACAGAATGTTCAAGATCTAACTTCGACTACGCCTGTGATTACTGGTAATACGTTTACATTCACGGATGTGAGCTTGAACCCTGGGCTGAATGTGATTACATTCTACGAACGTAGTGGTAGTGTAACGAAAGAGCATCTCAGTTTTTATGTGGAGTACAATAACACTCCTGTCATCGACAGTATCAAGGTTAATGATACGGTATTGACCAGTTCTACCACACTGATTACGGTTTCTTCGGCGAATCGATTGACTCTTAATGTCGACGGGGTTGTAAAAAATGCGGAGAGAGTTTTCGTAAAAAATGCAACGACGGGTGACGAGGTACAAGCAACGGTAACGTCCGGGACATTTGCTGCAAATATCCCTTCTATATTGGGAGAAAATAAACTGGAGTTTACCGCGTACAGCAATAACAAGAAGGTCGGCATAATTTATCGCACGATTCACGTAGCTTCGAGAGATAATCAAACCGCCAATCAATTTTATAACGTAAGCATCAGTAGCAAAAGCACTACTCCAGTTAACTTGGTTTTGAATCAGACTGTGTCGGTTAGTGGTCTTGTTGATACAAATGGAAACCAGGAAACTTTTACTATACAAGGTAAGGCGCTTCTAAAATTCGAGGACTCAGCCCTGCAGAAATTTGAACATCTGCGACTGAAAATCACGAAGCCGGGTGTAACCTATAGTGTCGATAATATTACTCCCCTGAGTTCGACTAGCAAAGGCAGCGGATATACGGAGCATACCTTTGTAGCGGATATCTCTAATGACGCCGATGTAAAAACAGGGATTTTCAAAGATGGAGATATTGTCAATGTCTCGTTGGAATATGTTTTTTCCATCTTAGATCCTAGTGATCCTACTGCACTCCCAACCGAAGATTTCAATACTGTAAACGGATATTCGTACAAGTTTGCGTTTGCAGACAGCCAAAAGCCAAGATTCATTTCGGCTGCTTACGGAGGAACGCAGCTGTCGGGGACATCTGTCAATGTGCTGAATCAATCCTCTGTCACAGTAAATTTCACTACGGCAAACATGAGTGGAGTAGCTGGTGATTACAAAGTAATGTATAATGGGGCGCCAATAACTCCGAAAAATCTGAGCGCAACTGGTTTTGAAGTTCCATTGTCTAACCTGCCAGCAGGTACCGGTATCTTGGATGTAACCTATACAAAAGACACTGTTACCTTACATGTGCAATATTCGATGAATGTGCAAATTTCACCTTATATTCAGCTGACATATTTTGATGGTACCGGACAGCAGAAGACATTTGAAAGTGGTTATCAAGCAATCAGCACAGACGATTTGTATGCACTAAGAGGGAAAGTCTACAATTATGATCTGAATGCAGGTAACATCGTTGTTAAATTGAACGGTGAAACGATCGAGGATGGTAAAGGTTTGGATGTAACCTCATCCACAGCCACTAACAAGCAGGGCACGTTTACTATTAATAAAACCAAGATCGTTGACTTGATTACCCAAAAGGGCCAGGGTGAGCATCATCTTGAAATCGAATTGACGTCCAGTCCTTCTGTTAGCTATAGCTACACCATTTTGTATATTTCTTCAAAGGCACCTACAATTGAAGACATAAAGCTGGAAATCAACGAAAACGGTAAAACGACGGAGTTGACAAAAGCTGCATCTGAGACGTCTTATAAAACCAGCTCGAAGTTTTTGAGCGGCTTTCGTTTCAAAGTAGGCAATGGAGCCGAGCACATGTATATCGAGAAAAACGGAAAACGGATCGTAGATTATCGTTATGAGAATGGTGATTGGAAGCTGAAGGAGACAAACCAGGAATACAACAATACACTTGGTGAAATACCCGGAAGCTCACTAAAGGGTGATTTTGAAGATCTGAATTTCGAGCCTCAAAACAGAACGACTTTCCAAGCGCAGATGAAAAGCAAGGATTATGGCGATTTGATTGAGGCCATTCAAGACAATATCTCGAAAGCAACTGAACAAGAAAATGTATTGGCCTTATTCCCTCTGACACTGAAGAAGAATGGAAGCACCAATTACACAATCGTGGCTGAGGATTCAAAAGGGGCAGTCGTACGTTACGACGTTCGAATTGATCAGACAACAAGCAGCTGGGAAGTCATCTCTCCTGTAAAAGCAAAGGAATCGGATCAGTATATCATCGTGAACTCCAATAGCGTGCCAATCAAGATCTATGCAGAGAATGCCACGAAAGTCTTGTTTGGGAAAACAGAAGCGGTTGTGACTAATACAACGAACCCAGACTTTGAATACGATGATGATAAGGGGAGAGAAGTCCCACAGACCTATTACGTATTCAAGGCTACGGTGCAACTGAAAAAAGGTCTGAACAAAATTAAATACCAGGTTCAGGTAGGTTCTAACACGTACAATGATGAAGTTCAAATTTTTAATGCGAACTCATCGGTAAACGGAGCAGAGTACCGTGATATCCTAGGTAAAAAAGTATCGTTTAGTGTTTTTGAAAAAGCACTTGAACTAAAGTTTCCTGCCGGAACAGTCCTTCTTACTCCTGAAAACAAATTAGAAGGAGAAGAAGTGAAAAATCCGCTTGGAGATATCTTTGTAGATGTACCTCTTTATTTTGGGATTGCTGATCGTACAACCGGACAAGTAACCATTCCAGACGATAACATGAAATCCAAGCTTCGACTTGAGGAAAATTTCAACTATGCAAGCCCAATGTACTACATTGATGCAGGAGACCAAAATGTTCCGGGTGGACGTGATCCATACGAGGACGACGGGGATGAAATTGAAGAATTCAAATCTCGTTATGAAGATAACCTGGTACCTAGTAAAACGGGCTCACTCTCCATTAAATACGATGTAGCCATCGTAAACGCTGCTAATAACATTCTGACTGTCTTTTATCACAATGGTGACAAGTGGCAAAATATTGGCGGGGTAGTGAATACAGGTAAAAAAGTAATTTCTGTGCCATTCAAGGGATTTGGCTATTACATCGTCCTGAAGACCCGGGAATCTTTTGATGATGTCGTAACGCATGATTTTGCCCGTGATGCAATGGAAACATTGTACTCGAAAGGTATAATGACAAATTATAGCTCCAATACCTTTGGCGCTAACCGTGACATCTCCCGTGGAGAATTTGCTACGATGCTGGTTAAAGCACTTGCATTACCAATCAATGATGGTCCGTATGAAGATAGCAGAACCCCATCAAGTCCTACTTTTAATGACGTAAGACCAAGCAGAGATCGCTGGGATTATGAGTACAAGTATATTGAGACTGCGGCACGTGCTGGTATCGTTAGAGGGAAAGAACCAGGCTACTTTAGACCTGACCATCCACTGACACGCGAAGAAGCCGCAATTATGATTGCGCGGGCACTGAACATGAAGCTAGGCACTTTGGATGCATCTAAGATAGCGCTAGGCAAAATGTTCGAAGACGCAAAAGATGTTGGTTATTATGCCGCGCCTTCTGTCCTGGTAGTAGCAAAAGCAAAACTGATGAATGGTGAAGTAAAAGATCCGAATGCGAAAAAGCCTGTATATCGATTTGTACCAAAAGCAAACCTGACTCGTGCTGAGATGGCAGTGATCACGATTCGTGTCATGGTTCAACTGAAAAAACTGCCAAAACAATAATTCGTAACAGGAAACATATATAATAGAAGAAAAGCTGAAGAGGTCATCCCTCTTCAGCTTTTTTCGTAGGTCTCCATGCGCTCCCGCAGAAGGAATATTTGTTTTTCGTTTTCCCATACCTTCGTGTCGAGGAAGGTGAGGGTTTTAGTCGTAAGCCTGTCATGAGAATGCAACTGTGGAGATCTTCTTGGATTTCATCAAAATGCTTGTTTACCTGGCCCACCATTTGAATCAGATCAGCGGTCATTTCTTCTGCGCGATGGAGGAGAACCTGCTGTTGCTCAATGTTCCCAAACCGGATTTCATGCTCATCCAGTCGTTGCTCCACTTGATCTAACCGCTGCTCTACCCGTTCTAACCGATACTCGCTCCTGTCCAAACGGCCCTCAATTCGTATGAAACCATGATTCACATGCTCTTGAAACTCAATTAGCTTATCAAACAGATCATCCAACGTTTTCCCCACGACAATGCCCCCGTTCAGATCAATTAGTGGCTTGTACCGTATAAGAATATCGTAGACAAAGATAAGCTCCCCATCAAGTGAAATTACTCATCATCCCCAACGGCCTCTACCGGCACCTCGACATACTCCTTGTCCCCAAGAACAACCTTTGCCTGCCCGTTCGTCAGATCAACCATACCTGCGACAAAGTCATCCTGCTGACCATCGGGAATGAGCACATGTGCAGTGACTCGATCTGTAAAATCAGTCCCCACCACGCGCTGCTCGGTCAACCGCAGCTCATTTTCGACTTTCCCCCACCAGTGATAATCCACATCGACAGTCACCTTCTGATGAAGGGTATGTATGACGATCTTGGCGGCTTTCAAAGCAGTGACTGTCCCTGCCGTATAAGCACGCACCAGCCCGCCAGCGCCGAGCTTGATTCCGCCGAAATATCGGGTCACGACAACGACGGTATCTTTTACCCCGTTTTTCTTGATGCACTCGAGGATCGGCTTGCCCGCAGTTCCGCTCGGCTCACCATCATCACTCGAACGCTGGATCTGATCATTCTCACCGATGACAAAAGCTGAGCAGTTGTGCGTCGCATCCCAATGCTTCTTATTGATCATAGCAATAAAAGCGGTTGCCTCTTCTTCTGTCGTCACCCGTTGCGCATACCCAATAAAACGGGAACGCTCAATCACAATATAGTCCTCTCCGTAACCGGCTACGGTCTTGTATTGTTGCAGCATAGTCGATTCACCTCAAGAAAAAGGATAGCATGTCGCACATTGTTAAGCGAATCCTGAAATTTTTTTGACACATAATCGTATTAATCTAGGGGGCATGAAAGGGAATAAACAGGAAAGGGATGATCTATACATGATACAGTGTGCCTAATCCCTTATGAAAATAGTGGTATTATACTAATTTTTCGTGTACGAAACTTTACTCTGTGATATAGTGATTTTGGGACAAACAGCAATATTTCAAGTGGTGAAAGATTTTATCATCAAAACAATTTAAAAAGGAGTGGCAACGAGTGAATTTTCCATATTCAAACAAAAAATGGATGACCATTAGTTTGGCGGCAGTTTTGACTACGGCGATTGGCGCAGGAACCTTGACGGCATCTGCAAATACATCGACGACCGAGCAAATCAAAACGACAGCTGCTGCGACAACGGAGCAGACAAAAGCAACTACTGCTGCCGGAGCAGAAACAACAACAACTGCAACGGATGCGAAGGACCAAACTACTGCTGGCTCCCAAACACCTGCTGCAAACTCGAATACAGACAAGACAACAACGGCATCGACGACAACGAACACGAACACAACTACAAATACGACACCAGCAACAACAGCACCAGTAACTACGACGCCTGCTACAACAGCTCCTTCCAGCACAGCAGCAGACCAGCTGACACTGGAAAAAGCAATTCAGCAAGCACTGGAGACCAACGCGACTTTGGTGACTGCACGTCTCGATGCGAAAAATGCAGACCTGAACCAAATGCTCTCCTATAAAACCTCTGCAGAAATGCCTGCGGATATGATTGAGTCTCTAAGCGCAGCGAAAGCAAAATACGTGGGCAATGCCCAATTGGAAATGACAACGAAGCTGAATGCCATGCAAGTCACTGCAACGGAAGGCAAGATCAAGCTGGGGGCTCAGCAAGCGTACTACAACCTGATCTTTGCCCAAGACGATCTGGAATTGAAAAAACAGAGTCTGACGCGTGCCCAAACCCAGCTGAAGGTAGCAAAAGCGGCGTTCCAGGTGGGAACGAAGGCAAAAACGGATGTCCTTCAGGCTGAAATGGGAGTGGCAGGTGCCCAGGCAAGTCTGACCAGCGCGCAGAACGCTGTGGAAGTGGCTCGCATGGATCTCAACGACTTCCTTGGCGTGGACCTGACGAAAAGCTGGAAGGTCGTCTCCTCCAACAAGCAGACGGCTCCGATCAAGATGACCATGCAACAGGCGGAAGATCAAGCATTGGCAAAGCGTATCGAATTGACAAAGGTGCAGGAAGAGCTGAAATTGGCGGAGCTGAATGTGAAGCTGATTGAGGAGTACTCCGCTCTATCCAGTATGCAGGGTCGTGTCGCACGTAATAATGTAGAAAAATCGAAAATGGCCATCGAAGAGCAAAAACGATCGATCACCAAAGAAGTTTCTCAGGCTTATTTGAACCTGAATGCTGCCAGAGAAGCGATCGATTACCAAAAAACCGCGAAAGATTCCGCGGCTGAGAGCTATCGTTTGACCAATTTGCGCTTTGAAAACGGTCTGGCAACGACCCTCGAAGTGATTCAAGCCGAGGAGGAATTATCCAACCGTGAGAATCAGTACCAAAAAGCGATCCTGCAGTACAATCTGGCTGTGGTAAACTTTGAAACTGCCCTCGGAAGCTAAGAAGAATTTGTAAGGTTTTGAATGGAACTGGAAAAAGGTTCAATGGTGACAGTCCGTCCGGCGTACCCTATAATACGAGTTGTGGCGGATGTCACTGCTTACATATTACAAGTGAATACGACCATGAAAATTTCTTTAAACTTTTTTTCTGAGGCGCCGCAACTTTTGCTCGACTGAGGCGTTTAATAGGGTGTCACACGAAAAACGGGGAATTGTGTAAAAAAGATTCACGGATTCTAGCATTTGTGTTACACTAGTGATTGTTACATTTTACACAATACTGAATATACTAGAGATTTTTAACACAAAAAAGCGAAGCTGTCCTGCGAAAGGAGGTGACACGCGCTTGCAGGATTCGGGCTTTAAAAAGAAAGATAGATCAACAAATATTCCCCAAGAACAATTTGTTTATACTAGAGGAGGAGAACACAAGGTTATGAAAAAGGTCGTTAACAGTGTATTGGCTAGTGCGCTCGCACTCACAGTTGCTCCAATGGCTTTCGCAGCAGAGGACACAACTACAGCTCCTAAAATGGATGCTGCAATGGAGAAAACCGTAAAACGTCTGGAAGCTCTTGGCCTGGTAGCAGGTTATGGCAACGGCGATTTCGGTGCAGACAAAACCATCACTCGTGCAGAGTTCGCTACTCTAATCGTTCGCGCTCGCGGTCTGGAGCAAGGTGCGAAACTGGCACAATTCAACACTACTTACACAGATGTTAGATCCACTGACTGGTTCGCTGGTTTTGTAAACGTAGCTTCCGGTGAAGAAATCGTAAAAGGTTTCCCGGACAAATCTTTTAAACCACAAAACCAAGTTACTTATGCTGAAGCAGTAACCATGATCGTTCGTGCTTTGGGTTATGAGCCATCCGTTCGAGGTGTATGGCCGAACAGCATGATCTCCAAAGGTTCCGAACTGAACATTGCAAAAGGTATCAACAACCCTAACAATGCAGCAGTTCGCGGCGACATCTTCAAAATGCTGGACAACGCTCTTCGCGTTAAGCTGATGGAGCAAATCGAATACGGTACTGACATCCGTTTTAACGTAACTGACGAAACTCTCTTGACTAAATATTTGAAAGTTACCGTACGTGATATGGACTGGGCTCACGAAAAGGGTAACAATTCTGATGAATTGCCACTTGTAACAAACGTACCTGCTATTGGTCTGGGTAGTTTGAAAGCAAATGAAGTTACTTTGAATGGAAAAGATGCTGATCTGGGTAGCAACACTACTTATAAAGTAGCTGAAGGCATCAATCCTAACGCATTTGATGGTCAAAAAGTACAAGTGTGGATCAAAGATGACCGAGAAAATGTCATCGTTTGGATGGAAGGTTCCGAAGACGAAGATGTCGTTATGGACCGTGTGAGTGCTCTGTACCTGAAAGGTAAAGCCTTCACAGATGATATTGTAAAAGATCTTAGCAAGTCTGATTTGGATGATGTAAAAATCGAAATGGATGGTAGCGAGAAATCGTATCGCTTGACGGAAGATACGAAAATCACTTATAACTTCACTCGTTTCAACGATCCAGTAGATGCTCTGAGCAAAATTTACAAAGACAACGACACGTTTGGTGTTAAAGTTGTTTTGAATGATAACAATGAAGTTGCATACCTCCACATCATTGACGATCAAACAATTGATAAAAGCGTAAAAGGCGTTAAATACGGTTCCAAAGTTATTAGCAAAATCGATGCTGATAAGAAGAAAATCACCAACTTGGATAACTCCAAATTTAGCGACTTGGAAGATCAGGATGAAGGAAAAGACTTCTTGGTATTCCTTGATGGCCAACCAGCTAAACTGGGTGATCTGAAAGAATCCGATGTTTACTCGGTATACTATGCTGATGGTGATAAAGATAAGTACTTGGTGTTTGCTAACCGTAACGTTGCAGAAGGAAAAGTAGAAAAAGTGGTAAGCCGTAACAAGACAGACATTCGTCTGACTGTTGGTGGTAAAACTTACAAAGTATATCCAGATGCTTCTTACTCCGAAAACGCAAATAAAGATGTTAAGAAGGTTAATTCCGACTTGGATCTGATTAGCAACCTTGATGGAGAAGAAGTAAAACTTCTCTTGGATCCATCCGGTCGAGTTCGTCACATCGAAACAAAAGACGCGATCGATGATCGTAAACCATTGGCAATCATCACTAAGGGTGCTACCTATAACTCCAGCAAAGATACTTATGACTTTACTGTTATGACCCAAAAAGGTAAAACACAAATCGTATCTTTGGATCAAAAGGACATCTACGATAGATATGGGGTTAACTACGATAAATCCAATGATAAGCGTGAAGCTTTCGAAAAGGATTTAGTTGAGCTTCTGCAACCTAAGGTAGTTAAAGAGGACTCAGCTACTGATGCCAATCAAACCGTTCTTTTGGAAGTTAATTTTGATTCCAAAGGCGAAGTTGATAAAGTCAAAGTTCTTGATAGCAAGCTGAAATACTCCGAGAAAAGCACTTGGGATAAACTTGCGGATGAAGATGACGACGTCGTTGGTGATTATGAAGTAACCGATAAGACTGCTGTCTTCAAAATGACTGGTGACCTTACTCCAGCTACTGGAACTAAACGTGGTGAACTGAAAAACGCTGGTACTGCTAAATTTAAGGATGTTGCTAAGAAGAGCGATCTGAAGGTTTGGTACTCAGTGGATGAAGACAAAGGTGAAGTTCAAGCGATCTTCGTAGTAGATGGCAGTGGTTTGGGTGGCGACCATCAGTTTGGTATGGTCAAACAATATGGTACTGCTAGTAAACAGGACACTATCACTATAGTTACAAAAGATGGTGATTCTGTCACTGAAAAAGAGTACAAATTGGATGGCGACGCTGATGATTTGAAAGTTGATCAAGACATCAGACGTGGAGATGTCATTTCTTTCACACTGAATTCTGATGGAGAAGTTATTGTTGACGATGTAGTCGAGGTTGTAAATAACAACCACATTGATAACACTGCTTCTAAATCAGCTACGCTCATGCCTGAAGACGAACGTGAAAAAGCAGGAATCGACAAATTGGTTGTTGCTCGCGTTGACGAAGTTGATGGTAACACTATTTCCTTCAACTATGCTGACGGAAAGACACAAAAATATTACACAAAAGCATCCACTGCGTTCATTGATGTGTATGACGGTCTTGAAGGAATTGATGGAGTAGATGAAGGCGACTACATCGTAATGATCGATAGCGCCGATATTGACGGAACTCGCTTTGACTATGTACTGGTAGTTTCTAGCGATGATGAGATCCGCACGCAACACATCTCCACTAAAGCAGTTACGGACTTCCTGAAACAAAGCCAACCAGACTATGTACCAAATCCTGGCGATGGGGAAGAAGTAGTCACGGCACCAAAAGTTAATACAGTTAACGATGAAGCAGTTGTAGATGGTATTGTAACTCTTCCAGCTGATGCATCTGTTAGAAACTTCAACATTGCATTTGATCAAGAAATTAACAGCAAAGATGCAACGGTAACTGTTACTAATGAAGATACGCTTGGTAACGTAACGGTATCTGAGGTTGCGACAGATGCAAAAGTATTGAGCTTCAAGACTGCTAAACTGGACACTACAAAAACTTACATCATCACAGTTAAAGGCTTGAAAGATAAAAACGGTAAAGCAGTGAAAGATGTAACTCTTTACGTTGAATTTGTTGCTGGAGTGTGACTTGTTGCTCTATAAACACTAATAGTGTGAAATGAGTGAAGAAGGGAGAAGGATTAAAACCTTCTCCCTTCTTTAACTGTTTTGGCGAATTGAAGGGTGTAACCCCCTTCCGTGGAAACAACCATTAATCCACGTGACTAATCCTCCTGCATGCGTTGTAAGCTAACTCTTACAGGGTGTGAAGCCAGGTGAAGACGTAACCCTTAGTGGTGCGGGTCTCCGTAAAAGCTAACTATGGTTAGGAAACGAATCTACGTCTGAGGCGTGTCAGGTTTGGTAATTAGCCCTTCAGCTGCTAATTACCCCACAGGCTGAGATGCCTGGAGGGTTCTAACGAATTAAGGTTGTTAACGTTAGTTCATCTTGATATGTATAGTAGGAACCTAAGGTTTAGCAAAAAAAGGGATAGCCAAAATGGAACAAGTGAGATCTTGTAAAGTGAGGGGAGCTAGACCTGTAGACCTTTACAAGAAGTCAGCGGGCTCATAGTAGTGAAGAAGGTATGGAAACGTACTGGAGCGAAGGGGCCTAGTCAGTAGTAAGAGGAAACAAAATGTCCCAGTAACCTAAAGCAAAAGGTTACTGGGACTCTCTTAGGACTATAATTGGAAAAATATACATAATTTACTAATATATGCTCGTTAGTAATATCGTCATAGGAATAATATACCATTATGTGGAGCGTAGAACAATTCCTTTTATAGTCCTAAGTGAATCTTTTTTACTATTGATGGAACGCCGTGTGCGGTGAAAGTCGCACGCACGGTGTGGAGCGGGGGAAAACTTGGAGATAGTTTCAAAAAGTTACCTATCGCTATAACATTGCGAATACTAATGCAGCATTTGAAACATTTTTAGCAGATAATAGTGTATCAGTTATTTTTCTTGGTAAGGATTTGGTAGGTAACTTTGACATCGATCGTGAAGTAACAATTGATGGAAAAGGCCACAAAATTACTGGTACTGTAACTGTTCTGAATCCAGCGAACTATGATGTTACATTTAAGAATGTTACAATTACTGATCTTAATGCAGGTAACTAAGTTTTTCATTATTTTATGAGAGTGCTTGTTCAAGAAATTGGTCAGAAAACAAGATGGGTACATCTTGTTTTCTGATCCTACATAATACATTTAGAGGAGATGGAATAGGATCATGTCGCTGAAAAAGAAAGTGTCAGTATTTGCAGTAATGTCTACACTCGCGTTGAATTCGTTGGTTGGCACAGCGTTTGCAGCAATTAACGTAAGTGATTCGAATGTTACTAATCTTACAGTTAACACTGATACTGAACTGAATATTTCTGGTACAACTTCTGTAACAGGGAATGTAAACCTAAAAGCAAAAACAACGATTTATCCAACTGGAAACAAAGTTGATTTTTCGAAATCTAATGTGACTTTAGCACCAAAAGTAGATTCTACTTTTGATCTTGGTGGAGTAAAAACAAATAAAATTGTAATTGGCAGTGACCATGTAACTACAGTTAATGGTTTTGTAGCACCAACTTCTGGTGTGGAGTCAACTCCTGGAGTAACGAATGCACCGGAGTTTACTGATGTATCTGGTAACCCTGTTGAGCCTGAAATCAAACCTCAACCAGTAGTAGTGGATAAAGCTGATCTGACAACAAAAATCAACGGAGCGAAAGCAAAAGTTGAAACAGACTACACTCCTGAGTCTTGGACAGCAGCTGACTTGGCAAATGTAATTGATGCAGCTGAAGCAGTACTGAACGACACAAACGCAACACAAGCTGAAGTTGATGCTCAAGAGGCAAAGGTTGACGCAGCGGTTGCGAAGCTTGTAGAAAAAACGCCAGTAGTAGTGGATAAAGCTGATCTGACAACAAAAATCAACGGAGCGAAAGCAAAAGTTGAAACAGACTACACTCCTGAGTCTTGGACAGCAGCTGACTTGGCAAATGTAATTGATGCAGCTGAAGCAGTACTGAACGACACAAACGCAACACAAGCTGAAGTTGATGCTCAAGAGGCAAAGGTTGACGCAGCGGTTGCGAAGCTTGTAGAAAAAACGCCAGTAGTAGTGGATAAAGCTGATCTGACAACAAAAATCAACGGAGCGAAAGCAAAAGTTGAAACAGACTACACTCCTGAGTCTTGGACAGCAGCTGACTTGGCAAATGTAATTGATGCAGCTGAAGCAGTACTGAACGACACAAACGCAACACAAGCTGAAGTTGATGCTCAAGAGGCAAAGGTTGACGCAGCGGTTGCGAAGCTTGTAGAAAAAACGCCAGTAGTAGTGGATAAAGCTGATCTGACAACAAAAATCAACGGAGCGAAAGCAAAAGTTGAAACAGACTACACTCCTGAGTCTTGGACAGCAGCTGACTTGGCAAATGTAATTGATGCAGCTGAAGCAGTACTGAACGACACAAACGCAACACAAGCTGAAGTTGATGCTCAAGAGGCAAAGGTTGACGCAGCGGTTGCGAAGCTTGTAGAAAAAACGCCAGTAGTAGTGGATAAAGCTGATCTGACAACAAAAATCAACGGAGCGAAAGCAAAAGTTGAAACAGACTACACTCCTGAGTCTTGGACAGCAGCTGACTTGGCAAATGTAATTGATGCAGCTGAAGCAGTACTGAACGACACAAACGCAACACAAGCTGAAGTTGATGCTCAAGAGGCAAAGGTTGACGCAGCGGTTGCGAAGCTTGTAGAAAAAACGCCAGTAGTAGTGGATAAAGCTGATCTGACAACAAAAATCAACGGAGCGAAAGCAAAAGTTGAAACAGACTACACTCCTGAGTCTTGGACAGCAGCTGACTTGGCAAATGTAATTGATGCAGCTGAAGCAGTACTGAACGACACAAACGCAACACAAGCTGAAGTTGATGCTCAAGAGGCAAAGGTTGACGCAGCGGTTGCGAAGCTTGTAGAAAAAACGCCAGTAGTAGTGGATAAAGCTGATCTGACAACAAAAATCAACGGAGCGAAAGCAAAAGTTGAAACAGACTACACTCCTGAGTCTTGGACAGCAGCTGACTTGGCAAATGTAATTGATGCAGCTGAAGCAGTACTGAACGACACAAACGCAACACAAGCTGAAGTTGATGCTCAAGAGGCAAAGGTTGACGCAGCGGTTGCGAAGCTTGTAGAAAAAACGCCAGTAGTAGTGGATAAAGCTGATCTGACAACAAAAATCAACGGAGCGAAAGCAAAAGTTGAAACAGACTACACTCCTGAGTCTTGGACAGCAGCTGACTTGGCAAATGTAATTGATGCAGCTGAAGCAGTACTGAACGACACAAACGCAACACAAGCTGAAGTTGATGCTCAAGAGGCAAAGGTTGACGCAGCGGTTGCGAAGCTTGTAGAAAAAACGCCAGTAGTAGTGGATAAAGCTGATCTGACAACAAAAATCAACGGAGCGAAAGCAAAAGTTGAAACAGACTACACTCCTGAGTCTTGGACAGCAGCTGACTTGGCAAATGTAATTGATGCAGCTGAAGCAGTACTGAACGACACAAACGCAACACAAGCTGAAGTTGATGCTCAAGAGGCAAAGGTTGACGCAGCGGTTGCGAAGCTTGTAGAAAAAACGCCAGTAGTAGTGGATAAAGCTGATCTGACAACAAAAATCAACGGAGCGAAAGCAAAAGTTGAAACAGACTACACTCCTGAGTCTTGGACAGCAGCTGACTTGGCAAATGTAATTGATGCAGCTGAAGCAGTACTGAACGACACAAACGCAACACAAGCTGAAGTTGATGCTCAAGAGGCAAAGGTTGACGCAGCGGTTGCGAAGCTTGTAGAAAAAACGCCAGTAGTAGTGGATAAAGCTGATCTGACAACAAAAATCAACGGAGCGAAAGCAAAAGTTGAAACAGACTACACTCCTGAGTCTTGGACAGCAGCTGACTTGGCAAATGTAATTGATGCAGCTGAAGCAGTACTGAACGACACAAACGCAACACAAGCTGAAGTTGATGCTCAAGAGGCAAAGGTTGACGCAGCGGTTGCGAAGCTTGTAGAAAAAACGCCAGTAGTAGTAGATAAAGCTGATCTGACAACAAAAATCAACGGAGCGAAAGCAAAAGTTGAAACAGACTACACTCCTGAGTCTTGGACAGCAGCTGACTTGGCAAATGTAATTGATGCAGCTGAAGCAGTACTGAACGACACAAACGCAACACAAGCTGAAGTTGATGCTCAAGAGGCAAAGGTTGACGCAGCGGTTGCGAAGTTGGTTGTAGCAATTGATACAGAATCTGAATTAATCGCTGCATTAGCAAGTGCACAAGCTGGAGATACAATTAAATTAGCAGGAAACATTGAAGTTACTGATAAAATCCTTGTTGACAAAGCGGTAACTATTGATGGTCAAAATCATACTTTGACGTTGAATGGAAATGGACAGTCTCAAATAGCTTCAGGATTAGGTATTAATGCAAATGCAAATGTTAAAAACCTAACTGTAACTACTACTGCAAATCTTACTGATAACTTAGTCGAAGTATTTGGTACAAATGTACATGCTGTTCTTGAGAATGTTATTATTAAAGACAGCAAACAAGCAGGACTAACTATTCTTGACGATGCAACAGTTGCTCTTAAGGGAAGTATTGCTTTAACCGGAAACGCATGGGGCGGAATTGAAGTAGAGCACGATACAGCTTCTAATGTTGAATTTACATTGGGTGCTACTCTAACTTACACGCCAGGATCCAAGACAAATGCGCCAGTTGTTTGGTTAGATGCTGCTGTAGATAATCCTACTCCTTATGTAACTGATACTGCTGTAGTACTTGCAGATCCAGTTTATGTAACGGCTGATGGTACTATCGTAGCTGGACCTGAAGCAGGAGCAACACAAGTATGGTTCAATCTCAAGCCTGCTGAATAATTAAACGAAACGTTACTTCATAAGCTAAAAGAGCGAAAGAGGTGGAGAAGGCCCCACGATAAGACATATTAATTGTTCCTAATATGGGGCTCTCTAACTGTTCTGTTGAATAGATAGGTGAAATTCCTGTCCATGATAACAGTCCAACATCATGTGCCTAATCCTCCTGCATCCAGTGAGGCGCTAACATGCCGAAGGGGTGAAGTCAGGTGAAGTCGTACTCGGAAGAGGCGGGGCTCCTTAAAGATGGCTATGGTTACGAGAGAAATCCATGTTGACCCAGGATGAGATAATGAGTGCTAGGATAAATGCTAGCAGGTTAGTATTCATCCCTATATGTGAAATAATATGGTGGCGATCAGAAGAATTTGGACTGTTAAACTGGTCGTTCTCATTCCTGAATAGTGGAAACCTAAGGTCATCAAAACAAGGGATAGACAGAATGGAACGTTTGAAGTCTTATCAGAAGAGGTGGGTTAGCACCAGTGAGGCTGATAAGATGGCAGCGGGTTCGTAGTAGTGTGGATGGCTTGCCGTTTGAACCCGTAGTGGTAACACAGGCGGGGAGGAGAAAACTGGCCGGAGCGAAGGAACCCAGTCAGCGGATAAGAAGGATACGAGAACTTACAATGGGCGTTGTAGTTTCTCAAGGCTACAATTGAATACCAACTACGTAGGATTGCAGAAGAAGGATTTCTGCAATCCTATTTGGTGTTTGTTTGATTCATCATCCGCTGATGGCACGCCGTGTGCGATGAAAGTCGCCCGCACGGTGTAGGCCTGATCGAAAACTGCTTGTTAAAAAAGTAGTTAGTCAGGAATAGCGAAGTTATACAAGAAATTATCAGTAAGGAAATTACCCAGTTTGACTTTTCGACGATCTATGCGGGACAGGCTCGACTCACCAGCAGACCGATCGCCAATACCAACTTCGCGAGCAACCCCAAACACTTCACCGTCTCGGATGGACAAATTACAGTGAATGTGGATCTGACCTGGGATATCCCGTTAAACGGTTTTACCACTGGGCAGGTGATGGGTTCCGCCGCGGATAGTTTCATCCAGCAGTATTATAACGACCATCACATTGAGCTGGGGCAAAGAACCATGGCTGGCATAGGATTTGGTGATACCTTTTCCGTTTCACGCTTCCAGACCGGGTCAAGTAATGTGATCACGATCGGCGGTGATGATTGGGATGAATTCTTTGATACGGACACGGCTTATGGAAGCAATACGGACACCAGCAAAAACCGTTCCTTTACCATCAGTGACGGATCAAAGACAGCAACGATTACCTTGGAGTGGAAGCTCGACGACATGGACGATCTGGTAGACGTAATCAACGATGAATTGACGTCAGAAGGTGTGCAGGCGACAGCAGTGAAAGTGAGTGCAGGTACTTTTAAAATTGTAGCGAAAAAAGCCAACGTCACGATTACAATAAGCGGAGCTAACAGCAATGATTTCTTTTAGAAGCAGCATTTATTCATGAATCAAACTGAGAGAGTCTACCCATGTGGAGGCTCTTTTCTTTTGTTGGTACTCACTGAAAAACGCTTCAGAAACTCGCTGAAAAAGGTTTCGACTCCTCCTCCGCAACTCAGCTCTCTATTCCCAGCAAGAAACCTGTCCATTGTCCTTTCGCTTCAATCTATAAAAACTGTAGTCAGTCGCCGTAATTGCCCTTTAGCCTGCACTCAGGCTAAGGCGTCTTTTGATTTAATCGCATCAAAATAGACTGAAAATTTATATTATTAATTTGGTGGAAGACAGTAATTCATAGAGGAGGATCAAATGGATCAAGTAAACAAGCTCATCCTGGACATGCTGTAACAGGGGTCTGGGATGGAGGGAAATGAAGATTCCTATGAGGATCTTTGGATCTTGGCTGCTACTGCCAAACTGTTTAATGAGGTTGCGGAGACTCTGCCATTTCAGCCCCGCAAACCAGGTGAAAGCAGTCGGTATGGAGACAAGGATGACAACGAAGGTAGGCGGGCTTATAAAGAGGTAGGTGCGTCAACACACATGGTAAGAATGGTTTTGAAAAGCAAGCATTCTGATCTGATCCATGGGATTGATGTCTACGTAAACCTCCTGCAAGAGAAAGGTACCGTAGATGTAGTCTGGGAGGAAGTGTGGGAAGAAGAGGGGTCGAAGTACCGAGGGAAAATTCAAAAGGCCCTTACATGGGTCAGTCAATTGGCTGATCCATTTTACGTACAACTGGAGAAGTCCTTCCTCTCAGGCAAATAAGTGGATCAATACAAAGAAAGGGAGTGAATGATCATGCTTTTTCCGAACTTACCCACAAAAACTTTAGGAGGGAGCTTCTTCTGGGACACCCTGGATAGGAGAAACGGCTGGAGGCTACAAAAGAACATCTTCACCGAGCACTACCGCATCCTTGACCCTGAGGATGTTCGTCAGGCATGGAGTAACGATGAGGCCGAGATGTGGCATGCCTTTCGGAAATTCACGACTGGAAGTAGAGAGTAACCGCCCTGCGCCGATCAAAAGGCAGCAGGGCATTTTTCTGTTTCAGGAGGGAAAACGATGGACCCGATTGATGAGTTTGAGCAGTACCTAGTGGAGAACGGGATCGCGCCCAAGACAATTGAATCCTACGTGGGCGACGTGAAAGCCTTTTGTGTGTACCTGGAAGGGATGGGCGTTGAGCGGCCGATCGATCTGAAACGCTTCTACGTCTCCAGCTACAAAAGCCACCTCATGGAGAACAAGTACGCGGTGGCCACCATTAACAAGAAGATCAATTCGCTACAGGCGTTCAATCTGTTCCTGATCGACCGTAAGCTGACCACAGAACAGGTTGTCACGCTACGGAAAGACAGGATCAAGGTGGCCGCTGGTAGTGAGGGAGAGGTGGAGGTGTTCTCGGAGCAGGAGGTGAACCAGCTGCTGTTCCTTGTCCAGGATAGGAGCAAGATCAGCTTGCGGAACCACCTCATCGTTTGGCTGCTTCTGTACACTGGTGTTCGTGTGAGCGAGCTTTGCGGCATTCAGGTCAGTGATCTGGACTATCTCACCAACACGCTTCGGGTGACGGGTAAGGGAAGTACCGAGAGATTCCGCTTCGTCCTGATCTGGTGGATTTGATCAAAGCGTACATCCGAACCGAACGGCAGGAAAACAAGCATCGAGAAAGTCCCTACCTGCTTCTCAGTCAACGAGCAGAGAGGATGCACAAGAATGCAGTGAATACGCTGCTGGAAGGCTTGGAGAAGCAGCTTAGTTTCAAGCTGTACCCACACAAATTCCGTCATACTTTTTGTTCTCGTCTGCTCAAAAAGGGTGTGCCACTCACAACGGTTTCAAAGCTTGCAGGACACGCGCACATTCAGACGACGGCCCACTACTACATCAACACCAGCAGACAGGACAAGGAGAAGGCTGTAGCCCTGCTGTAAAACGGAATAGGAGGAGATTGTCATGAATTCAGTACAGGAAAAATACGAGGAGTTTGTCAACAAGGAGGACACATTGATACGAAGTGTGCGAACATGCGAACAAGCCATGTCCCTTTTGAAAGATGAGCTCGTCTACAAACAAAGAGGGGAAACCTGTCAGGAAACAGTTCGGGGACATCTGCGAATGGATTCAGCAGTGGGAAGAAAAGCTGCGGAAGGAGATCTTTTCGGTGCGGTGGGAAATGACTGTTCTCGCCTGCCAATTCCCTAGCGCAAAAAAACAAGCGGAAGAAAGTCCACTGTGACTTACTTCCGCTTTTCGTCTTCCCACGTAAACACAGTTTTCATCAATGCTAAAACTAGTGCCTGATCCGTAACAGGACGTTCAGAGAGCATCACGACAATTTGCCCAAGAGGGGTGTGAGGATCAAGCGGATCAATGGAATGCAGGAGCTGCTCCAAGGAAGTTACTAAGCTACGGGCAATTTTCAGCAGGGTTTCGAGGGTAAGGTTCTTCTCTCCCCGCTCGATTTGGCCAATGTAGTTGGTGTGCAGTCCAGACCGCTCACCTAGCTGCTCCTGGCTAAGCCCTAGATCCAGACGGAGACTGCGAATTCGATCACCTAGCATTTTTGCGAGTTGTTTCGTACTCTCTTCCATTTGGTCCCACCTCAAGTCAAGCGTACTAGAGGGGAAAAATCATTTACACACACTATAAATAGTATTTGACTATTAAATAACGCCTATAAGGTAATATAGGAAGATTCTACTAAATACGATGAAATCTTCTATGTTCCGACAATCAAGTTTACAAAAATAGATAGGCTAAAAGTCATCAAGGGAGGAAGCGGAAGGAATGGGAGCAGGGAAAAAGATACTCAACGGTGTGAACAAGTTTTATGGGTTCATGACCAGTCTAGGTATCATTGTAGTAGCTGTTTGGCTCATCGCTTCATGGATGGGCGTGGATGTACAGGGAAAGATTGAGGAAGCCGCTGATCCAGGTAAAAAGTATGTGGAGGCCATCAAGAGCAGTTCACTCCAGAAGTACTCAGCAGGAACCACTTGGTGAGGTGCTAGAGTACTTGCACTCTGAACCAAAGTGGACCTACACCGAGTCCAATGGGAAGAAATTCGTAGAGTTTTCCGGTCTGTACTACTCGGAGATGGAAAACTACGAGTTGCGACTAAAGTTTGAGATCAACGATAACGGTACATTCGATGTTTCGTACGTTGCTGCTGATGGGAGATTGCTTGGTAACTTGGAAGCCGTGGAGTTTTTGACGAAAACATTCAATGATTACGAAACAATTCGTAAGGCAACCGGCCAACTTACTAATAGCTAATGCTAATTGATATAAATCAATGCGGACATGTTCAGGAATGAGCAAGGAAGCAGCGATTCATGCAAAGGAGAGAATGGAATGGGGACGATTGTAAAGTGGGCCATCGGAGGGGCCATCGTTGGTTTCATTTACTGGATGTTTAACTACAAGGACGTTGATTTCTTGGTTGCCCTCTTTTTAGGTGCTGGTGTGAGCATCATGATTCTCTTGGCTCAGAAAGCTAATATTAAGCTAACCTTTAGTGGGCTAAATAATAGCCGATTTCTCTTCAGAATAAGTGCTAGACCAAATAAAAATTGACGATAGGGGTCTATCGTAGAACTGCGGAATACTCTGTTTGTGGGAGTTTGCCAATTCAGTAAAAAAGTACGGTTCATCCCTTTTTCGCTTGTAACGCCGCGTGTGATGAAAAGTCACTTGCACAGTTGGGAATCGAAACGAAAGCCCTGTTTGGATATAGGTTTGGAATTGCGATCCAAATGAGGGAAGCAATCCTCCAGCCGGTAGTACTGTGCTACAAGAATAGTCAAGCTCGGCCTGTACCATTCTGATGTCGCCATTACATTTGACCTAGGGGATAAGGGGCCTGATCTAATCAGTTTAAGATTGATAAGTGAAAAATCAACAATTATCGCTTCACAAAAAAAATTGGCGACCTTTCTCCGATAGAATATCGGAAAGTGATCACCAAATTGAAAGTAGTCTTTTTCAGTCTTGACCAAGGTACGACTATTTTTGCAGCCTCTTAGTTACCGCCTTTGTCGCTTGTTTCTGGAAATGTCATCCAGCCCCAGCCCATGATGGTAGGAATGTCGACAGCGTTAACCAGTTCTGGTGTGGATGTCCCAGTAGGAGTCACAACGGTACCATCTGTAGGTGTTGTGGATGGTGTTGTAGTTGGAGCATCCTCTTCAACGGTAGGGTTGGTAATATTGTGATTTTCGCCAACCATTGTGGTAAAGATGCTGGCAACTCCTTCTTTGTCATCGGCGCTTTTTGCAAATGCTGGAACTGCCAAAGACGCGGTAATCGCCATGACAGTTAACAGTGCAACAAAACGATGGGTTTTTTTCATAGCATTAAACCTCCATAATTCCCTTGCTCTGAGGGCGTATCTTCAATTATTGTTATAAACCATATTTCTGTAATGGTTCTGAAAAAAGTATGAAATTGTATGAAGAACTGCTTGGAGAGTGTCATAAGACTTGTCTCAGGTATAAATACTTTCGGAATTAACCTGGAATGACGAAGGTGGTACGTATGTTTTCACTGGCATACAGAATGACGATCCTCATCAAAGCGTGCAAGTAAATCTATCAAGCGGGATTCACTTACCTAGTGCTCATGTTGGGCTTGAACGCTATCTGCCATTGTTGGATCTTCTTGAAAAACACCAAGAGAGATTATTGGGTAACCTCTTGTCCATTGAATCGGTCGTGGACCAGATCCCGAGATATATTGTCCGTGGAGTACACGTTACCAAATCCGTACACATGGCATAAGGATTAGATCAATTAGTAAAGGAGTTTATCCAGGAAATGAATATATCCCAGAAGGAGATTTTCGAGGTAGCCTTGATTGAGTTTTTCAAAAAAGTTTGGCTATCAGAGGGAGATCGCAACATTGATTGGTCCAACTGTGTAAGCGTTTCTTTGAAGTAGAAGTAAAAAAAAGACCGCCTGTGGAAAACAGGCGGTTTCAGTGAGTGCAATTGTTGCAAAATATCATAAAATTAATTTAAGTAGGCAGTCATGTAATATGAAATATTGTCTTTACGTGAATATACTTTAGTTGAAACAAAACATACTCAATGCTATAATAAAGTCACTCTATTTTATAGAGATTCACATCGTAGGAAAGTCTGATATCTTTCGGGCTTTTTTACGTTTCGCAAAAAGCGATCCTATAGGTCCTGAATCTTGATTGATCGCCTAGGTTGCTTTCTAGGATCCAGCTTACCTTTTTCAATCCAGTTATTCAGTAATTCTACGTCAATATGACATCCTTGTCCAATTCGAACGACGGGGAGCATCTCTGATCGAGCTAATAAATACGATCGTTCTCTGGTGATTCCTTGAATTTTGGCTACCTCAGGAATGGTAGGTAGAGTTCGTTCCATAGTTAAAACTCCTTAAATTATTGAACCGATTCACATTCATCAATGAAAGAACTTCTAAAAATGAAAGAACTTCTAAAAATATAGAGGAACATCTGTTGTTGTTTAATAATACTAATAACAAGTTAATATGCTAAGAAAAATAGCTGATTCCTCGAGTATTCTTTTTCCCTAACCTATGCTACCATGCAACACGGAGCGTGATTACATTGGAAAAATCGTTCGATTACGTAGTCTCTTGGTCGGATGTTGGCTATCTAAAATGTGCTCTCGAAATAATGGGGTGCCATTTGTAATCGAGCAGTCTATTGAAAGGTTACAACTTGCTCCTGGAGAAGTTGCATTTGTCTTTCCAGAAATGAATGTCCGAGTCTATCAGGCTGTACTAGAGTTATTTTGTTGTCATGGTTTGCGATATCCTGATTAAGAATCCACTAACTAAGAGAATTGGGTTAGTAAACGAAAACGTTTTTCCTAATGAAGTGAACATCCAATTGGCAAACTCCTTGATTCCCAAGGGGTTTTATTTTTGTGGTTTGATCGAAAAAAACGGTTAGTATTAACGAAACTTTGTTATTTTGGTGGAGTAATGACCACTGATGCGTAAATATTAGTTAAAACATTTTCATCAACAGTTCAGTTCTTTTGCTTAGCTATTTCAAAAATGGATGAAAGCTTAAAGAGCCTGCCACATTTCAAAGTTTGAAATGGTGCGCCAAGGATCCCACGTTCAATATAAACGGAAGCTTTTCCTTTTGGCCACACAAGGAGAGATTCAATTTCGGCATTTGATACCAATAGTTCCATGATAGCAACTCCTTTTTTGATGATAATAAAATAACAAAGAAAGTTGTAGAAGGCAACAAAAGGCAACGGAGGCATTAACATGCCCGTAAAAAACGATTTTTGCATATATGCCCTTTCGCCAAATAGTTTTATCAGGTGACATCCGACAGAGATAATGAGTTATAACGATCGAAACTAATGGAGACCTATATATAGATTCAATAATTTCAAAACTAACGATAGTTCAAATAGATAGTAGCTAGTTGATTCGAAAATGCTTAGTTTTCCTAAAGGATAGATTTTTATATGGCAGAATCCATGATCTTCAAGGGGTTATCTTATTGTCCTTTTCACCGAAAAATGAGTTAGGGTTCCAAGGTTATGAAAAAGGTTGTTAACATTGCTAGCTAGTGCTCTCGCACTTACTGTTGCTCCAATGGCATTCGTTGCTTAAGTAACTCCTCCGGAAGCTCCTAAAATGGATACTGCAATTGAAAAAAACGTAAAATGCCTGAAAGCTCTTGGCATGCTAGCAGGTTATGTCAACGGCGATTACAGAGTAAAATAACCATCACTAGTGCTGAGTTCGCTACTATGATTTTCGCGTATAATGATGACATTAATTCCTCCAGGGGCATTTGTATGGATCTCTAGTAAAGTGAAGATCTGTGACTGTTTTTAGTTGTGTTATTGTTTGAAGCAATTGCTTAAAAGGGAATCTTTTTCTTAAATCGGTGGACGATGGTTGTGGTTTTACTGTCAGTAACAAGTTGTTGCTAAAATATTTGAAGCCGACCATACTAGGCGTGTTTTTTAATCAATTATTGCTTAAAACTGGTGGTCTACGCCAAGTAAGGGCGGCATTCGTAAGACTGAACAGGCAGTCAATTGAAAATTGAGGAGTTTCCTGGTAGGAGGTGAACCTCGATTTTTTAGTAATTCAAGCTGAGCGCGTTTCCTACCATCCTTTGACCTATTTGAGAACGCCCCCGCTGGAAGTGCTGGAATTTAGTTAACATTCAATCGACATTAAAGAACATTCATGGTCTTCTCCTAATATCCAGTTTCTACTCCGCTTCTGTCATTTTGGATTCCGCTTTCAAAGTTATTTATCATCTCGATTAGTCCCTAAATTTTCAGGGGAAATCGTGTATGTTTCTCGTTTATTTGAAGCGGCCTCATATTTGAAAAATAAATAAACCGGAGAGTATTGCTAGTAAACATAAATTTAAGTATAGTAGTAATACACAACCTCTTCCTGCTTTTTGTTTTGGTATTTCTACAAGACCTGATCCGTTGAAATGTTCAACAATCAAGAAATTAGCCTGTTGGCTACCTGTTGAAACGCTTTTCGTTTCTTTAGGTGTGCTGACAGGCTTTTTTTGCGTAATACGTCTAACAAGGAAGGATTCAAAAGAATTTCGTCTTTATCATGTATGATTTTTGTCGGGTCATGAATAAACATCATGGTCTTTTTGTCATTTCACAATATGAAGGAGGGAAGGATCGTACGATCCGCCAGAAATGAGGATTAAATGGTGGGCTGTACTCGTTATTGCAGCAGTGTCTAATTTTTTCGGAACAATCACAACAACAAATTATGGCAGTGAACGTGAAAATGTTATTTCAGATAAACCTTATTAAACGATAAAGCCAGAAGTTACCCTGTAAAAAATTGCTCAAAGGTTGGCGCGTATCAGCATAACTAGCTTTCGTAACCGCTTCCAGAAATCGCTTTTGTTCCGGATTGGGCTGCCCAAACAAGAAGGCGCGTACAATTGATTACCTGTAATATACGCGGTCTTTTTAGAGATCGGCGAGAGTTGAATCTATCATTTTTTTGGTGCGTTGGAGGAAACGCGAGAAGGTGAAGGGCTTTGTGTTCCCCTCTAACACGCCAAGAAAATTCACCAGTTTTTTCGGTTGTTTGCTCAGGTGTGAACCGGAAAGATCGTCCCTGGGCAACTAACAGACGGAATTTCAAATGAGTTATTGTGAAAGGAGAGAATAGATTGGGGCGAAATCGATCCAGTGTAAAGAATCAAGTCGTACAGGCGCTGCGGACTATAGACAAGATCGGGACTTCTAAGCGTCAAGCAAGGAAGGCCGGTGATAGGACAGGCATACATGGAACAACCTACAAAGTTGCCGTGCAGGGGTCTGCCATCAGATTTGTGCAGTACGCCAAAGAAAACCATGGTATAAAAACCCTTTTTCAATTGCGTCCGGAGCATCATAAAAGCTATATGACTCATCTAGCTTCAAAAGGACTTTCAAAAGGTTACATGGTGAATATGGAGAGCCACCTTCAGAAGCTTCAAACTGGCATGGCCAAGATGTCAGAAAATCTTAAAAAGCCGCCGATTACGTTCTTTGAGGGAAGAACAATAAGCCCGGGAGAGAAAGAAGGGTCACGAGATCGGAGCTACACGAGAGAAGAAATTGAGGCCATGTTTAAGCACATGTCTAAAATGGTAGCAACTGCGGCCAGAATGGGATACAAACTCGGTCTGCGAAATCGTGAAGTGTGCAATCTGCGGGTCGAACATGTTCAGCAGCGAGAGGATGGAAGGCTGGAGATCCGCATTGAAAACGGACGAGGTATCACAAAAGGTGGGCGCTTCAGGAATGTTCCGGTCTCCCAACGCTATGAGAATGAACTAAGAGGGCTAATAATCAGCAAATTGCCCGAGGATAGGATTATCCCTCTATCCGAAACAACGATGCGTAATGGTGTTGCAGTAGCATGTAGGAAAGCTGGGATAGAGTCTCGAGGTACGCATGGATTTCGGCATACATACGCTCGAGAAAGGGTTCAGGAGCTAATTCAGGAGCGTATTCCAGATCAGAAAGCAGAAGTACATTGGATGCTGAAACGGCTCGTCAAGAATTACCATGGGGAACAGCGGATGGACTCAGGGATAGGGCGCGATCTGTATGATGACATCAAGGGTATCGTTGATACAGTTCTCTCAGAGCTTGGTCATGGTGAAGGTAGATGGGATCTGTTGTGGTGTATATCGGATAGGAGAGAGACAGGGGGAAAAATGAAATTTAAAGATTCGAGGTCAACTCGCTTTGAGCCAAAGGTGCCAGGAACAGAAAAGTATTTTTTTTACCTCCTAGCCACCATCGCTAAGGTAGATTTTCAAAGAAAGCGCTGCAAGTACAAAGTCACCGCTTCGTATGGCAAAACGATTATAATTCAAAAAATCTACTCTATACATCTATGCTATCAGCAGTTTGGTTTAGCGGCAGGCTTTTGGAAACAAAACGTTAGACTAGAAATGGGAACGTTCCTGGCGAAACCACTGACCCTAAGCATGAAATGTCCTTTTTTAGCGGGTAAAAAATAAATAAAATTTACATTGGTAGCCCCCATACAACTCCTTTTATTATTTCTTATTTATCGAGAGCTTTTGGGTTCTGAAGATTGCCTAATAGTTGAAATTACCCACAAATAACATTGCAAAAATACCTGTATTACAGGTATTTGCCAACTGAAAGCCCACGGTTTTAATCGTGGGATGAATTATGGCTTTGTCCGATCATCCCTTTAGGGATGGACAGGGCAAACACTCAGTATATGTGTGAGTGCTTAGCTTTTCTTTTCGATTGATTGTTGTAGTTGATCATTCAAACTAATTCAATGGTGAAATGGGACAAGAATATAGGCGCACGACTACAACCGTATCACTGATCAACTATCACTTTGTTTTCTGCCCTCGTTATCGGAGAAAAGTATTAGTGAGACAAGTAGAAATTCGATTCAAGGAATTGTTGGCTGAAATATGTCATCAGAATAACTGGTTGATTGTTGCGATGGAACTGATGCCAGATCATGTTCATTTATTCCTGAACTGTCTTCCCATTGATTCTCCAACAGACGTAATGGCAAAAGTGAAAGGGGTGACTGCTAAGGCTAGAGTTTAAGCATCTTGCTCATATGCCTAGTCTGTGGACACGCTCTTTTTTCGTAAGTACAGCAGGAAACGTATCAAGCGAAACAGTAAAGCGTTATGTGGAAGAACAGAAGAGAAGGGGGGAAATGATGCAATCCTTAACCGTAAACATTTGAATCTTTCCTGATCATCCAGAATCGATTCTTCCATCTGCCGTCTGTAATCAAGCCATTCGTGATGCCAGGAGAGTGTTCCGAAAAATCAAGAAGTTAGGTGCTCGTCCAGTTCTAAAAAAACCTGTATATTTCGTTAACAACCAAAACTATACGGTATCTAAAAATACGGTTGCTTTCCCTATTGTTGTAGATGGAAGGATCAAAAAAACGGCCTTTCATGCCGCAATAACTAGTCGAGATATGGAATTATTACAGAAAGCCAAGTTTGGATTGATGCGAATTGTTGAAAAGTCTGGGACGTGGTACGCTCAAATTTCGTTAGAAGTGCCTACAAGCGAAACAAGCCATGAAGGAATCATGGGAATCGACGTAGGCTTGAAAGTCCCTGCTGTTGTTGCCACTTCTACAGGGAAAACCCGATTCTTTGGAAACGGCAGACGTAGAAAGTACCAGCAACGTAGACGTAAATTAGGGAAACTCAAAAAGTTGTCCGCCATTCGTAAGTTAGGGAATAAAGAACAGCGTTGGATTAAGGATCAAAATCATAAGATTAGTCGTCAAATTGTCAATACAGCCATTCAAGAAGGGGTGTCAATCATCAAGCTTGAACGACTAGAGAATATTCGTAAGCTGGCAAGAACAAGCCGTAAACACACAAAGAATCTGCATAGTTGGACTTTCTATCAACTTCAACAATTCATCTCCTACAAAGCAAACCTTGTTGGGATAAAGGTTGTGGAGGTTAATCCTGCCTACACTTCTTAATCTTGTCCTGCCTGTGGTGAGAAGAACAAAGCCAGAGACAGAAAGTATGAATGTTCATGTGGATTCAACACTCATCGTGATCGAGTTGGAGCGATCAATATCATGCGTCAACCTGTAGCAGATGGTAGCAGTCTGTCAGCCTAAGATGCTAGATGTACAGTCTTAGGACGGGCTGATGAGACAGCCCTGAACTTGGGGAAACTACGGTTAGCAGAAATACACTACCGACTACCACCCAAGAATCCCACTGATACCGAAGGTGTTTGCTTGCCCCTTTAGGGGTAGGAGTCTCAAGACTACGTAAACGCTGACAGGGATGCCAAGGATGATGAGGGGCACGGCACGCATGTCCCGGGGATTATTGTCGCGAAGCTCGACTCATAGACGCGGCTGATCTGGGAGCGGATGTCATCAACCTGAGCTTGGGAGCGGAGCTGGAAGACGGAGAGAATTCCGCGCCGAGAACGATGGTCGATGCCGTGCAGTACGCCATGGAGAAAGGCGCATTGGTCGTGGCCGCAGCAGGCAACGATGCTGCGAATGCAGATCGGTATGTGCCGGCTTCGATTGCGGGCGTGGTCACGGTGAGTGCGGTAGGGCCGGACCTGGGACTCGCAAAATTCTCCAATTACGGATCGAGCATCGATCTTGCAGCACCGGGAGTGGACATTCTGAGCACCTATCCGGGAGGCAGATATGCGTACATGAGTGGGACCTCGCAGGCGGCACCGTTTGTTTCGGGAGTAGCGGCGCTGATCAAGGCGAGCGAACCGGATTTGAGCGTAAAAGAGCTGACCAACCGCCTAGTTGAGACGGCGTCTGACCTTGGCAAGACAGGGTGGGACAGCCAATATGGATACGGCCTGCTCAACGCCTATCGTGCGGTGCAATCCGATTCGTCCCAGGAGAGGAACCCTAAGCCTGCTGACACGAGCGTGAACAGCCTCAAGGCAGATCAAACCAAGCTGTCTTTGCCTCCGAACGGCAGCGGGACCATTACTCTCACTGCATCCCTGAAAAATGGCTCGAAGTCAGCGGTAGCAGCCGAAGATGTCGAATGGCAGACCAAGGATAAAAAGGTTGCGGTCGTGGAAAACGGATTGGTGACGGCAACCGGGTTTGGGAAAACAATTATCACGGCGACTTATGGAGGCAAAACGGCTTCGGTACCCGTAGAGATCACGGTCTCGAAGCTGGAAGCATCCAAAACGACACTCACCATGAAGCCGGATGGAACGGCTGCCGTGGAGCTGACAGCTTCCTACGGTGACAAATCCAAAGAAACGGTACCTGCCACAAAAGCCGTGTGGAAGTCTCAAAATGAGAACATAGCGGTCGTGCAAGATGGAGTCATTACCGCCAAAAATTTGGGAAGTACCTATATTCACGCGACGTACGGCGAGAAGACGGTGAAAATGCGAGTCGCGGTAACCATCACTAGGCTGGTGGCGAGTCCGAGCAAAATCCAACTGAAGCCGGGTGCTTCTTCTTCTATTAATATATCCGCTGTTTACGGGGATGAAGAGGAAGTGGTGACTTCCGCGGTTGATTGGAAAACAGGAGATGCCAAGGTGGCAGTCTACCGGGATGGAGAGATCGTCGCCAAAGGCTTCGGCTCGACGACCATGACGGCCACTTATCGCGGAAAATCGGTCAGGATCAGTGTGGATACCCGATTGAAGCAGCTCCAAGCTGACGTGACCCGCAAGACAATGGCGATCGGTCAAACGCTGACTCCCGTGATCCAGGCGACATACAGCGATGGGTCAGTCGAGCAGGTGGAGGAAGCAGTGATCTGGAAGTCCTCGAGCGAAAAAGTAGCCTTTGTCGGAGATGACGGAGAGATTACGGCCATATCGCAAGGGACCGCAACCATTACCGCGCAGTACGGAAATAAAACCGTGCGGATCTCGATTACCGTAGCACCATAGAACAAGAAAACGCCAGACAGCGGCAGTCTGGCGTTTTCTCATAACCACAATTTAGTATTATTTGTAAAAAAGTGGCCAGCTGAGGAGGTCAGCTGGCAAGGAATCCCCAAGAAAATCATTTATCATCATTATTTTAACAATGGAGAGCATTTATGTAAACCTTATGTACATCCGGTAAATTTTTCATCTAATTAATGGAGTATATTCCGCATTTGAACAATAGCGATGTCAGAAATGGGAGTAGATTTTGCCATTCCTTGACATCACTTGTGCTTACGGGTATCCTAACAAATATTACCCGTCGGTCAGTGCCGGCAGCAGGGGGCACCATGCCTATACGGTTTCGTGCTGACCCACCTTGAATATACCAAGTTTTCTAGGTTGCAAAAGGGTATCACTGTGCTATAGTGAATGCGAACAGAACTCTATATAGATGTAGAGAAAAGTTGGGAGAGACGTTATGCTATCCTTCTTGAAAAGTTTATTAGGGAATACTCCCACACCGGAAGAGGTAAGGCAGCAAGTACAGGAAGAGTCGATTCTGCCTGCTGCTCCTACGAAGCAGGATACACAACCACTAGAGCAAAGCACGTCCGCAGGGGTCGTGACGACACTTTCTCTTCACGAGTCATGGGAAGCGAAGCTCAGCACCCAGGAAAGATACGTGCTATCCTTTATGGCGCAAGAGTTGGAGCCGTTGGCTGAGGGGCATATCTCCCTGGCTGGTACATCTCTCGTTCCTCATGATGCCGGAATCGAAGTAACAGCGTTTGTCCGCAACAGCTCGGATCGCCCTGTAAACTTGGGTGAGACCACGCTCGTCGTATTGTTTGGGGATCAGCAGTTGTTTACCCGCCAACTCTTTGATTTGGCTGAAATAGGGGAGATTCCACCGCGTTCTGCAAGACCGTGGTCGTTTGTGTTTAAACGGGAGCACTTTTTGCAAGTGGATGTCCTGCTGGTGAATTGGAAGATCGCCTTTGAGATGGCGCAAAAGAAAATGTTTTTGCCTCAGCAGCTGGAGCTGGAGGAGTCTTGGATCAAAGCGTTGACGGATGAACAAAAGAATTATCTGATCGAGCTGGCCAAAGGACTTCCTCCTATTAAAGAAGGGGAAGTGAACATCCAGAGCGTCCAAATTCGCCGCGACGATACGGGAGCCCTGAATGCGATGCTGCTCATTCGCAACGGTTCGGCGCAATCCCTTTCGTTTGAAAAGCTGCCGCTTGTGCTTCATGATGCGAGCGGTGAGAAAGTGGCGGAAGGATTGTTTGAACTGGGGAGCTTGACGGTGAACGCGCATACGAGCAAGCCGTGGCTGTTCATCTTCCCGACGGAGAGCATCCAAAAGCCAGAGCCTGATTTCTCACGCTGGAAGGTCAGCGTGCCACAGGGATAGGCGGTAGCCTTGGAAATTTGATCGGCTTTATCAAAAAGGTTATGATAGTAAATGTAGCTTCGGTCGCGTCCGGACGTTTGAGGAGGTAACACATGTTTTCATTCTTTAAGAACTGGTTTGGAAAAGAGCAAAGCGAGCTGAAAAAGGAGCTCCAGGAAGAGGCAGTCGTCGATGTCAATGAATTGAGCGACGCCGAAGCCGCGGTAGAAAAGAGTGCGAATGAATCAAAAGCACCCGTAGGCACCAAGGTTCATACCGAACTGTCTCTGCACCCGATGTGGGAGCAGGAGCTGGATTCGGAGAAGAAATACACCTTGCGCTTCTTGCAGGCGGAATTGCCTGATATGGTTCGAGGCATGATCAGCGTGACCGGCTTCAGCATGATTCCGGGACCAAGTGGACTGACTGTCACGATGTTTTTCCGCAACTCGCTTGATCACGCTGTGCGTATTAAAAACATCCGTCTGGCTATTTACCTGGATGATAAGCCTTTTGCGCGGATGAACGTCGATCTGTCCGATTTGGGAGCCATACCGCCTCGATCGAGTCGTCCGTGGGAAATGCTCTTCCCAGAAGAAACCTTCCTGCATGACAACTTCACCTTTAAACGTTGGAAAGTGGTCATGAAGGCAGGGAAATCTTCTCACGTATGGCCGAATCATCTCGAGCTTGATCCAGAAATGGAAAAGCGCATGACAGAGCGACAAAAAGATCGACTGGAGGCGCTGACAAACTCGTTGCCGCCTATTCCAGCAGAGACGGTGCAAGTGACCGGTTTTGATATCGGCATGACGAAGGATGGAAAATTGGTAGCGGGCATGCTGTTTCGCAACGGCATGAAACAGATGTATCATCCGGACAAGTTGAAGCTTACGATCTCGGATACGGATGGAGATGTGGTGGCGGCAGGTTCTGTCGATGCGAGTACCGTGCGCGTCAAACCTGGCTACAGCCGTCCTTGGATTATCGTATTCCCGCCGAATTCAGTAAAAAAACCAAATGCCAACCTGCGCAGATGGGTGCTGGATGTAGAGTAAAAGCACATGGATAGATACTTCTATTGTAGGGTTGAGGAGGTTGACATATGAGTTGGTTATTGGAAAATTGGTTTGGGTCAAAGGAAAGCTTGGAGCAAGTTCGTGAAGACATTCATGAGCATCTGCACAAGGAATTTTATCTGGGGGTATCCGGGATCGAAAATCCTGAGCAATCCTCTACGCGAATTGCATCCAACGAGCTGGACCTGGTGATGAATGGTCCTTGGGATAATAGTTTAGATGAAGCTGAAACCGAGCTGCTGCAATATATCCATGACGAGCTGCCCCCAGTCGTTCGTGATGAGATTGGGATCGTACCGTTCTTTACGCAAGTGACGGACGAAGGATACGTCGTGCTCACTTACATTCGCAATGCGACCGATCGCAGCGTGCTTTTGCAAAAGCTTCCTCTGACGCTGATGACCGAAGAGGGCGAAGTGGTTGCGAGAAAGACCTTTGACTTGATTCCGTCAGGTCCGATTGGCGATTTGTGCAGCCGTCCTTTTGAGTTCATGTTTCGCTGGAACGAATTCAGCAAGCTTCCGGAACAAGAAGTTCCCATGTTTCTGACCTATCAAAAGCCGGCAGCGCCAAAAGAGATCATCCCGGAAGTGAATCAAGGTCTTTCCAAAGCCGAAACCGAGAAATACATGAAGCAGGCAGAGCAGGCTCCAGTCGCGTCTGGTCAGGTCGATCTGCAAGTGCTCGATATTACCGCGGGTGCGGATAACGGAATCCGTGTCGTGGTAGCTTTCCGCAACGGACTGGAAAAACGCTTGGAATTTACGGAAGTACCGATCATCGTCAACGATGAAGAAGGGAATACCGTGGCACGTATGCAATATACGTTGCAAAACATGAAGGTAGAGGCCCAGAGCAACCGAGTGTGGGCATTTGAAGTTCCCGCTTCCTCCATCAAGCAAGATAACGTGGATATGACCAAGCTTACCGCCGTCATCCCAAAAGCGCGTCAAAGTAAAAAGCAACCTTCTGCCAACCATGAAGTGGAGAACAACAAAGGTTTGTTGCAATAATGAAGAGACCCTTTTTGCCCACGGTGAAAAGGGTCTTTTTAGCGCTTGAACATTCCAAATATTGGATTTCCGAGCTTGCAAGTCCCCCTTTTGTTCCGCTATGCTAAGATAAAGAAGTCAATTTACCTGAATTCCTTTTAGACTGCACGATACCGGCAGGGGAGAGAAGGAAGGACTGTTTTTCATGAAGAAATGGATTCGAGCAGCATTTGCACTAGCCGTAGGCACCGCGCTGACCATCGCTGATGTCAATCCGACGATGGCCGCGGACGCTACCAACGATGACTACATCGACAACCAGCAGCATTTATACCAGATCAAGGCAGACCGGGCATGGAAAACAGTGACCAGCAATACCGCGATTACCATTGCCGTGCTGGATACAGGAGCTGACTACAATCATCCTGATTTGAAAGGCAATCTGCTGCCGGGAATCAATCTGGTGCCGTCAGCGCGATCCGCTCAGGATGACAACGGGCATGGAACGGAAGTCATCGGTGTGCTGGCTGCCAAGGGGAACAACGGGATGGGAGTCTCGGGTGTCCTCTGGAATGCCAAAGTATTGCCGATCAAGGTACTGGACAGCAAGGCTGTCGCCGATCTCGACCTTGTTGCCAAAGGAATCAACACGGCGCTGGATCGAGGGGCCAAAGTCATCCTCATGTCCGTCAGCAGCATGTCCTATTCCAGAGCACTGACCAACGCGATCAATCGGGCAGAGGCGAGTGGAGCCGTGCTAGTGGCGGCGAGTGGGAACGAAGGGAACCGGGTGGCTTATCCGGCAGCCTATCCTACCGTGATTGCTGTCGGGGGTGTGAAGAGCAACAACGATCCGATTTATGAGTCGAATTCGGGGCCGGAGTTGAATTTGATGGCTCCAGGCTTGAATGTGTTTACCACCAAGCTGGGTGGCAAATACGGCTCGTTTAGCGGGACGTCGGCAGCTGCTCCACAGGTCGCGGGCGCTGCTGCATTGATCATGGCCAGATACCCCAAGCTGAAGCCCATTGATGTGCGGCAGCTGCTGTATCAGACGGCCACCAATTTGGGGGAGACTGGATGGGACAGACGGACCGGCTATGGCTTGTTGAATGTGGAAAAAGCAGTCATGTCTCCCATGTCCAACGATTTTCTGGAGCCCAACAACACTCAGTCCCGGGCCAAGGCTTTTCCGATCGAGTCGCAGATCCGTGGCAACCTGGGACCGAATGACACGACGGACTGGTTCAAAATGGACGTGCCGTACGATGGAAGAGTCAGTCTCACAGCATCCGTGAACTCAACTGTATCTTCTCCTATGGCGGCTACCTTCTATTCGGAAAATCGAACACCAGTCACTCATTACATCGGGAACGGGGACACGATTACGGTACCGGCAAAGGCTGGGCGCATGGACATCAGGCTGGTGCGAAACGGGGGCGTGAATGCCTTTTCCTACGTGCTTACCAGCAAGTTCAGCATCAACCCGGACCGCAATGAACCGAATGACACGATGGGCACCGCCAGGCCGCTTGTAGGCAATCAGATCAGTGTAAACGGCAGCTTCCATACCGATGGAGACCAGGACTGGTTTTCCTATTACGTCCGTGAATACGGACATCTGGATGTGACCGTGACGCCGGATAACAAGCGTATGGACCCTGTTCTGGCGATCGGAAAACAGGACCAGGGAAAAAGCACGATATGGGATCCGCTATATGACAACGGGGATCGTGATGACCCGACAGAGCGGGCCCAAAAAGAAGTTTCGCCCGGCAAGTATTTCTTGCGGATCAGCGAGTATGAGCAAAACTCGGTGAATGGGGAATACCGCTTGGACCTCAGCTTTACACCTGTGAAAAAAGATGTGAACGAGCCTAATGATACATATCGTCAGGCATCCCAGTTAGCCGGCGGGACCGTCATGACCGGAACTTTGCCGACCGCCACCGATTCTGACTGGTTCCAATTTACTGTCAGTACGGAATCATACGTTTATGTTCGAGCTCCTTTTGTTCCGGTCTCATCCGGTGTGAGAATCGCCTTGTACAATGGGAATAACTTCAACTACGCCTTGGCTTCGACCAATGAGGTAGCGGAATTGTCCGATCAGGGCAAGGAAATTTTAGGGCTTCGTCTGAAACCTGGGAAGTATTACATCCGTCTGAATAGTGGAGTTCCCTTTAAATATGATTCGTATCGGTTGACAGTGAATCAGCAAATGTTGGTTGGCGGATACCGCGATATTTCCACTCACTGGGCGCGTTCGGAGATTGTTCGTCTGAGCAATCGTGGCATTATCAAAGGCTTTAGCGATGCGACATTCAAGCCCAACCAAGCGGTAACTCGCGCACAATTTGCCACCATGCTCATCCAGGCGATGCGGTCAGATGGACTTCCGGTAGCTTCATCCTATACCGGCAAAACGACCTTCCGCGATTTGTCCAAGAAGCACTGGGCTTACAACAGCATGGGGATCGCTTATCAGGTCGGGATTATGAAAGGCTACCCGAACAAGCAAATGAAACCAGATCAGCCGATTACACGCGCCGAGATGGCCTCTATGATTGCGCGGGCGCATAATGTGTTGTTGTACAAGCGCAGCACGTCCAGCTATCGGGATGTACCGACGACTCACTGGGCTTCTCCGGCGATCGAAGCACTCACTTCGAGAAATTGGCTGAACGGCTACGGTGCAACGTTCAAACCGCAAGGAATCGCCACGCGGGCAGAGGTCGTAGTACTGATTACGAAGGCTTATAAATTCTAATAGCGACATCTGGGGAGGTAATCATTGATGAAACCAGTCACAAAGGGCTTGCTTGCAGCAGCGATCGGAGGTACGGCACTGTTTGCCTCTCAGGCCATGGCAGATGGAGTAGGCGGCGTACCGGGGTCTGTAGATGATCCGGTCGTAACCAAAAGTTATGTGGATCAGCAAATTCAGGCAGCTGGCGGCGGTGGGAGCACGCTGACGGTCGTGGAGGTAAATCCTGGACAGACACTGTACGGGTTTGAAGGCACTGAATTTATTGTCCGCACGGGGAAAGTACAAGCAGTAGCGGGCAACAAAGGCGACGGCCTGACAGACCTGACAGCTGGCGTAGACCTCAAAGGAGGAGCGGTCGTAGGCACGAATCACCTGCTGCTGATCGCACGCTCCGATAACCGCGGCTTGCGGCTTGCGTCCAATTACGACGGCGTTTCCCACATCATGGTTCGCGGAAAGTATGAGCTGCGGTAAAAGTCTATTGACACCATAGAAAAAAACAATTATTCTATAATCCGTAATGGATACTCTTATCCAGAGCAGGCGGAGGGACTGGCCCCATGAAGCCCGGCAACCGACTAGAGCGGTGCTAACCAGCAGAACGGACATCTGTTCTGGCCGATAAGAGGATGAAGGAAGCAAAAAGCGCTCAAACCTTTTCCTCCGACTTGTTGGAAAAGGTTTTTTTATTGCGTTTACGTCGATAAAATCCTGACTCGGCTACCACACTATTTGTATGAGGTCAAAGGAGGTAATTTTCTCATGGCTTTGCAAAAAGGTCGTCGTCTGTTCACATCTGAATCCGTAACCGAAGGACATCCGGATAAAATTTGTGACCAAATTTCCGATTCCATTCTTGATGCCATTCTGTCCAAAGATCCAAACGCGCGTGTCGCTTGCGAAACATCCGTAACTACGGGTCTCGTACTGGTTGCTGGTGAAATCACCACCAACACTTACGTAGATATCCAAAAGCTGGTTCGCGAAACCATTCGCGGCATCGGCTACGATCGTGCAAAGTTTGGCTTTGACGCAGACACTTGCGGTGTCATCACTGCAATCGGCGAACAATCCGCTGACATTGCGCTGGGTGTAGACCAGGCTCTGGAAGCGCGCGAAGGCCAAATGACTGACGCTGAGATCGAAGCGATCGGCGCTGGTGACCAAGGTCTGATGTTTGGTTTTGCTTGCAACGAAACACCTGAGCTGATGCCATTGCCAATCAGCATGGCTCACCAATTGGCTCGCCGTCTGACTGAAGTGCGCAAAAACGACACGCTGTCCTACCTGCGCCCGGATGGTAAGACACAAGTAACGGTTGAATACGATGGCGACAAACCAGTTCGTATCGACACCATCGTCATTTCTACCCAACATGCTCCTGAGACTACTCTCGAGCAAATCAAAAAAGACCTTGTCGAGCACGTAATCAAGCCTGTTGTTCCAGCAGAACTGCTGGATGCAGACACCAAGTACTTCATCAACCCAACTGGCCGTTTCGTTATCGGCGGACCACAAGGGGATGCTGGTTTGACTGGCCGCAAAATCATCGTAGATACCTACGGCGGTTATGCACGTCATGGCGGCGGTGCGTTCTCCGGTAAAGATCCGACCAAAGTGGACCGTTCCGGTGCTTACGCAGCTCGTTATGTAGCGAAAAACATCGTGGCAGCTGGTCTGGCTGACAAATGCGAAGTCCAAGTGGCTTATGCAATTGGGGTAGCACAACCTGTTTCCATCGCAGTCGATACATTTGGCACAGGAACTGTTTCCGAGGAAGATCTCGTGAAACTGGTTCGCAAGCACTTCGACCTGCGTCCTGCTGGTATCATCAAGCAACTGGACCTGCGTCGTCCGATTTACAAGCAAACAGCAGCTTACGGTCACTTTGGCCGTAACGACCTGAATGTTCCTTGGGAGCAAACAGACAAAGCGGATGCACTGAAACAAGACGCTGCAACATTGGCGAAATAAGAAGTAGCCGACGAAAGAGCCTAGTTACCATGCTAGGCTCTTTTTTTGATCAGTTCTCCGCCCATTTATTGGGGATTGGCATACAAAGGATTTTGTAGGACTATGTCGAATCTTCTTATGGGGAAGTAAGGAGGGGTTTTTTTGCCGAACAAGAGGCTCTTCCTAATTGTGTTTGTTACCTTTTTATTGATTATTATGACGGCAGGCATCATGGGAAGGGGACAGGAAGAAAAAAGAAATGTCCCGGAAGTGCAACCTTTTCCCCATGTTGATACGTCTAAGAGCATAAGCGCAGAGCAGAATGCTGAGCCAAACGTCACGCCCTTAAAAAAAGCAACGATAATACCGAAACAATGGTATAGAGATTTCGTGGTTGTTTTAGCGTATCATCATGTTGCGGAGCGTTCGGATCAGCGCTATTCGATCACGCCTGAACAGTTTGCCGCGCAAATATCCTTTTTACATGAAAATGGATTGCATCCGATCTCACTGGATGAATTTGCACGATTTATGGAAAGTGGCGATCTTTCTACTGAAAATGCAGTATTGATTACGTTTGACGACGGTTACGAGAGCTATTACACCCAAGCGTTTCCGATCCTTAAGAGCTACGGTTATCCTTCTGCGAATTTTGTCATCGCGGACCGATTGCGTGATTCTGCGGATCGAAACCGAAAGAACATGACAACACCGCTTACTCGTCAACAAGTAAGAGAAATGCAAGCGTCAGGGCTGGCTGCTTTTGGATCCCACACGTATAGTCTCCATGACAAGCAAGAGCAAAATGAGTGGGGAGAGCTGGGACCCGAGACGGCTCCTGTATACCGGGAAGATCTGCAACGTTTGGAAGTCGAGCAGGAATACAGGGATCGCCTTTATGTGGACTTCAGCATGTCCCGAGTCGGTCTTGGCGAATGGACAGGTCAATCTGTGAATGCGATTTCATTGCCATATGGTTACACGAGCAGCATTGTAACAGAGACTGCCCAGCAAGCCGGTTACCGCTATGTATTTACGTCCACTCCAGGAGTCGTGAAAAGTGGAACGAATCCATTCGCCATTCCCAGGTTTGATGTGGGAATAAGTGATACGGATGTAACGAGCCTCCATCAGCTGTTCACGAAAGCGAAAAATGAGTTTGAAGGAGAGCAATCATGAACAAGGCGATTGACATTAGCATGCTCGATGGAGTTATTAAACGAACGATTGAAACCGTGGAGACAAGCAAAACCCAAATATTTGATATAGCTGAAAATGCAAGACAGCAAGGAAACTCCCTGAAGCTAGATCTTCATGAACTGCGCCAGGAGATTTCCAAGGTGATTCAGAAGGTTGATGCGCTGGAGCTGGCGTATCGCAAGTCTCGTAACCGTCTGGTGTTGGTAAGCCGCAATTTCCATATGTACACGGAGGAAGACATCCGGATCGCGTATGAAGAAGCGAGTCGCATCCAGGTCGAGCTATCGATTTACCGGGAGCGGGAAAATAACTTGAAGCGAAGGCGCAACGATCTGGAGCGCCAATTGCGCACGCTGGAAGTGACGATCGATCGTGCAGAGAAGCTGGTGTCCCAAATGGGTGTTGTGCTCGGGTATTTGACCGGCGATCTGAGTAAGATCGGAGAGGCATTGGAGTCCGCCAAGCAGCACCAGCTCATGGGTCTGAGAGTGATCCAGGCCCAGGAGGAAGAGCGCAAACGCGTAGCGCGGGAAATCCACGATGGACCAGCGCAATCGATGGCCAATGTGGTGCTGCGTTCGGAGATCGTCGAAAGAATGTTGAAAAATGAGCGCATTCTCGAAGCGCAAATGGAATTGCATGAGTTGAAAGAAATGGTACGCATGAGCTTGTCCGACGTACGAAGGATCATTTTTGACCTGCGACCGATGGCATTGGACGATCTGGGACTGGTACCTACCCTGCAAAAATACATACAAACATGTGAAGAACGTACCCGCTCTTCCATAGATCTGGTAGTATTTGGTGTGGAGCCTCCGCTGCGCAGTTCGGTGAAGGCTGCGATTTTCCGATTGGTTCAGGAATGTCTGAACAATGTGGAGAAGCACGCGCAGGCCAATTCCGTACAAGTGAAGCTGGAGTTTGTCCAAGATTCGCTCAGTCTTGTGGTAAAAGACGACGGCGTCGGTTTTGATCTGGAGAAGCGAATGGCAAATGGAGGTTCATTCGGACTGTTGGGCATGAAAGAGCGTGTTCAGCTTCTGGAGGGATCGGTGGAGCTGCAATCGGCTCCAGGCGACGGAACGAAGGTCATTTTCCAAATACCGCTAAAAATGTGAAAAAACATAGAACATGTACAGGGGGATGAACCATGGATAAAAGACAGCAAGAACTCCGCATCGTGATTGTGGACGACCATCAATTGTTCCGTGAAGGCGTAAAGCGTATTTTAGAAATGGAAGAGGATTTCAAGGTCGTCGGTGAAGGTGCGGATGGAGGCGAGGCTGCGCTGCTGGCAGAGGAGCATAAGCCGGACGTATTGTTGATGGATATCAACATGCCGAACATCAATGGCGTCTCCGCTGCAGAAAATGTGATTTCCGCAAGTCCAAACACTCGTGTGATCATGCTTTCGATTCATGACGACGAAGGATACGTTTACCGTACGCTCCGCAATGGTGCGTCAGGCTATTTGCTCAAGGAGATGGGTACGAGCGATCTCGTTGATGCTGTGCGGGTCGTAGCTAGCGGTGGCGCTTACATCCACCCCAAGGTAACAGGAAAGCTGATTGAGGAATTCCGCCGTCTGAGCGAGCAAGAGGGCGCAGCAGACCGCAGCTTCTCCATCGATGATTCGCAGATGATCGATCCAAAGGTGATCGAATCGTTGACGCGTCGCGAGCGTGAGGTTTTGCAGTTGATGGCGGAAGGAAAGAGCAACCGGGCTATCGGTGAATTCTTGTTCATCAGTGAGAAAACGGTGAAAAATCACGTCAGCAGCATTTTGCAAAAGCTGAATGTGCAAGACCGTACACAAGCAGTGGTCATCTCCATTAAAAATGGTTGGGTGAAGCTGTAAGAGAAAGTCAAAACTGCACCGTGGCCAAGCTATCCGGCATACCTTGTTACTAGAGGAGGTATGACCGTGGTGGAAGACCTGATTATTTGGTTGTTGGCGGCATATGGCTGCTCCTCACTGCTCGTGATGCTGACAGACAAGTGGGCGGATCGGATGAGTAGCAGCAATGAGCCCCCGCATGAGGATTATCGGTTATTGGTACGGGATTCCGAGCAAGTCCTGGAACGAGTCATTCGCAGACTTCTGTTCCGTTCTTATTGGAGTGGCAAGCCTATACGCATCTCTCTGATTGATTCGGGTTCGAATGAGGAGACCAAGCGGATTAGCAGCGCCTACGGACGCTATCCGTACTCCGTTCTTCTTTTTGACGAGGGGCACCAGGAGCCGTCTTCGCTAAATACGATTATCATTGATTTGCGGCAAGAAGCAAGCGTACAGAAGATATAAGAGCGCAACCAGCGCTCTTTTTTCTGTTTTCGGGAGGTATCGAATATATTTGCACCTGCACTCTTTCTTTTTGCACACTGAGGGCATACAAGGCCTTGGGGAGGGAGTCATGGTGCGAGAGTATCTGCTCTATATCAAAGTGGGGACGGAGTCATTGCGATTGGCTCAGGCGTATGTCACGCCGTGCTTTTCCGTAGATCAGTCGTTTTGGCAGGAGCGCGAAGGATGCCAGCTCCATGTGATTGGGAGGAGCCCTTCCCTAGTCCTGGCCTTTTCACTGAGGGAACTGGTAAACGCGCAGCTGGAACGCCGGCATGCGGCCTCCAAGCCTTTGAATGAGGAAGGGTTGGCTGAGCTGAGGGAGCTGGCCATCTCGCGCGTGAGGGAGACTTCAGCTTTGTACGGGAGGGAGATGGCTGGAAGACAGCCGCTGCAGGGACAATGGTTTCAGTGGAAGCAAGAAGATGTGTCCGTTGCCTTATCCAGGTGCAATGGGTCCATCGAAAATGCTGAGAAGGGAATGGGCTCCCTTCTCGAAGGGCGAGGGCTTCTTTGGGAGGAAATAGAAACATTGATGATGAAGCGGGCCGTGGCTTGCCCTGATATGACCCCTATCTTGCAGCGAATGGTCCTCGCAGAAAAAGCCGAGTGGCGGCCAGGCGTTCGATTGTTGGTGAAAAAAAGCTGGTGGAAGCATCGTTTGGATCTGGTCTGCGACAGGTGCGGCAGCCAGCACGAGAATATTGAGCTCACTGTCTGCCATACATGTGGACAAGGCTGTGCCTACTGTACAGTCTGCCTGGGGATGGGAAGAAGCAAGTGCTGCACGCCGTATGTATTGGTGCCGAGCCGTTCTCCGTACGCAAAAGGAGATGGAGGGGCGATGCGTTCACAGCTGTGCTGGACTGGCAGCTACTCCAAGGATCAGGCGGTGGCAGCAGAGCAAGCGCGAAGATATGTGGCCAACCCTCGCCCGGGAAGCAGGGAGTTTTTGATCTGGGCAGTGTGCGGCGCAGGGAAAACGGAGCTGCTGTTCCCTTCTGTCTCGGAGTGTTTGGCAGCAAGCGGGAGAGTGCTGATCGCGACGCCTCGCAAGGACGTGGTGCTGGAGCTGGCGCCTCGTGTGCAGCGCGTTTTTCCCCATGCCAGCGTGATCGCTATTCACGGTTCCAGTCAGCAGAAATGGGAGGATGCCGATATCACGATCGCGACCACCCACCAGGTGATGAGATATTATCATCGATTTCCGCTTGTCGTATTGGATGAAGCGGATGCCTTTCCGTACCACAACAATCCCATGCTTTACAGAGCCGTGTCGAGAGCGGTTCAGCCGGGGGGCAAGCTGCTCTATCTGAGCGCGACCCCGCCGCGCTATCTCCAAAAAAGACTGGTAGCCAAAAGGCGTGGCGGTTTCAAGCTGGATGTGGGCCGCTCACTGCCTCTCCTGAGCTCTTCTACGCATGTCTTGTTACCCGGACGCTACCACGGAACGGCCTTGCCTGTCCCGAAAGCGGTAACCATTGCAGGACTACACAAACGTTTAAAAAGCAATCGGCCAATAGCTCCTCTGCTCGAGCTGGTGCGGGACTCGTTGCAGTCTGAGCGTCAATTGTTCTTGTTTGTACCGCGTATCGATGACGTGGATAAGGTGTTGGCTTACCTTACGAAGTTCTTCCCCTCTGATGCTTCCCTATTCGCTGGGGTGCATGCTGCAGACTCACTGCGGGAAGGAAAGGTCGTGGCTTTCCGGGAAAAGCGCTATCGCGTCATGGTGACGACTACGATCCTGGAGCGGGGAGTGACGATTGCGCGCAGCGATGTGGCTGTGATTGGTGCAGAGGTCGCCGTGTTTGACGAGGCTTCTTTGGTTCAGATTGCTGGAAGGGTTGGACGGTCAGTCGATGACCCTGCAGGAACGGTTCTGTTTTTGCAGGCTGATCGCTCTGCCGCAGTTCGAGCGGCAATAGGGCAGATCCGACGTATGAATCAGCTGGCCGAGAAGCTGCGGTCCCGTGAGGAGGTACAGGCCTAATGAGCAGGAGCATTTGCGTCGCATGTGCGGGCCGGATTGTACTGCAGTCCCGGGAAGCATCGGTTCGCAGGCTGACTAATCAGCTATCATCCAATCGAACGCGCTATCCCGCCATGTATCGCTTGATTTCCGGCCTCTCCCTGTGCGCTTCCTGCCTGGAAAAGCTGCCGGTCATCGGGGCGGCCATTTGTTGGCAATGCGGACGAGAACAAGAGACAGAGGAGCTGTGCCAGGATTGTCATAAATTGACGGAAGAAACGCTTCAAAGCAACCGCAGTTTGCTCCGATATAATCAATGGGGAAAAGATTTGCTCAGCATGTACAAGTATCGTGGTGAGGAACGGCTGGCAGTGCTTTATGCCAAGCTTCTGGCGATCGCGGTGCTTCGCTATCATCAAGTGACGTCCTTTGACTGTATCGCGCCGGTTCCGCTTCATGACCAGCGCCTGCAGGAGAGGGGATTCAATCAGGTAGATTTGCTTGCAGGACGGCTCGGTGCAGAAATGGGAGTTCCCGTTCGCGCGTTGCTCCACCGAACGAAGAGGACTGCCAAGCTCAGTCAGCAAACGGGTCGATCAGCCCGTGAGGAAAGCATGGACGGGGCGTTTTCGTGGGCGGGGGAACGTCTCGGGCAAGCAAAGGCAGGTTCGTACAGGATTCTGTTGCTGGACGATATTTATACGACAGGCTCCACCCTACGCTCGTGTGCCAGAACGATCCGAGAGCATGCCGGGTCTTTGTGCGATATCTACTCCGTCACGATCTACCGATAGCCAGCCTATGGGAAATGCGTTATCATGAGAGCCATACAACATGTAGAGAGCGGAAGAACAATGTAAGGTGAGTGAAGGGGTGTCATTATGTCTCTGGGCAAACTGGCAAACTGTTCACGTTGTGATGCACTTTTTGTACAAGCTGTTCGCGACATTTGTCCGAAGTGCCATCAGGCTGTGGAACAGGAATATGAATTATGTGCGCGTTTTTTGCGCAAACGGGAAAATCGCGGTTCAAACATTTATCAGGTGAGCGAAGCGACTGGCGTGAGCGTCAAGCAGATCACCAAGTTTATCAAAGAGGGTCGAATATCTGTAGTTGGGAATCCAAACCTTGGATATCCCTGCGAGAGCTGTGGAAATATCATCCAGGCAGGGAATATGTGCGAGGACTGCATCAAAGGATTGAAGCACGAAATCACGCAACAAATGGAGGTTGATCAACGTCTGGAAGATGATCAGCTTTCAGGATTTGCGACAGCCGCTTATCGAAGAAAAGAGAATGCTGACGAATAGTTTTGTACAAAAAAACTAATCGCGGACAACGAAATTGCCGATGATACTACTAAGAGGTATCATCGGTTTTCTATATACACATTCATGTCCGGTGGTTTGAGAGGATGGTTTTCACATGCGGATTAATGAACCCAATCGAATCGGAATGATCAACGCCTACAACAAAACAGGTAATACGCAGGTAGGGAAAACAGGCAAAATTCCGATGGGGAAAGACGAAGTAAATATCTCCACCGAAGCGCTGGAAATGCTGAAGCAAGTAGAGGATCCGGATTCACCCCAGCGCAGAGAAAAGGTGGATCGGTTGAAGAAGCAGGTAGAGGAAGGGACCTACCGCGTCGCAAGCGACAAGATTGCGGAGAAGTTCCTGTCCTTTTGGCAAAAGAAATAAACAAGCTCTCTAGGGAAGACGAGGGAGAAACCCAACATGGCGAAAATGGAAATGCTCTACGAGCTGCTCGACAACTTGATCCAGCTTCACAAAGCTTTGTACACATTGTCCCAGCACAAGAAAGAAGTGCTGATCAAAGGAAATGTGGATGAGCTCGTGGCGATTACGCGCCAGGAGCAAAAGCTGATCAAAGGCGTCACGGCAGCTGAGACAGCCCGTCTGAATGTAGTGAGGGAGCTGACAGCCGAAAAAGGCTTGACGCTGCAGGAAGGCACCATGGCTGAATTGATCAAGTTGACGACCAGTGCGGAAGAAAAGACGCGGTTGGCATCCTATCGTAATGGGCTAACCTCGATAGTATCGGAACTAAGCAAGGAAAATGAGTTTAACCAACAATTACTGGAGCAATCTCTTTCTTTTGTAAATATGACTCTCGACCTGATCACGGATACGCCTGAAGACGACTTATTTTACGGAAAGTCGGCCTTGAATACAAATCGTCAGGTTAATTCAACTTTTTTCAATAAAAAAGCATAATGAGGTGTCGTAATGCGGTCTACCTTTCATGGGATTGAAGTAAGCAAACGTGGCCTGTTCGCACAGCAATCTGCGCTCAATACTACCGGGCATAATATTGCGAACGCGAACACGGAAGGATATACTCGTCAGCGGGCGAACATGCAGGCAACGACCGGGCTCCCATATCCAGGTATGAATGCGAGTCTTGAACCGGGCCTTTTGGGAACAGGTGTTAATGTTGTTAGTCTACAGAGGCTGAGAGAAGATTTTTTAGATATTCAATATCGAAATGAAAATAAACGTCAGGGCTATTGGGATGCGCGTTTCGAAACCTTGGAAAAATTAGAAGGTATCATGAATGAGCCTTCTGATACAGGATTGCAAAAAGTAATGGACCAGATGTGGCAGGCTTGGCAGGACTTATCCAAGGACCCAACGAACACATCCGCTCGTGCGGTAGTACGCGAGCGCTCAAAAGCGGTAGCTGATACATTCAGTGGACTGTACGGTCATCTAAAGGAAGTGCAAGGTGACCTGGACAATGTGATGGGCGTGAAAGCCATGGAGATGAACTCGCTTGGTCAACAGATCGCGAGTTTGAACCGTCAGATTGCAGACGTGGTTCCACATGGATATCAGCCGAATGACTTGTACGACCAACGCGATGTACTCATTGACAAACTGTCTAAGCTAGTAGAAGTTAAGGTGACACCGGCAGCAAACGGTATGGTAAATGTGACTGTAGAAGGACGGGATTTTGTTACGGGCCAGACATCAGCGCCGGTAACTACACAACAGAATGCAGGTACAGGACTGTTGGATCTTACTATGGGTGGTGACACTTTTGTACCAACGACTGGTTATTTGGCAGGCGCCCAACAATCCCGAGATGAAATAGTCCCGAACATGATGCAGCGTCTGGATGTACTGGCAGTCAATTTGACGAAAGAAATCAATGAACTGCATCGAAAGGGAGCCAGTCTCACTGATATTAAAAATGGGGGAGCTCCTCAGGATCTGCCCTTCTTTTTGGATGCGAGCGCACCAGCCGGATCGAAGGACTATCCGAAAGGCGCTGGAAGCATTGTTGTGAACCCTGATATTCTGGCCAGCTTGGACTCAATCGCTGCAGCTTTGCCTGGTAAAGGAGGTACGGCTGTAGGGAACAACGAAAACGCTTTGGAAATTGCCAAAATAAAGTTCAAAGTCCTTCAAGCGGGTACAGGAGCTACTGATCTACAAGAAAGTTCTACGCTTGACGATTATTATCGTTATACTATTGGTCAGCTTGGGATTGATTCACAGGAAGCTTTGCGAAACCAAAAAAACTCGGAGTTAATTGTGGGAACCGTTGATAACCAGCGTCAATCCGTATCAGGTGTATCCATCGATGACGAGATGGCTGAAATGGTGAAATACCAACATGCATATAGCGCTTCTGCCCGTGTCATGACAAGCATGGACGAAATTCTGGATAAAGTAATTAACGGTATGGGACGAGTCGGCTTGTAAAATCGTTAAATGTTGAGTTAAATGAGGGATCAAATATGGCCATACGCGTTACTCAAAATATGCTGAATAGCAACATGTTGCGTAATCTACACAATTCTATGTACAGCATGGACAAGATGCAACAGCAATTGTCTTCGGGAAGCAAAATATCCAAGCCTTCAGACGATCCTGTCGTTGCTACTCGAGGGATGTTCTACCGCTCTTCTTTGATGGAAAACGAGCAATATCAAAGAAATATCGGTGAAGTCCAGTCGTGGCTGGAGCTTTCGGATAAAGCTTTGGATGAAGCGGGGTCTATCATGCATCGTATTCGGGAGTTGGCAGTAAATTCGGGTAACACAACTCTTGGACCCGATTCCCTACAAGCGATTGGAAAAGAGATTGAACAGCTGAAAGAGCACCTTGGGACGATCGCCAACCAGACTTTAGGTGGAAAATATATTTTTGGAGGCAGTGATATTATGACTCCTCCTTATGATGTTTCTGCTGGAAAAATTACGACCACGAATAATAGTGAAATTATGCTCGAGGTAAGTACAGGGATTCAAGTTCCGATCAACGTGACTGGACAATCTGTTTTTAATTATCTTGGCAATGGTGGAAAAAATGTTTTTGATCTGATGGATAAAATTGTGAATGATTTGAAGGATGGAAAACCGGTGAATAATGAGCTGGGGAATATCGACGAACAAATAGATAACTTGTTAGGAGTAAGATCTACCTTGGGTGCTAGAGCAAACCGTATTGATCTTATCCAGGATCGGATGGAAAAAGAAGAAACTACGCTAACAGAGGGGATGTCCAAAAACGAAGATGCGGACATTGCTGAGGTTATTACGAACTTGAAGACACAAGAAAATGTACACAGAGCTGCTTTGGGAGCGGGTGCTAGGATCATTCAACCGTCATTGCTTGATTTCTTGCGTTGATTATAGCGATAGGAGCATAATGCCATGCGACTTCCGCAAATAACCATGACTCAAACCTATGCAAAATTAGGATTAGATATACAAAAGCCCCGTCAAGAGATTGAACAGCCGCAAGCAGAAATGAATATGCGCCAGGAAGCTGCTATTTTAGATATCCACCAACAGCAGGGGCAGCTATTCATCGATACCAGTGAGGCGCAAGCCAATATCGATCTGCGTGGGCCGTTGCGCAGGACGGCGGATCATGCTGAATTCGGGAACAGAAGAGCATTCGAAGCAGTTGAGCAGATCAGTTATGAAGGAGATCGTCTTGCTGCTATCGAAAATAAAGGTAACCCAATTGCGGATATCGCTTATGAAGAAAGTGGCATCTATGAGGCCGAGGAAATTATTGCGGCTGGTTCTATCATTGGTGACGGAATCGAAATGAGTTTTGAAGCCAAGAAGCCGATTATCGATGTACAAGTACGAGGCGTAAGAATGGAACCCGAAATAAAGGCACCTGTTCACAACTATGCGCGAGGTAAGGTGGAGGGCTATCTTCTTCAAAAGAACAGTCTACGGATTGATGTAGTAGGAACACATGTAGACACAGGGATGTAATAAAGGAGCGGTTTAGATGTCATCTCCCGACGTACAATCAAAAGAACTGATCTTTCAAGACGGCATGCCAGGGTTTCCAGAGCTTCAACGTTTCCTGCTGGTTCAAGGTGAACTAGGAAGTCCATTTTACTCGCTGCAATCACAGGAAGATGAACAAGTCGGATTCTGGGTAATCGAGCCATTTGTCTTTTTTCCGGAGTATGAATTTACCTTGCCTGATTCAGTAAAATCCCAGTTGCAGATTGAAGAAGGTACACCGATGTTCGTCTGCAATGTCATCTCGTTCAGAGATGGTGGAGAAATTACTGTTAACCTAAAAGCACCGATTGTAGTGAATAAGTCCAATCAATTGGCCAAACAGGTGATTTTGAATGCGGAAAAGTACGAGATTCGCCAGCCGTTGATGCAAATCCGGGCGAAAGCAGCCAGTGAGTAGGTGAAGCATGCTAGTCTTGTCACGGAAGAAAAACGAGTCGCTGATGATTGGTGATCAAATCAAGATCAAGATTGTGGCGGTCGAAGGTGATGTCGTCAAAATCGGGATTGAGGCTCCTCGCGATGTCGAGGTATACCGCCATGAGATATACGTGGCGATCAAGGAAGAAAACCGCATGGCCTCCCAAAACAAAATGGATTTGTCCCAACTGAAAGAGTGGATAAAGAGCAAACCTGATGCAGAGTAGTGTATCAGGTTTTTTTGTCGACTTTCATCAAAAAACTTAAAAAAAAGACTAAAAAGCGTGAAGCATGTTTCCGATAACAATAATGTAGAGGAAAACGACACAAGCGCGCGAATGAGTCTGCTTTCCGAAATTAATGAACCAACCACATGGACGTGGTGGTGACAATCAAGGAGGAAAATTTACATGATTATCAATCACAATATCTCAGCAATCAATACTCATCGTCAGTTGGGTGTAAACACAACCAATACTAGCAAATCTATCGAGAAACTGTCTTCCGGTCTTCGTATCAACCGTGCTGGCGACGATGCGGCAGGTCTGTCCATCTCCGAAAAAATGCGCGGACAAATTCGCGGGTTGGAGCAATCTTCCCGTAACGCGCAAGATGGTATCTCTTTGATTCAGACGGCTGAGGGTGCTTTGAATGAAGTACATTCCATCGCACAACGTATGCGTGAATTGGCTGTACAATCTGCGAATGATACAAACGTTGCAGCTGACCGTACTTCTTTGCAAGACGAGTATAATGCTTTGGCTACAGAGATTGAGCGCATCAATAAAGATACTGAGTTTAATACCCAGAAATTACTAAACGGTTCTGCTGGTAATGCTGGTAAAGTAGAGATTCATGTTGGTGCTAATAAAGATCAAAAAATTCAATTGGACTTTACTACTGATGGTATTAAGTTGGATCAAATCACAACTGATCTTAAAGCAGGTAAAATCGATACTCAGACTGATGCTGAAACTACGATTAAATTGCTGGATGACAATATTGCAAAAATTTCTACCGGACGTTCGAAGCTCGGTGCTTACCAAAACCGCCTCGAACACTCCATCGCAAACGTAGACAATGCTGCTGAGAACTTGACAGCTGCTGAATCCCGTATTCGCGACGTAGATATGGCGAAAGAAATGATGAACCAAACGAAAAACAGCATCCTTGCTCAAGCTGCTCAGGCTATGTTGGCTCAAGCTAACCAACAACCACAAGGCGTACTGCAACTGCTGCGTTAATAGATTGAAACCCGAAAAGGAATGGTTCGCCATTCCTTTTCATTTATACAATAGTTAGTTTTTCCAAAGAGAAAACGGAACCAATCCATCCATTTTCTCTTTGGAAAGAATACACTACTTCAAAGGAGATTACTTCATGACAATCAAAATGGTTGATACGCTAATTCCTGAATACATGAAAGAATTTTCTTGCATCGGTTCTGCTTGCGAAGACACTTGCTGTTCAGGATGGAGAGTGGATATTGATGAAGTAACCTATAAAAAGTACAAAAGGGTAGACAACCTTGAAATGAAAGCTGCGCTAGAAAAAAATGTTATTCGAAATCGTTCTAATCCAACGTCGAGTAACGTGGCAAAAATGAAAATGAGACATTTGAAATGCTCCTTTTTAGATAATGAAGGATTATGTAGTATCCAATTAAAGTTAGGAGAAGATTATCTAAGCAATACTTGCACTGTATACCCACGAAGAATTAACAAAGTGAATGGAATGCTTGAACGTTCTCTGACAGTATCTTGCCCAGAAGCAACTAGATTGGTATTGCTAAAACCAGACGGAATTAAGTTTGAGCAGAACCAAGAAGTCGCACCTAGCAGAAACCTTACAAGTGTAACGATTGATACTCCTGAAAAAGTATCGCATTGGAAAGATTTTTTTAACGAATATCGTTATGTGACTATTTCTATTTTGCAAAATCGAAAACATTCGCTTGAAGATCGTTTGTTAATTTTAGGTATGTTGTATAACGAACTGGAAGAATATTTACAAGATAATAAAATAGAGCAGATACCTAGCTTATTAGGTAGATACCTTGATTGTGTAGAGGATGAAACATTTATTGGAGAATTTAACAATATACCTAACCGATTAGAAATAAAACTACGGTTATGCAGGGAACTTGTTGTATTACGATTAACAGAAGGCATAACTTCTGCAAGATTTTTAGAGTGTTCAAGAGACATGATATCTGGACTCAAAATTGAGGCGAATCTTTCAGAAGATGAAATTAATAAAAATTACGAATATTCTTTCGGAAAATTCTATAGTCCATTTATCAAAAATCATGAGTATATGCTTGAAAATTACTTGGTAAATTACGTATTTAAAAATTGTTTTCCAATTGATTGTGATTCCCCATTTGAAAGTTATGCTCGTATGGTTGTGCTCTACTCTTTAATTAAGCTTCATCTGATTGGTATGGCAAATCATTATGAGGGACTATCTTCTGATCATGTTATTAAATTGATTCAATCTCTATCAAAAACTTTTGAACATAATGGACAGGTATTTGAAAAATTAATGAATTTATTAAAAGAGAATAAGTTCATCACGTTGACGTATATGTCCATCTTAATCAAAAACTAGTACTGTAGTATTTAGATGGAGTGAATAGATAAAAACGATAAGAACTGGGGACAATAAAAATTCATTTTCATAAGTTAGTAACTATCGAGACAGCGAATCTCGGCAGTTATTTTTTTTGTTTTATTTAACTAATCACCGTATTAAATTCTGAAAGTAAAATGAGTTTTACCCTATGCTAAAGGTTCTTGCATGATAAAAACCATTAAGGTATAAAGGGGCTATTTAATGGAAAAATATATTGATTCCATGAGGCGTACTATTGAGTTAGCGGAAACAGGAGAAGAAGCTTTAGTACATATTAAGGTTCAATTGCTAGAGGGTTACTTTGAACAATCGCGTGAATTATTTAGCGATATTCTTGATGCTTTTTTCCAGATGGAAAAATCAATAGCTCTGTATATGGATATTATTCCATCCTGCCAACTTGAAGTAATATCTAACGACTTAAAGAGCGGAATGGAGCAAATCGTCTATACATATGAAGCGAACGGTAAGCGGGATAAGATATTAAATCTTTTGGATACAGAAGTTATGCCGCGCTATCGAATATGGCACGAAGAGTTACAACACTGTTTATATCCAATTATTCTTTCGTAATAGTTGATGTTCAAATAAGAAACAATACAGACCTTGGATATCTGAATCTTTCTTTTGTGTGAAGTAATCGAGGTTAATTCAAGACGATCAGTAGTGAAGCGTCAAAAGTTATCTAGTCATATAAACTCCCTGTCCATTTCTGACGATAAAAAGATAGATACTTAATTACGGTTCTTCATCCTTTAGGGAGTGATGATAGATGAGAGTCAACCAATCTACCTCTACAAGTCAAGCCATAACGACTGATCTGCCTGTCGAATTAAAAGAGGGTGAAGTTTATTCTGTCAAAATCAAAGAGAAGGTCTCCGAAAAAGAAGCGATAGTTCATATCCGAGGGAAGGATGTTCACATTCAATTTGAAGGGAAGGTTCCATCTGCTGAAAGGGCGACAGTTCAGATAACTGAGAATAGGGGACAGTTGCCGCAAGTGAGGACGGTTTCCGTTGATCAGGGGAGTGGAACGGGTGAACACGACGTTTCTACTATTTTGCGTAGTATGGGTACGAACCCCACACCCGAGTTAAAACAAGCGACCAAGATACTGATAGATAAGGGTATCCCTCTTAGTAAAGAGGCGATCCGAGATGTAAAAGAGTTTTTGGAAAAGGGATTAGGTAATTTGCAGCAAAAGCTGGTAACGATTCACGCAATCGCCAATAAAAAGCTAGATGTGTCAACTACCCAGCTTCGATCCATCCATGAGGCACTTCATGGACCGACTCTATCAAGCGTATTATCCAGCATGGAAAAAATCATAGATCCTTCTCATTCGAAAGGCCTTGATGCAAGTCTCCAAACTAACACCAGAAGTATGAGTACGATTGTGAGAGTCGAACCGAACCTGGAGAAAGCGATAAAGCAAATCCGTGAGCAGCTGAGTAATAACTCAAAGATAGATCCGGAAATCGCAGCGAAGATAGAAAAAGCACTAAATGAGGCACAGAAGCTGCAGCAAATGGGGCAGGAACGGGTCGGTAGAGAGCATCTGTATCAGTCGTTGACAAAAATAGAAGAAGCACTAAACACAACAACGCTGCCAAAAGAATCAATGGGTCAGGCACGAGATACGGCAAGTAAGGCAAGTCTAACGCAGAGTGCAATAGGTAAGACGCAAGAAGCTTTGAATCAGGCAAAGGAAACAGTAAAACGAGAGCCAAGCCTGGAGAAGGCGATCCAGCAAATCCGTGAGCAGCTGAGCAATAACTCAAAGATGGAGCCGGAAATCGCAGCAAGGATAGAAAAAGCGCTAAATGAGGCACAGAAGTTGCAACAAATGGGGCATGAACGGGCCGGAAGAGAGCATCTGTCTCGATCGTTGACGAAAATAGAAGAAGCACTAAACACAACGCAGCCAAAAGAATCAACAGGTCAGGCACGAGATACGGCAAGTACGGCAAGTCAAACACAGAGTGAAATAGGTAAGACACAAGAAGCTTTGAACCAAGCAAAGGAAACAGTAAAACGAGAGCCAAGCCTGGAGAAGGCGATCCAGCAAATCCGTGAGCAGCTGAGCAATAATTCAAAGATAGAGCCGGAAATCGCAGCAAAGATAGAAAAAGCGCTAAATGAGGCGCAGAAGCTTCAGCAAATGGGGCATGAACGGGCCGGAAGAGAGCATTTGTCTCAATCGTTGACGAAAATAGAAGAAGCACTAGATACAGCGCAGCCAAAAGAATCAGCAGGTCAGGTTCGAGATACGGCAAGTAAGGCAAGTCTAACGCAGAGTGCAATAGGTAAGACGCAAGAAGCTTTGAACCAAGCAAAGGAAATAGTAAAACGAGAGCCAAGCCTGGAGAAGGCGATCCAGCAAATCCGTGAGCAGCTGAGCAATAACTCAAAGATAGAGCCGGAAATCGTAGCAAAGATAGAAAAAGCACTAAATGAGGCGCAGAAGCTCCAGCAAATGGGGCATGAACGGGCCGGAAGAGAGCATCTGTCTCAATCGTTGACGAAAATAGAAGAAGCACTAGACACAACGCAGCCAAAAGAATCAACAGGTCAGGCACGAGATACGGCAAGTACGGCAAGTCATGCACAGAGTGAAATAGGTAAGACACAAGAAGCCTTGAGCCAGGCAAAGGAAACAGTGAGGCGGGAGCCGAGCCTGGAGAAGGCAATCCAGCAAATCCGTGAGCAGCTCGGTAACAACCCCAAAATCATGCCGGAAATCGCAGGGAAAATAGAAAAAGCGCTATTAGATGCCCAGCAATTGCAGCAAGCGGGACAGGATAGAGCAGCCCGTGTGCTCTTAATGCAAGCTTTAGACCAAGCAACAGGAGAATTAAATGGGATCCCAAGCCAAGGACAGCCTACGACGGTCGTTGGCTCACAGCAACCCAATCTGCATAGCCCAATCGTAAATGTAACAAACCCTGCTTCAATGGAGCCATCCCTTCTACAAAACGTAGAGGAGCTATTGCAAAGCCTAATAAACATGGTGCAAGAGGAACCTTCCCTAGAACGCGTTTTACAGCAATTCCAAGAGCTGATCGCCAATCATCCAAACGCAAACTCGGCAGCTGTTTCCAGAGTCGAAAAGTCGCTCGCACAAGCAGTTTCCTTGCAGCAGATGGGATGGGAACAGGTCGGACGAGAACAAGTAGTGAAAACCATCGATCAAGTGGGCCCAGACCTTGTTGCCGATCTTACAGTCGATGAGACGATTGATCACATAAGGAACGGACAGCAGCAATACGACGCCAATATTGATTTGCAGATGGGGGCTTTGCTTGCGACCAAGGATCTGGTTGTGACGGAAATTACCGCAAAACTGAGCCAAGCAGCCAGTCATTTTCAATCGGTGAAAAGGGAAGTAACGAGGAACCTTGATAACATCATTCAGGTCGCCCAATCAAATAAGGGAAATATCACGTCAGCTGTAAAGCCATTATTGGAGTCAACTATTGACCTGTTGGATAAAGCCATTTTAAAAAGCGAGATCACCATGTTAACCGACATGGAGACAGAGAAACAGATCATGAAAGCAAGCAGCCAGTTGGCGGAAGCGCGAAGGCTTCTGACAAAAGGTGAGAACACTCAAGCAATGGCAATCATGAATGATGTCAAATCAAAATTGGATTCGCTGCAATGGAAGCCATCCAATGTAAGGATTCAACACTTTATGACATCGGAGAGCATCTTTTCTGACGAAGTACCGTCCGTTCACAAGCTGTCTGATCAAGTCGCGCAAATTGCGCATCAGCATCAGAGTCATGAACCGTCTGCTCGCAACACGTTTGAGTTTTTCCGTTCTTTGGGACTGAACTACGAGAGTGAAGTTGCACAATCGCTTTCCTCCGTGCAACAAAATGGAAATGACGACCTTCACAAAAATTTGAAGGCTGCTCTTTTACAGCTTGCACAAACAGAAGGCGCGCAATCCTCACTTTCGAATCAAAATCAGCAGGTAGAGAAGGCCCTCAACAATTTGACAGGTCAGCAGTTATTGAGTAAGTCGGAGTCCGGGTCGAATCTGCAAAACATGTTTTTTCAATTGCCCGTTATGTTGGGGGGAAGCTTGGAAAGCGCCAAGCTGTATGTGAACTCGAAAAATGAGGGGCAAAAAGTTGATTGGGAGAATTGCAGTCTGTACTTTTTGATCGAGACGAAAAAAATGGGGCAAACAGGGATTTATATTTCAGCTGTAGATCGAAACCTATCCATTACGGTCAAAAATAACCAACCAAATATCAAGGAAAAAGTAGATCCAGTTATATCCAAATGCAAGGATAAATTGAAAGAGATTGGATATAACATCTCTGGTGTCACTTTTACGAAGCTAACGGAAGAAGCAAAAACTAGTCAGCAACGACAACAAGCACAACCTTCTGCTCAGACGACTCGACCGAACACCATTGCGAAAGGGCTGGATTTTAAAATATGAACCGCAAATGGTTTAACCCAAAACAAAAAAAGGCAGTTAACGGCCCCGTAGCTGCCGTCCTTCGCTACGATCAGGAAACGGATAATGTACCTAAAGTAATTGCACAAGGTCGAGGCCACATTGCCGACAAAATTATCAGCATGGCAAAAGAGAATGACATTCCGATTCAAGAAGACTCGTTACTTGTAGAAAATCTGATAGATATGGATTTAGGAGACAACATTCCTCCGCAGTTATATTCGGTAGTTGCTGAAGTCCTATTGTTGCTAGAAGAAATGGAAAAAAGTAATTAAAGATGAGGCGCAAATACCCGATAAATAAATAACAGGGAATAATCTGGAGGTGAATATTGTGACGGAAGTCCTAACAGAACAGTTGGTGCATCAAAAGTCACCCCAAGAACTTACGAAACTATTATATACAGCATTGATAGAGAAACTAGAAAGTTCATCGAAAGCTATCAAACAAAAGAATTATTTAGAGGCAAACCAACTCTTGCAAAACTGCAATGACATTCTTTATCGGCTGGGAGCGGGGATCAATTACGAAGCCGGAATTGTCGCAGATCAGCTGGAAGCCATCTATAACTACATGGCAGATCGGATTATTGAAGCGAATATGAATAAAAGCATCGCTCCGATAGACGAGGTTCTTTCTCTCATAAAGATAGTTGCTGACGCATGGAATACTGCCCTTGCTAGGGGTGTTGATAAACCAGAAAAAGTCATGTTAAAGAAGAAAGCATCCGCTTATGACCAAGATTTTTACTATGACCAAGGTACCTTAGACCAAAAAGAATAATTTTACATAAAGGGAGAATTAAAAACCATGAGAATTAACCATAATATTCAAGCCTTGAATGCTTATCGCAATTTGTCCCAAAATCAAGGAACCGTATCCAAGCATTTGGAAAAGCTGTCGTCTGGTCTGCGCATCAATCGTGCTGCCGATGATGCGGCAGGTCTTGCCATCTCGGAAAAAATGCGTTCGCAAATCAGGGGCTTGGCGATGGCGGAAAGAAATACGATGGACGGTATCTCCTTGATTCAAACGGGTGAAGGTGCTCTCGGGACATCCCATGAGATTTTGCAACGTATGAGAGAACTAGCTGTTCAAGCAGCAAATGGAACGCTGGCGGATCAAGACCGATCGGCCATTCAGAATGAAATCGACCAATTGACTTTTGAGCTTGATCGTATCGCAAGAACGACACAATTTAACGGAAAAGACCTGTTGAGCGGTTCGGTAGATGGAAAAGCATTTGCATCCACTGGCTCGCCTGAAATTGCATTCACACCTCCTGGAACCTGGCAGGGAACTGTAGCTGCTGATCCTACTGCCAAAGCATCTGTTGAGCTGGATTTGGGCTTTGATCTTGGTAATTTAAGCGAGGATGGCGCAGATGGTTTAACATTTACCATTAACGGAAAAACATACGAACTTGACGTTTTTGGCGCAACTAATGCTGGGGTAATTACTACGGGTAATATTGCAGTACACATACCATCATGGAATGCAGCTGGGGATGATGCTGCAGCACAAGCCAATGTGGACAGCATTTTAGACGAATTGAAAGCTGCTATCATGGCAAATGATAAGACTTTTGATAGTGCTGCAAGCCAAATTACTTATGTGGATAACTCTGTCTCAGATACTGATTTCGAGGCGAACGGAAAACTCGTTTTAACAACAGCGAAAACGATGTCTCCTAAAGATGCTGATCTGATTACTGTCGGTACATCTGTAGCACCAGGAGCCGGTGTCAACTTTTATGAACCGGGTACCACTACAGCAGCTAGCGCACTAAAAGGAAAGCCGGATGCTTCCGGTTCAAAATCAGTTTCAATTAGCTTTGCGGATGTTCCAAAGGCTGGTGACGAGCTCAAAATTGATAACCTGGTAATCACTTTTGGAACGCCAGCTGTGCCTTATAATTCTGTGAGCAATACAGCTACGATTGATGTAACAGGCAAAACTCCAACTGATATTTTAAAAGAAGTAAATCAACTTTTAGTCGATATTTCTGCGGTCCCGGCAGATAAGGCAGCTTCTCTACCGGCATTAACATCCTCCAACATCTCGGGAAATAATCTAGTATTAACAACTGACAAAACCGATGATGGAATCGGTAATGGCTTGGAGATCAGAATTACTGACGCTGACTTTGCATCGACAGCAGGTCAAAACTTGACTTTGGACATGCAGATCGGTGCAAACGCTAATGAAAGCATGAAGATCGATATCAGTGTGATGGATACGGCTGCCCTCGGGTTAGCGAGAGACGCGGATCATAAGACCGTAATTGGCACTCCGGGTGTCGATGCCGTTTCTGGTATTGATGTGAGTTCTTCGCAGCAAGCCGCGAGAGACGCAATCACAGCTATCGACGCTGCCATCAAATTGGTATCCGAAGAGCGCTCCAAGCTTGGTGCTTACCAAAACAGAATGGAGCACACGATTACAAACTTGACCACAGCGAATGAAAACCTGACGGCTGCTGAGTCTCGTATTCGCGATGCTGATATGGCTATGGAGATGACTAACTTTACTAAGAATAATATTATAAACCAGGCGGCTACAGCTATGCTTGCCCAGGCGAATCAGTTGCCACAAGGCATCCTTCAACTGTTAAAATAATTAGGATAAAAGGAGATAAGTATATGTCTACGCTTATCTCCTTTTTTCTCTGATGTGATCTAGGTGTGTGGAAAGGCGAGGATGACCTTGGAAGTTAGCAAAATTGGCAAACTGTCTCGAGAAGTGACGAAACCGAAGCAAGAAGTGGCAACTGATAAAGTTATTTTTACTGAGTTGATGAATAAAGGCAGAGAACAGATGGATACGGAAAGGCTTCATAAAAAAATACAAGAAATTGAGGAGCAGGGGAAGATTCTTGCAGAGTCCCGTACCGTAGGGGATTTGCGAAAGTATAAATCTTTGGTGAAAAGCTTCATGGAGGATGCTGTTAAGCACGGTCTTGCATTGGAGGAACGTCAAGGGTTTAATCGGCGGGGACGATCCCGAATCTATAAAATTGTAAAAGAAGTAGATAAGCAATTGCTGGATCTTACAGATGGCATGTTAAAGAAACAGGAACCTGGGTTGCGCATCCTTGAACGAATCGGTGAAATCAAGGGCTTACTGATCAATATCTTCGCTTAAGGATTCCTTACTTAAGGAGAAGGCTAAAATTTTCCATGGCCTAATCCGATATAGACAGTAAGGACTCATGTCGATAAGGAGGAGTAAGCATGGAGATTCGACTTCCTAACCAGGCTGGAGCGGTCATAAAGTCAACTGGCTTGGAAAACCAAGGAACAGGACCGAAAGCAATTGAAGGTCCTGTTGAAACAAATGACGCGGAAAAAAAGAACTCGCCCGAAGAATTGGAAAAGGCGATCGCAGGATTGAACAAGTGGATGCAGACAGAGAGTACCCATCTCCAGTTTCGCATGCACGAAAAAATGAAAGAATATTATGTAGAAGTTGTCAATGACGTTACGAATGAAGTGATACGGCAAATTCCTTCCAAAAAAATTCTCGACATCAGCGCGAAAATGCAGGAAATGATCGGATTGTTGGTGGATGAAAAACGATAGGGGGAAAGAGGCATGCGAATAAGTGGTTTGGCTTCTGGTATGGATACAGAATCAATGATCAAGGATTTAATGAAATCTCGGCGTGTTCCGCTTAACAAGCTGCTGCAAAAAAAGCAGACGGAAGAGTGGAAGCGTGACAGCTTTCGGGAAATGAATACATTGTTGTTGGATCTGCGAAATAAGGCTTTCGATATGAAACTTCAAGGAACATATTCAAAATATAAGGTGACATCTTCCAATGAGGCAGTGGTTAGTGCCCGTTCTACAGGCAGTACCGCTAGCTCTTCTGCTCAATTTACCGTAGATAAATTGGCTGAAGCCTCCAGAGCAACAAGTGACAAGCTCTCAAATAGTGCTGCAAACAAGAAAATAGATCCTAATGCCATTCTGGCTGATGAGATTACTGCTGGGAACTTTGCAAACTCAAGCCTTGGAACAAAAGCTGCAGACGGTACATATTCTTTTTCACTCACGGTATTTCAACCGGATGGAACAATGGGAAAACCAACGAGTTTTTCATTTGACCCTACGAAAGAATCGCTCAATGACGTTCTGAAAAAAGTGAATGGCTCCGGTCTAGGAGTTACAATGTTTTATGATGCCGCGTCTGACCAGATTTCCATGTCCACGAACCATACGGGGAATAATACAGCGGGTAGTGGCAATGAGATTGAAGTGGCTGGAGATTTTTTAACCCAGGCTTTGGCACTTAAGAATGCAAATACAGGTGTTAATGCACAATTTACCATTAACGGTTTGAAAACCGAGCGCACGTCTAATATTTTTACGATCAATGGTATGGAATATACATTAAAATCAACAGGAAACGCTACAATTTCTTCTACACAAGACGTCGATAGCATTTTCGATACAATCAAGGGTTTTGTCGACAAATACAATGAGATCATTGCGAAGATGAATACCGAGGTTAAAGAAAAACGATATCGCGATTTCGGACCACTTTTGGATGAGGAAAAAGAGGGGATGTCGGAAAAGCAAATCGAAATGTGGGAAGCTAAAGCAAAAAGCGGTCTCCTACGTTCTGATCCCATACTAACCGCAGCTTTAAGCGGGATGCGTGCAGCTTTTTCCTCTGTTGTTTCTGGTGTGTCTGATTCTAAGTTTGACACGCTAAGTGAGATCGGGATTAACACATTGGAGTATTCTGAGAACGGAAAGCTGCATATTGATGAAAAAAAATTACGTGAGGCCATCACTCAAAACGGCAGTAAAGTAGTCGAATTGTTCACGAAAACCGATCCAGACGGCAAATTCAGTGGAAGCGGAATTGCTCAACGTCTTTATGATCAGCTAAAAGTATCTATGGACAAAATCACAGAAAAAGCGGGCAGTAGTGCTTCTTTAGTAGATAAAAGTTTTATTGGAAAGAGCATAGATCAAATCGATAAAGATATCGATAAATGGGAAGAACGTTTAAAAGATATCGAGAGCCGTTACTATAAACAGTTTACGGCAATGGAACAGGCTATCTCAAAAGCCAATTCGCAAAGCGGATGGCTCATGCAACAATTCGGCGGAGGACAGTGAAATAAAAGGAGCTGGATGGAATGGCCTATCAACAACCTGCCCAAGCCTATCAAACTAATTCAATTACAACCGCTACTCCAGGTGAGCTAACCCTGATGCTATACAACGGTGCACTAAAGTTTATCAAGCAGACAAAAGCGGCGATTGAAATAAAGAAGTGGGATAAGGCGAATGAATACAACATCAAGGCTCAGGACATCTTTTCAGAATTACTTATTACTCTGGATCGCCAATATCCCGTAGCGCAACAAATGGTCTTGTTGTATGAGTACATACAACAACGCTTGATTGAAGCAAATATTAAGAAAGACGTTGCGATTCTGGATGAAGTGGAAGGCTTCGTAGTGGAGTTTCGTGATACTTGGAAGCAAGCCATGATACTGGCGAAGACACAGGGTTAGATAAATGGCAAATATGAGGGAGAATTCAATAGAGGCATTGGAGTTACTGTTTCAGCAGTTACTGCATCATACCAGAGAATTGGCGCAGTCTGTGGTGAAGGAGGAGGCAGATCCTGATCATTGGAATGAACTATTGGAAAAGCGCGAACTGGTGAAAGAGAAAATGGAAGCAGAGATGAGCAAGGGCGCTGTATTTCGTGAAGAATGGAAACAGCAGTATCTACAGCCTATTTTGCAAATCGATCAACGCACCATTCCTATGATGGAAGACAGAAAAGAGCAGCTTTCCGAAAAATTAAACCAAATTCAGCGCGGAAAAACAATTAATCAACAGTATCGAGGCTATAGTTCGGCTGCTTATGGTGCTTTTTTCGATACGAAAAAGTAATCAAATAAGATGTTTTACTTACTTTCTCATAATCCTTGGAAAGGGCTACCCAGATACGGGAGCCTGTCAATTGTGTTTGAAATGCCAATTAACTATTTGCAAATAGATAACGAAACCCTGTTCGTCTGCCACGAGAAAAGGCCAACCAGAAATTTCTGGCTGGCTAAATAATTAAAGTAACCTTCAACAAGATACAGGATAAGGTTAAAGTTACGATTTTCGGCGAAGAATCCATTTCTTCGCTTTTTTCTTGCCCATCACACACTGATATCAATCTGCTTTCCGAGAGTTGGATGGGGTGCTTGGGCAGATACTTGTGCATTCGCAAAATCCTGCAGCATAACCATCGCCCCTGCCGCTTGAGTGGCCTGCGTCATTTTCAGCATACTCAGGCCAACGGTTTGCTGCAGTTGACTTACTTGGGCGCCCATGATGGAACTGATGTCCATAGGTTAATTCTCCTTTTCTTGTCAGATTCTATCTTTCCTTTATCGGCTTGGAAAACCTTTGCTATAATAATTAAATTCAATCTAACCGATATACCAAAGTAAACAGTTTTCTGAAAGAACACTAGGAAGGTGACACCATTGTCCACAAAACGCCGCTCGCTCCTCCTAATCGGAGCCGTCCTTCTCATCTTCATACACGCGGTCTACCTGAACGGCAGTATCGCCGATCTGTTGAACCCGACAGCCATCGAGCTGGTAGCGTTGTCTGTCGTGATCTCCTACGCGATCAAGCGCAAGCACCTGGACCTGAAAAAAATCACGCGCCTCTTGATCCACGGCCGGGAGAGCAACGTCGAGGATACGATCAAGCGCTTCTACTACTATGCGCTGGTGCAAAAGGAGCAGGGCTACATCACGCTGGAAAAAGAGCTCCAGCAGGAAAAAGACTCTTTCGTGCAGCGCGGCAGCTTGCTTGCGATCGAGGGGGTGCCGGAGGACGAGCTGCGTCTCATCCTGGAAAACGAGCTCAAAGGGGAGCAGTATCGCTACCAGCAAGCGGCGGGCTTTTTCCGCTTGATTAGCTTGCTTGCTCCTGGGATGGGGCTGGTCGGAACGCTATTGGGGATGACGGGCGTCTTGAAATCTCTCTCCGACTTTACCGTAACGGGCCACAGCCTGAGCGCAGCCGTCGTAGCGACGTTGTACGGGGCGCTGCTGGCCAACCTGTTCGCGCTGCCATGCTACTACCGGATGATGGATCTGTACGACCGGGAGATGTTTGAAAAGCGTCTCTACATCGAGGGCTGCGTCGGCTTGCAGCGGATGGAGACGCCGCGTCTGTTGTTTGAAAAATTGAATTCGTTCCTGCCGGGCGACCAGAAGCTGGTGCTGGTCAAAGAGGCGGGCAGCATGAAAGGAACGATTGAGAGGCAGGATCGCTATGCATGACGACCGGCTTTACGATGAAAAGGAGCTGGAAAAGAGCTGGCTGCTCAGTTATAGCGACCTGATTACGCTGTTGTTTGTCATTGTGGTGATTATAGCGGCTTCGCAAGCGGCAAACCTCCAGACGCAGCGAGCAGAGGCGCAAAAAGAAACCGCGAAGCAGCAGGCGACATTGCAGCAGGTCCATGAGAGTCTGGATCTGTTGAATCTGCAAAAGCTGGAGCTGCAGCGGGAAGTGCACCAGCTGGAGGCGCAGAAGAAGCTGCTGACGGGCTCGGAGGGGGAGACGCCACAGATCCCGGATGCCGCGCCGCCGCCACCGCCAGTTGGCTCGACAGAAACCGACGCTGCCGAACGGGACATGGAGACGGTCCGGACACAGCTATCCTCCGCCTTGGCAGAACTGAATCTCGATTATGAAGAAACGGAAGAAGGCTTGCGTATCCGTCTTCCGGTGAGCATTCTGTTCCCGAGTGGTTCGGCAGATCTGAAGCAGCAAGGGAAGCAAGTGGTCGGTACGGTAGCGGGGGTATTGAAGAGTTTTGGCAATCGGGTGCGTATCGAGGGGTACACGGATGATGTGCCGATTGCGCACAGCTCCTACAAAACGAACTGGGAGCTGTCGACGGGGCGCGCTATTGCGGTAATGCGTGAAATGGTTGATGCGTATACTTTACCGTCTTCGCGGTTTACGGTTGCGGGGCTGGGGGAATACAAGCCACTCGTGGATAATTCCAATGAAGAGAACCGTGCAAAGAATAGAAGAGTGGAGATTATCATTTTAGCGGAAAAAGAATAATTCGTATTTTTCTGCAAATAGTTTTGTTGAAAAGAAGGATTCCTGTGTATCAGAGAGAAGTATATCTGACAGGAATCTTTCTTTTTTTTCTGGCAACTTCTTGCTGGGCACGGTCGTTGGATCTCCAAAACAGCCGTGCAACGAGCAAGAAATTGTTATGCCCAGCTTGTGCACAACTCGATGTGGATAATGTGGATATCTCTGTGGAGAACGCAATAAACACATGATTATGTTGTGGATATTGTTGGGGACAAATGTAAAACAGAGATAGAATATCAAGGGGGTTTTACAGGTGAAGAACGGGAAAAAGTGGTTGGCAACACTTGCGTTGACCGTAGGGGTGGGACTTTTGGTCTCGGCCTGTGGATCGGGTGGTCAACAAGCTTCAGGAGGCGGCTCTGGCTCGGCAGCAGGAGATAGCAAAGTATATGTGGTCGGTACAGACGCAGCCTACCCTCCATTTGAAAAAATGGAAGCAGACAAAATCACGGGCTTTGACATCGATGTCGTCCAAGCTGTAGCGGATGCTGCCGGCATCAAGATTGAAGTGAAGAATACCGGCTGGGATCCATTGTTTGACGGCATTGACAAAGGAAATGTCGATTTGGGAATTTCCGCAGTAACGATTACCGACGAGCGCAAACAAAAATATGATTTCTCGGATCCTTATTTTGAGGCAAACCAGTTGATTCTGTTGCCTGAAGATTCGACCGTCGCCAAACTGGCGGATCTCAAAGGCAAAAAGATCGGGGTACAATCGGCCACCACTGGTGAGCAAGTCGTGAAGAAGGCATTTGGAGATACGTACGAAGGCATAAAAGGGTACGACGATACGCCGTCCGCTGTGGATGACTTCTTTATTGGTCGTGTAGATGCGGTTGTCGCGGATAACGCGGTTCTGCAGGACTATGCGAAAAAGATGAAAGACAAGAAATTCAAGCTGATCAAGGACGATTCCTTTGAAGTCGAGCACTACGGAATCATCGTCAAAAAAGGCAACGCCGACTTGCTGAACAAGATCAACCAAGGCATGAAGACGATCAAGGAAAACGGCAAGTTGAAAGAAATCAACGACAAATATTTCGGTCAATAAGACAGCAGCAATTGCACTCGGCGGGTGCGTCAAATGGCGTACCCGTTCCTTGTGCCTTGACGGGTTGCATCGAGAGGAGGCATGGGTATGGATTGGAGCGTAGTCTACGATTATCGGGAATTATTCATACGAGGTGTGTTCAATACGATTCTCCTGACGACGGTAGCAATCGTTTGCGGGACCATATTAGGTCTGTTCATTGGATTGGGTAAATTGTCGGACAAGGTGTATTTGAAAGCTCCTTCAGCTGTTTATGTGGAGCTGTTCCGCGGTACGCCTTTGTTTCTGCAAATCTTATTGATTCATACCGCGGTGATTCCAGGGGTCTGGGGGATCTTTTTTCCAGAGGCGAAAGTGCCGGAAGCTCTCTTTTCCGGGTTTGTGGCCTTGACCTTGAATGCTGCCGCCTATATCGCGGAAATCTTCCGAGCGGGGATCCAGTCCATCGATCCGGGGCAAATGGAAGCGGCCAGGTCACTCGGGATGGGCAAAGGAATGGCAATGAGGCTGATTCTTATCCCGCAGGCTTTTTTGCGCATGCTGCCGGCACTCGGAAATGAGTTTATTGCCCTTTTGAAGGACTCTTCTTTACTGGCGATTATTGCGACACCAGAGCTCGGGTATGCAGCGTTCAACGTCGCCAAAAATACATTCGAGCGTTTCCCTCCGTATCTCACCTCCGGGGCGATCTATCTGCTTCTGACCATTTTCCTCTCCCGTGTCGTCGTCCGAGGCTTGGAGAAACGATATACCCCTAAATAAAGGAATGGGCTTCCTGTTTTTGGGTAAACTAGAATCGAACCATGCAGGATATCTATCCTAATTTTTGGCAAAAGAAAGGGTTGTGCTGTTTCATGCAAGGCAAAGTAAAATGGTTTAATGCAGAAAAAGGTTTCGGTTTCATCGAGCGCGAGGGTGGCGATGATGTGTTTGTCCACTTCTCAGCGATTCAGTCAGACGGGTTTCGCAGTCTGGAAGAGGGACAAGCGGTAGAGTTTGATATTGTGGAAGGCGATCGCGGACCACAGGCTGCCAACGTCGTTAAATTGTAGAAAACATGAAATCCCCCTGGCCCATTGAACGGGTACAGGGGGATTGGTATGTTAACTGATCATTTTTTGGATGCGCAAATGGCGATGCTGGCGCAAGTCCAGGAAATCCTCGCCGCGGCGGACAAGAGGTCTCATCGGCTCGTCGTGATGAATCATAATAATTTCCACGTCATCGCCGCTGTTCAGAACGGCTTTGGAGCCTACGTACAACAGAACGATGTAATGAATGAAGCGGGACACGACCAAGGCATTTAATTTACCCGTACAGGCCTGCTCCCACAAGATGTTGGCAGCTTCAAATGGAGACGTGCCCTTGCGATACACCCGATCCGTACAGATGGCGTCAAAAACATCCGCAACGCTGATGATCTGGCATTCAAAAGGGATGGTTTCACTCGTGCGTCCCTCCGGATAGCCCGAACCGTCCAGACGCTCGTGATGGAGCAGGGCACATAAAGCCATCAGCTCGTTGGCATGTTCCATCGTGCGGAGCAACTGGCTGCCGTATTTCGTGTGACGTTTCATGATCGCGTATTCTTCATCCGTCAGGCTCTCCGGTTTTGACAACAGCTCATCGGGTATCATCATTTTCCCGACGTCATGCAGCAATCCGGCTTGCCCCAAAAAGTAGATGTCTTCCTCCGATTTCCCCATAAGCTTGCCGAGGAGGGCGGCGACAATGCCGACATTCAAGGAATGGCGGTACGTATAGTTGTCCGTGCCTTCTTTTATGTAGATAAAGCGCAGAAAGTCCCAGCGCTGAAGTACAGCATCCAGCATGGGGTAAAAAGCCTCGTTAAATTGCTTCAAGGAAGGGACACTGCCCGAAGCGATCTGCTTGAACAGCCCCTCCGTTTGCTGAACGGCTATCACGTATTGGCGGGTGGCTTGCGCTTCGTTCCAATGGAGGGTCGGCTCGGGCATCTCAGGAGCCTCGCCCGCCGCGGCGAGCATTACCTTATTGATTTGATGGGCTTCTAGTAGCCGTAAGTCACTCTGCTGCAATACAACGCCTGCGGGTAAGAGCAGCAGGCCATACTCGTTGTAAACGTCTTGCGCGAGTGTAGCTCCGATAATAGAGTGGGAAGGTTTCACCTCTGCCATGAGGATTCCTCCTGTGCGATATACGACCGCGAAATATGGTTGTGTGAGTGACTACTAAGGTATTATATCATAGGGAAAGTAGTAAGTATTGGTAAAATTCTGTCGATTGTTGAGTGATTGTAAAAATTTTGTGTGCGTTTTTTGAAGAGAAACAGGAGGATTATTTACAATTGCGCCGAATACCTTTATATAGACGGAAGGAGGTTGGAACCATGAAATTTAACATTCGTGGAGAAAACATTCAAGTCACCGAAGCACTACGAGAGTATGTGGAAAAGAAAGTCGGCCGTCTCGAAAAATACTTTGAAAGCACTCAGCCTACCGATGCTCAAGTCACGATGCGCGTTCATCGGGGCGAGGGGACGATCGAGGTAACGATCCCGCTTGGCGGAGTCATTATCCGGGCAGAGGAAACGCATGAAGACATGTACGCTGCTATCGATCTGGTAGTAGAAAAACTGGAGCGTCAAATTCGCAAGCACAAAACCAAGTTAATGCGAAAATTGAGAATTGATTCTGCTAGCAAAGCGGGGGGACGTGAAAGCCAACCGGTAGCAGTGGCGCTGGCTGATGGAAGCGATGAGGAAGATGTGTATATCGACATCGTCCGAACCAAGCGCTTTGATCTAAAACCAATGGATACTCACGAAGCTGTCATGCAAATGGATATGTTGGGACACAACTTCTTTGTCTTCCAAAATACCGACACGAACGATGTGAGTGTGGTGTACCGTCGCAATGATGGTCGCTACGGTTTGATCGAACCCAAATAACGAAACTTTATAGCCTATCACTCGTATAAGACTAGGGAGTTGCTATTGGCAACTCCCTTTACTTGTGTATATGTGAACAGATTTGTTAAAATAGATTTTTAGAGAGAGTTTATTTTCGGAAAATCTGTATCCCTGTTTCAGGGATATTTTGGAGCCCTCTCAAGGGGGAGCGAAAGTACCGTTTTTCACTTGAGAGCATATGGAAGGGGTGTCCTCATGTTAGGACTCGTTAAAAAGATTTTTGGCGATAGCAATGAGCGCGAAGTCAAAAAAATGTTTAAGCGCGTAGAATCGATCAATTCGCTTGAACCAAGCATAGCGGCTCTATCCGATGAGCAGCTGCGGGAAAAGACAGAAGAATTCAAAGCTCGCCTGCAAAACGGGGAAGATCTGGACAAGATTTTGAATGAAGCGTTTGCCGTCGTTCGGGAAGCATCCAAGCGGGTCCTCGGCATGAGGCACTTTGATGTGCAGCTCATCGGTGGTATGGTCCTGCAGGAAGGACGCATTTCCGAGATGAAGACGGGGGAAGGGAAAACCCTCGTAGCGACACTGGCCACTTACCTCAACGCATTGCTGGGAAAAGGGGTTCACGTCGTTACGGTGAACGAATACTTGGCCGAGCGCGACTCGACCATCATGGGTCAACTCTACAACTTCTTGGGCCTCACCGTCGGTTTGAACAAGAACGGACTTAGCGCGGAAGAAAAGCGTGAAGCCTACGCTTGCGATATTACCTACGGAACCAACAACGAATTTGGCTTTGACTACCTGCGCGACAACATGGTGCTGTACAAGGAACAGATGGTTCAGCGTCCGCTCTTCTATGCCATCATTGACGAGGTGGACAGCATCCTGATCGACGAAGCGCGTACGCCGTTGATCATTTCCGGCTCTGCGAATCGTTCGACGGAGCTGTACTACATCTGCTCCCACTTTGTAAAACGTCTGGAGCTGGAAAAGGATTTCACGATTGATGAAAAGCTGAAAATCGTGTCCTTGACCGATGACGGCGTGAGCAAGGTAGAGCAGGCGTTCAATATCGAAAACCTGTACGATACGGCACATATGACGTTGAACCATCACATTACGGCTGCACTGAAAGCGCAAGTCCTGTTCAAACGCGACGTGGACTATGTCGTTCAGGAAGGCGAAGTTGTGATCGTCGACGAATTTACCGGTCGTCTGATGGTAGGGCGTCGTTACAGCGACGGTCTCCACCAAGCGATCGAAGCGAAAGAGGGTCTGCGCGTTCAGAGCGAGAGCATGACGCTGGCGACCATCACCCTGCAAAACTACTTCCGTATGTATCAAAAGCTGTCCGGTATGACCGGAACGGCGAAAACGGAAGAAGAGGAATTCAAAAAGATCTACGGACTCGACGTTGTCGTCATTCCGACGAACAAACCAGTCGCACGTGAGGACTTGCCTGACTTGGTGTTCAAAACGGAAGCAGCGAAGTATCGTGCAGTGGTAAACGACATTGTAGAGCGTCATAAAAAAGGGCAACCGATTCTGGTCGGTACCATTTCCATCGAAAACTCCGAGCGTCTTTCGCAAATGCTGAAGCAAAAAGGCGTACCGCACAACGTCCTGAATGCAAAGCAGCATGCGCGAGAAGCCGAGATCGTAGCACGTGCGGGTCAATACGGTGCCGTCACGATCGCGACGAACATGGCGGGACGTGGTACGGACATTCAGCTGGGTGAGGGAGTCGCTGACCTGGGCGGCTTGCACATCATCGGTACCGAGCGCCACGAGAGCCGTCGGATCGACAACCAGCTGCGCGGTCGTTCCGGTCGCCAAGGGGACCCTGGTTCTTCCCAGTTCTTCCTTTCGATGCAGGATGAGCTGATGCGCCGTTTTGGTGCGGACAACATCATGAACATGATGGATCGTCTCGGCATGGAAGAAGATATGCCGATCGAGAGCCGTCTCGTTACACGTGCTGTCGAATCTGCTCAGAAACGGGTAGAGGGCTCCAACTTCGATGCGCGTAAAGGCGTACTCCAGTACGACGATGTGATGAACCAGCAGCGTCTGGTTATCTACAAGCAGCGTCGCGACATCCTGGAGAAAGAGGACCTGAGCGAAATCGCACTTGGCATGATCAACAGCGTCCTGGAACGCAATGTCGAGCTGCATTGTCCAAAAGAAGAGGTGCCAGAGGATTGGGATCTCCAAGCACTTGCGGATGCAGCCAACAACATGTTCCTGCATGATGAAACCATCACCGCTAAGATGCTGAAAGGCAAAGAAGCGGAAGAAATCATGGAACTCCTGAAAAACGAAGTCTCCAAGCAGTATGCACAGCGTGAAGCAGAGATTGGCGATATGATTCGCGAGTTTGAAAAAGTCGTTATCCTGCGCGCTGTGGACAGCAAGTGGATGGATCACATCGATGCGATGGATCAGCTTCGCCAAGGGATTCATCTGCGCGCTTACGGTCAGAACGATCCGCTGCGTGAGTACCAGTTTGAAGGATATGAAATGTTCCAGTCCATGGTCGCTGCTGTCGAGGAAGAAGTGGCTATGTACATCATGAAAGCGGAAGTGAGCCAAAACCTGGAGCGTCAGGATGTGATCCGAGGTCAAGGTATGGATCCAGATCAGCTGCAGACTTCAGGACCTTCCGAGCGCCCGGATTCAGAGACTTCCGGAGACGCCGATCCGAAAAACCGCGCGCAGCGCCGAGCTGAGGATCAGGAGCGCCGCCGCAACAACAAGCGCAATCAATAACACAAATAAAAGACGCGTGATTCGTCAAACATCCCTTCTTCAACAGCCTGGATCTGTAGGAAGGGATGTTTTTTTGCGTCTTTTTGTCCATTGGTGCAGAAACACATCGAACGATTTTTCTGGAGCAAGATATTGGAAATCCCTACAATGATATAAGTAAAAGTTAATTTACCGAAGGGAGAATGTCCGTTGAAAAAATCACTCAAGCTTGTCCTTTTGAATTCCACGTTGGTGGTAGGCCTGATGGCCACCGTGCTTTCTGCTGTGCAAGCACCTGTACTTGGGAAGAGCAAGGAGACGTCTTACCTGATCGCTTTCAAGAAAGACAATTTGCCAAATGATTTCGAAGAGCAGATTGAAGATGCAGGTGGAGAGGTTGAGACGGTGGTTGAGGAGATTGGGATCGTGTCGGCCAGCTCGGATGATCCTAACTTTTTGGACAAGCTTCGTGAATCCACTGATGTACTCGCTGCGGAGGAAGAACTGGAAATCCACTTGGACGAAGAGGACCCAGAAGCAGCGGATGGCCAGCCGATTACGGACATTCCACAGCCTGACTGGGATGACCCGGATCAAAATTACCACGATTTGCAGTGGGATGTGAAACGGGTGACCCATGATTTTGACTCGCATGAAATTAGCAAAGGAGATTCAGATACGGTCGTCGGGATCATTGATACCGGATTGGATTTTGATCATCCGGATTTGAAGAAAAATGCAGATGAGAAAGGCAGCAAGACGTTTGTGCCGGGAACAGATGACGCGTGGGATGAAAACGGCCATGGCACCCATGTTGCTGGTACCATCGCAGCGGATGGCAAGGTGTTGGGGATTGGACCTAAGCTGACGGTCCGCGCATACCGAGTATTCGGAGCGACAGGCGGAGCGCAGCAATCCTGGATCACGGATGCGCTGGTAGCTGCGGCAAATGACAAGGTGGACGTAGTGAACATGTCCCTGGGCGGCTGGCGTTGGATGGCGCAGAATTATGGAGAAAAGGGTGATTCTGCTTCCATCGTGGCGTATAAACGGGCTGTTCAATATGCCGTTAAGAAGGGCGTGACAGTAGTCGTTGCTGCCGGAAATGATTCGAGGGATCTGGGCAGTTTGCACGACATGCAGGAATATTGGAAGGACACCTATGGATTGGATATCAAAGGGCCTTCCCGGGTTGTCCCTGCTCAGCTCCCAGGAGTCATTACGGTGTCTTCCTCCAATGAATGGTCAAAGGATCAAATCGCGTTTTATTCCAATTATGGCAATCCGATCGACATCGCCGCGCCAGGCGGAGACAACGGTCCAGAATACGACGCCCTTTATCGGGAAGACCCGAAAGGTGACTACCTCGATAAGCGTGATTTCCGCTACCGTGCGTTGTCGACATGGCCAACCTACCTTCCGCCGTATTTTACCTCCAATCTAAAGGGATATGCCTATATGCATGGAACGTCGATGGCAGCTCCAAAAGTGGCTGGAATCGCTGCAGTCATCAAATCCGAGCATCCGAATTACAGCCCGGCACAGGTGGCAGCATTAATCCGGAAGACAGCAGTAGATTATGGGAAAAAAGGTCAAGATAAGTACTTCGGCGCGGGTGAGGCTAACATTTTTGAGGCACTCGAAGATTGATGATACGGCTAGAACCTCTGAGCATGTGAACTCAGAGGTTTTTTTCTGCCCTGATTCCTGCCTGCTAGACAGCGTTCGTCCCATTCCTTTGTTCCTCGTCGGCATCGCTCCGTCGATTTGTCTAACACTGGAAAATGCCATCGAACGATTCTAGTGGAAATCCTTTCAAAAAACCATAGAATCGTAAGTACAACACTTTTCCAAATACACGATGACGGGGGAATGAACAATGAAGACGACAGTCAACGTGATGGGCATACAAGCAGTGAATATCCTGGAACGCATCGCCGTGACACTGAAAGCTGTGCTGCGGGTAGGAAAAGAAAATAGATCCTTACAAATCATTCATGGAGAAAAAGATAAAACCGAAGACACCCAAATAGAAGTATTTACAGCGCGAGACCCGGTATTTCCGGAAGAACGACTCGTTTCGGAAATCCCGCAGCCGCTCTGGATGAACGCATTGCTCGTCGATCCCAAGGCCATGATCGATCAGGGGCATAAAGAAGGAGCAGCTGGATTGAATTATCCATACAAGAAAGTGAATAAGAATACAAAAGCGCGAAAACGAACGACTGAATCGCGAGGCACACATCTTACGCTGGTCAGTGCTCCCCAAGTGAAATCGGCACCCTCTCGCGAAATTCGAGACTTCCGCTCCTCGCCCTCGCCGCCAAACTTGACCGGAGGATGAAAGGGCCCATATAGAAAATGAATCACCTTCCCCCTGCTTGGCACTCTGTCAGGTTGCGGATCTGGCAAATTACGATACAATAAACATAGCTTAAGGAAGAGAAGGTGATTCGCAACATGGCATTAATCGATATTGCGGACATCAAACAAGAGATGTCCAGTATGGCTAAGCGTTTAGCAGATATCAGGGGGTCTCTTTGACCTCCCAGTAAAACAGGAGCGGATTGGTGAACTGGAAGAGCGCATGCTGGCACCCGACTTCTGGGACGACAACGATGCAGCGCAAAAGACAATCAGTGAACTGAACGCGGTAAGAAGCCTCGTGGAGACGATGGGCAAGCTGGATTCCCAATACGATGACCTGCAGCTGATGCTCGAGCTGGTTATCGAAGAAGGGGAACAGTCCCTTATTCCGGATTTGTATGACAGCACCCAAGAGCTGAAAAAAGCGTTTGAGAGCTTTGAGCTGGAGCTCTTGCTGAGTGATCAGTACGATAAGAACAATGCGATCCTGGAGCTGCACCCTGGAGCGGGTGGTACGGAATCTCAGGATTGGGCGTCCATGCTCCTGCGCATGTATACACGCTGGGGCGATGCCAAAGGCTTTAAAGTAGAAACTCTGGACTATTTGCCTGGTGACGAAGCGGGCGTAAAAAGCGTGACGCTGTTGATTAAAGGGCACAATGCGTACGGGTACCTAAAATCAGAAAAGGGGGTCCACCGACTCGTACGGATTTCACCATTTGACGCTTCCGGACGCCGTCACACGTCCTTTGTCTCCTGCAACGTCCTGCCGGAGATTGAAGACGACAACTCGGTAGACATTCGTTCGGAAGACCTCAAGATTGACACGTATCGTTCCAGTGGTGCAGGTGGACAGCACATCAACACGACTGACTCCGCCGTTCGGATTACCCACTTGCCTTCGGGAATCGTCGTGACGTGTCAAACAGAGCGTTCTCAGATCAAAAACCGCGAGCGTGCAATGAAAATGCTGACAGCACGACTGTTTGAGCGCAAACGCGAAGAGCAGGAAAAAACGATGGCAGCCATTCAGGGCGAACAGAAAGACATCGCATGGGGCAGCCAGATTCGTTCGTACGTCTTCCACCCGTACAGTCTGGTCAAGGACCACCGCACCAACGTAGAAGTGGGCAATGTGCAAGCGGTCATGGATGGGGAGATTGACGTCTTCATTGACGGTTATTTGCGAGCGCAAATCAATCGCTAATCAGAGCGCGACAACGGCATGGAGGATTCCATGCCGTTTTTTTGTGCAAAGGGATCGCTGGGAATGATAAAATTCGAATGAAACAGACAAGCGTCAAGGAGGAGATGGGGACATGATAAGAAAAGCGGAGCACGTAGCGATGATTGTTACCGAAATGGACAGGTCGATTGCGTTTTACCAAGAGATGTTTGGTTACCAGGTGCGTCTGAGAGGGCAATCACCGATTCGGGAGATGACATTTTTGTACCATGACAATCAGCCAGGCTTTGAGATCGAGCTGATTCGCGATTTGACGCCGATGGGCGATTACTCCGAGCAGGGCCTCGTCAACCACTTGGCGTTTACGGTAGATGATATCGATGAGGCGATCAACCATTATCGAGAAAAAGGAATTGAGTTTAAGACCGAAACGCCTAACCCGTCGCTGGATGGGGGCAGAACGATCTTTTTCTACGGCCCGGACCGTGAGCTGTTGCAATTCGTAGAGCCAGGACCGGACAGAAGAGCGTAAGAAAATTAGCGTATAAAAAGGTTTACCCGTTTGTCCGCAAAGTGGTACCTTGATAGAAGGATTGCGAATAAATTGACTAGTTAAAAGGAGAGAGCCACATGCTGTATGCAGCCTTTTTGCCGATCATCGATCAAGAGCTGAACGCAAAAGTAAGACCAGCACATCTGGAGTATCTCAATGAACTGTACAAGCAGGATAAGGTATTCATGGCGGGTCCTTTCACCGATAAGGAAGGCGGACTCGTGATTTACAAAGCGGCTTCTCTGGAAGAGGCCAGAGGGTTGGCGGAAGCGGATCCAGTGGTGGCGGAAGGCGCCCGTACACTGGAGCTGCGCGAATGGAGCCCGCTGGAGTTCCCGCTGCCTTAACTTCCTTTGTTCCAAAGGAATGAGTTTGGGGCGCATGAGGCATACTTAGCGAAGAATTATCTAGTAAAGGAGGAAACAGCCCATGAAACGTTTATCCCTTTCTGTGGTTGCGGCTGTACTCGTATTCTCGCTAAGTGCCTGTGGCGGAGCTAAGACTACACAGCCGCCAGCCAATCAGCCGTCGCAAACCCCTGCAACGCAAACCCCAGCAACGGAAACGCCGTCCACGACTGCTCCATCGGGTAGCTACGACGCCGCAACCGCTGAGGCACTGTTCAAGAACACATGCGCAGGATGCCACGGTCAAACGCTGGAAGGCGCAGTAGGTCCGAACCTGCAAAAAGTCGGTTCGCAATTGAACAAGGATCAGATCTTGGAAATATTGAATAAAGGTAAAGGTGCCATGCCTCCAGGCTTGGTAAAAGGTGCCGATGCCGAGACGCTGGCTGCATGGCTGGCGGATAAGAAATAAACGGTTTTTCAGAGGGAAGCGTCCGATTCGATCGGGCGCTTTTTCTATTTCTGCAGGTTTTTAGGGTTGTATTCTCCATGAATTTTTATTATTATTCATGTATAAAAATACAGAACATTCGTTGGAGAAGGGGAGAGATCTATGATTCGGGTCGGGATCGTTGGGGCTACCGGTTACGGCGGTGCGGAGTTGATACGTCTGCTGGCGGGTCATCCAGAGGTTCGAATTGCCAATTTGTATTCTAGCTCAGCGGAGGGGGAGTCGCTGGAAAAAACATTTCCTCATGTGTCCGGACTGGGTCTGCCCACTCTGTCGCCTATTGAAGCGAAAAGCATGAGCGTGGATAACGATGTCGTTTTTCTGGCGACGCCGGCAGGGGTGAGCGCTGGGCTTTCCCCGCAATTGATGGAGCTCGGCGGAGCAAAAGTAATCGACCTGTCCGGAGATTTCCGTTTGGAGAGCGGGGATGCTTACCGCAGCTGGTACAAACGCGAACCGGCACCGGTCGAGTGGGTGCAAAAAGCGGTGTATGGTTTGACCGAATGGAATCAAGAGCAGGTAGCGGGCGCCTCTCTCGTAGCCAACCCTGGATGCTATCCAACAGCAACCCTGCTTGCATTGATCCCGATGATGCGGAGCGGATGGGTAAAACCAGGCAGCTGGATCGTCGACGCCAAATCGGGTGTATCCGGAGCGGGACGAGGCATGTCGATGGGGGTTCACTACAGCGAAATCAATGAAAGCATACATGCATACAAAGTAGCCAAGCACCAGCACACGCCGGAAATCGAGCAGGAGCTGGCGAAGCAGTCCGGAGTGGAGTCCTTTGTCCAGTTTACACCTCACCTGGTTCCCATGACGCGCGGAATCCTGGTAACCGCTTACGGGCAGCTGGAGGCAGGGGTGTCCCAGCAGCAGGCTCAGGAGCTGTTTGAAGCGACGTACGCAGATAAAGCGTTCGTACGGGTACGCCCTGCAGGCAGTCATCCGCATACCAAAGAGGTGCTCGGATCCAACTACTGCGATATCGCCGTTCATGTGGATGAACGCACGAGCAGAGTCGTTATTTTGTCCGTCATTGACAACATGGTCAAAGGTGCAGCAGGTCAAGCGATTCAAAATATGAACGTCATGTTCCAATTGCCAGAGAAAGCCGGACTGCCACTCGTGCCGGTGTTCCCATAGGGAGGAGGAGAGCGGATGCAAGGAATCGTAGTCATCAAATGCGGCGGCTCTACGATGGATCAGCTGCCGGATACCTTCTTTGGGGCCATCGCCAAGCTGCAGGCAGAGGGCAAGCAGATCGTCATCGTCCACGGCGGGGGCCCTGCCATTAACGGCATGCTGGATCGGGTGCAGATCACTCCCCAGTTCGTTGAGGGATTGCGGGTGACATGCGAAGATACCCTGCGCGTGGTGGAGATGGTGCTGTGCGGGAGCATCAACAAGGCGCTGGTGCGAAAGCTGACACAAGCAGGAGCGAAAGCGTGGGGAGTCAGCGGGATCGATGGACAGACACTGATCGCAGAAAAGACGGCAAAACCGCTGGGCTGGGTCGGTGAAGTGAAGCAGGCGGATACCACGATACCACTGGCCATTCTAAACCAAGGCTACGTACCGGTCATCGCTCCGTTGTCTGTCAGTCTGGATGGAGCGGATGCGTTTAACGTCAATGCAGATATTGCAGCAGGAGCGGTGGCGGCAGCGCTGTCGGCAGAAAAGCTGGTCATGGTGACCGACGTTCCAGGCATCCTGCGTCCACAGCCGGATGGCAGCAAGTCTCTGGTACAGGAGACAAGTGCAGAAGAAATCGGACAGATGATAGCAGATGGCATCATCACTGGCGGAATGATTCCGAAGGTTCAGGCGGCTTTGGATTCTTTGGGGCAAGGTGTCAATCAGGTCGTCATTTGCCGAGGGACAGCCGAGGACCTTTTGGCTGTCGTCAGCGATGAGGCAGCTGGCACGACTGTTCGGATGAATGCCAAGCAGCCACAATAAGGAGGGATAGGGAATGAGTACAGTAGCAGCACCATTTCATCTCATGAATAACTATGCAAGATGGCCCATCAGTCTGGTCAAAGGCCAAGGCAACCAGGTCTGGGATGATCAGGGCAACCAGTATCTCGATTTTACTTCCGGCATCGCCGTTACCTCACTGGGGCATGTCCCGCCAAAAGTGACAGCCAAGCTGCATGAACAGCTGGATACGCTGTGGCATTGCTCCAACCTGGTGCACGTACCCCAGCAAGGAATCCTGGCTGAAAAGCTGAGCCGTCTGTCCGGATTGGATCAGGCTTTCTTCTGCAACAGCGGGGCGGAGGCAAACGAGGGATTGATCAAGCTGGCCCGCCGTTATGCGCAAAAAGTAAAAGGGACGGAACGCTTTGAGATCATCACGTTTGAGCAGTCGTTCCACGGACGTACACTGGCGACTTTGACGGCGACTGGCCAAGACAAGGTGAAGGATGGGTTTGCCCCGTTGCCACAAGGCTTTGTCACCGTGCCTTACAACGATTTGGAAGCAGTAAAGTCCGCTGTCACCGACAAGACGTGCGCGATCATGCTGGAGCTGATTCAAGGCGAGGGCGGGGTCCATCCGGCGGGAGATGCCTTCGTAAAAGGTTTGCGTGAATTATGCGATGCGCATGGCCTGCTCCTGCTGGTGGATGAAATTCAAACGGGAATCGGCCGCACAGGCACCTGGTTCGCTTTCCAGCAGTATGGAGTGAAGCCGGATGCGATCTCGCTGGCAAAAGGTTTGGGCAGCGGATTCCCGATCGGAGCGGTGGTCGCGACCAAAGAAGTGGCGGAAGCATTCGCTCCCGGTACGCACGGAACCACTTTTGGCGGCAATCCGTTGGCTGCGACAGCGGGCATTGCGACGCTCGATACCATGGAACAAGAAGCCATTCTGGATAAAGTGGCAAAGGTCCATGAGCTGCTGATTCAGGAGCTCACGCAGCTAAAAGCAGCGCATCCAGACAAAGTGGTAACGGTTCGCGGAAAAGGCCTGCTGCTCGGGGTAGAGCTCTCGATTACGGCTGCGGCTGCAGTCAATTATGCACGAGAAAAAAAAGGCGTCATCCTGCTGATGGCAGGGCCGAATGTCGTTCGATTGCTTCCGTCCTTTATCACGACAGAAGCGGAAGTGAAGCAGGCGATAGCGGCTCTGGACGAAGGATTGTCACAGGCGTAAAAGCAAATAATGTGTGCATGGGAAAAATGCAACGAGTGGGAAAGGACAAAAAACTCGTTGCATTTTTATAATTACGAATGTATATTAATACAAAGAGTTGCATAAATTCTCGGTAAGTGTGCCCTTTGGAGAGGAGTGGCTTTCATAGATGAGTAGAGAGAAAAAAGGACTAGGTGTAGGTTATCTCACGCTGGAGAGCGGAGAAGTGTTCACGGGGACCTTGTACGGTGCCCCGATTACGGGATTCGGCGAAGTGGTTTTTCATACAGGAATGACAGGTTATCAGGAAGTGATGACAGACCCCTCCTTTGCGGGGCAGATCGTTACATTCACATATCCATTGATCGGAAATTACGGAGTGAACGAAAGAGACTACGAGGCAGCGCAGCCGGCATTGACTGGAATGATCGTGAGCGAGCTGTGCATGGAACCGAGCCACTACGAATCGACCAAGACGTTGGCACAGGCAGCCGAGGACTTCGGGTTTCCCATTTTGGCTGGCATCGATACCCGTACCATCACCAAGCGGGTTCGTCAAAACGGTCCTGTGTTCGGCGTGATGTCCGATCGTCCACTCGAGGTGGAGGAAGTCGTGGCCATGCGCTACAAGCACGCCAAAAAGTCGCTGGTGGCAAACGTATCCAGCCAGCAGATCGAACGCTATCCTGGCATCGGAGAGCATGTCGTGCTGGTCGATCTGGGGATGAAGCAGTCCATTGTGGATTCGCTGCTGGCAATAGGCTGCCGCGTAACCGTGGTGCCCTTTGACACGACCTTTGCCCAAATCAAGGCCCTGCAGCCGGACGGCCTGATGTTCTCCAATGGCCCTGGCGATCCGGAGCACTTGCTTGCTTATTGCAGTGAATGGCGCAAAGCGGTGGAGCAGTATCCGACGCTGGGCATTTGCTTGGGTCACCAAGTGCTTGCCCTCATGTACGGTGGCAAGACGGAAAAGCTCGCTTATGGACACCGCGGCAGCAACCATCCGGTCAAAGAGCTGGCAACCGGCAAAGTGTACCTGACTTCGCAAAACCACGGGTACGTAGTCAAAGAAGAACAGCTGGATAAGCGATATCTGGTGGTGTCCTATCGCAACGTCAACGATGGCTCGGTCGAAGGACTCCGCCATCTCAGCTTGCCCGTTTTCAGTGTGCAGTTCCATCCGGAGGCACATCCCGGACCAAGTGATACCTCTCACATTTTCCAACAATTCTTGCAGTCGATGCGCGTAGTAGGAGCGAAGAATTATGCCTAAATTGTCCCACATCCAAAAAGTATTGGTTATCGGTTCAGGCCCGATCGTCATTGGTCAGGCAGCAGAATTTGACTATGCGGGCGCACAAGCATGCCTTTCTCTGAAGGAAGCGGGCGTGCAAGTCGTCCTGGTGAATAACAATCCGGCTACGATCATGACGGATGAGCAAGTAGCCGACAAAGTATATTTGGAGCCGCTGACAGTGGAATCCGTAACAGCGATCATCGCGAAGGAACGTCCAGACGGCCTCTTGCCGACGCTGGGCGGCCAAACCGGTCTGAATCTGGCCGTAGCCTTGTCAGAAGCGGGTGTTCTCGAAAAGTACAAGGTAGAGCTGCTCGGTACACCGCTCGCTGCGATTCAAAACGGGGAAGACCGTGAGCTGTTCAAACAACTGATGCAACAAATCGGCGAGCCTGTACCCGAGAGTGACACGGTCGAATCCGTGGAAGAGGCGATCGCATTCGCCAGCTCCATCGGTTATCCGGTCATTGTGCGTCCAGCCTATACGCTGGGTGGCGCAGGCGGCGGGATTGCTGAAGACGAGGCTACGCTGCGCATAGTGGCTGCTGGCGGTATCGCTGCAAGCCCGATCGGACAGGTGCTGATCGAACGCAGCGTCAAAGGCTGGAAAGAAATCGAGTACGAAGTCATGCGGGATGCCAACGACACCTGCATCATCGTTTGCAATATGGAAAATCTGGATCCGGTCGGCATTCATACGGGAGACAGCATCGTCGTAGCGCCTTCCCAGACGTTGACGGATCGCCAATATCAAATGCTGCGCAGCGTATCGACCAAAGTGATCCGTTCCTTGGGCGTAGTAGGAGGCTGCAACATTCAATTTGCGCTTGACCCGAATTCGGATCGATATGTACTGATCGAGGTAAACCCGCGGGTGAGCCGCTCCAGTGCGCTCGCCTCCAAAGCGACTGGATATCCGATCGCGCGTATCGCGGCAAAATTGGCACTCGGCTATGGGCTGGATGAAGTGCTGAACCCCATTACTGGTTACACATACGCGAGCTTCGAGCCTGCGTTGGACTACATCGTCGTGAAAATCCCGCGCTTCCCGTTTGACAAGTTCCCGCTGGCAGATCGTAAGCTGGGCACGCAAATGAAAGCGACTGGAGAAGTCATGTCCATTGCTCGCAACCTGGAGGCAGGGCTCCTGAAGGCCGTGCGCTCCCTGGAACAAGGCTGCACGCACCTGTCCCGGCCAGAGCTGGCTTCGTGGTCCCGCGAGGAGCTCTCCCTAGCGCTGCAGGAAGCGACAGACATTCGCTTGTTCGTGTTCGCAGAGGCGATTCGCAAAGGCTTTACGGAAAAAGAGCTGCACAGCCTGACGGGTGTCGATCCGTTCTTCCTGCGCAGCCTGCGGAAGATCATCGATTTGGAAGTCGAGCTGGCTTGCTGCGAGGACGGCGAGCTGCCGACAGAGCTGCTCCTAGAAGCGAAACGCCGCGGCTTTGCAGATGAGACCATCGCTTCTCTGGCAGGACGGACAGCTGCCGAAGTTAAAGACCTGCGCCAGCAATCGGGCATCGCACCGACCTACAAAATCGTCGATACATGCGCCGCTGAATTTGATGCGCAAACCCCTTACTACTATTCCGACTGGCAAGGAGTCGATGAGGTCACTGCCTTGCCAGGTCGCAAAGTGCTGGTACTCGGCTCCGGCCCGATCCGGATCGGACAAGGGATTGAATTTGACTACTGCTCGGTCCATGCTGCCAAGTCGCTTCAGAAGAACGGCATTGCTGCGGTTGTCGTTAACAACAATCCGGAAACCGTGAGTACGGACTACGAAACAGCTGACCACCTGTATTTTGAACCGCTTCATGCAGAAGACGTGCTGCATATCGCTGAGCGCGAGCAGGTAGAAGGCGTGATGGTGCAATTCGGCGGCCAGACAGCCATCAACCTCGCCGCCAAGCTGGAGAGAGCGGGTCTGAAGGTAATGGGAACGTCTCTGACAGCGATCGAGCGTGCAGAAGATCGCGAGCTGTTCTACGAAATGCTGCGCAAGCTGGACATCCCGCACATTCCGGGGAAAGGAGTCTCCTCTCTGCAGGATGCCACCGCGATCGCGGAAGAAATCGGCTTCCCCGTCCTGATGCGTCCGTCGTATGTCATCGGCGGCCAGGGAATGGTGGTCGTGCAAGATCTGCAAGAACTCGAGGCGACGATCAACGGCTGGCTGAATCACCCGGACAGCAAAACGTTCTTCCCGTTGCTCGTAGACAAATACGTGCCAGGCAGCGAGGCGGAAGTCGACGCGGTGTGTGATGGTGAAAGTGTCATCATTCCTGGAATCTTCCAGCATGTCGAAAAGGCTGGAATTCACTCCGGCGACAGTGTGGCTCTGTTCCCGGCGCCTGGTCTGTCGGACGAAATCAAGCAGACAATCGCCAGCTATACGGAAGCGATCGCGAAAGAAATGGGAGCGGTCGGCTTGATCAATATCCAGTTTGTCATTGATGGCAGTACCGTGTACGTGCTCGAAGTGAACCCGCGTGCGTCCCGTACTGTTCCAATTACGAGCAAAGTGACGGGCATCCCGATGGTGCAACTGGCTGTTCAGGCACAGCTGGGTGAAAAGTTGGCAGGCATGGGCTACGGAACAGGGCTGCTGCCGGAGATCCCATTCGCTGTCGTGAAGGCTCCGGTATTCTCGACCGTGAAGCTGAACGGTGTGGATCCCGTATTGGGACCTGAAATGAAATCAACCGGCGAAGTGCTAGGCTTGGGTCGCTCTTTCGCAGAAGCTGCCGGCAAAGCATTCGCGTTTAAAGACAACTATTATGGCGACTGGCAAGCGGGCGATCTGGTCATCGTGTCACTGAAGGATGGGGATAAGCAGGAAGCGGTGAGCAAGACCTTGGCACAGCTTCAAGAAGAAGGCGCCGTGCTGGCAGCGACAGCTGGAACGGCTGATTGGCTGCAAACAAACGGGGTAGCTGTCAGTCACGTGATTGAAAGTGAGAGAAAGCTGATCGAGCTTCTGCAAGCGAAGAAAGCAGCTTTTGCCCTCATTACAGCAACAATCGGAAACCGCCATGGCCGAGCGGGCTTTGCGCTCCGTGGCCGTTTGGTGCAGCAAGGTGTACCGCTGTTTTCCGCCATCGAGACCTTTGACTTGTACGTGAAATCCATTTTTGAGAAAAGAGGTGGCTCGCATGCAGCCAGTGAAGATATTGGAACACTTTCCAAACTTGCCGCTCAGCAAGCATAAAGGAAAGGACCTGCTCAGAATCGACGAGTTCAACGGAGAAGAATTGATGGAGCTGCTGCATCTGGCAGCTCACATCAAACAACTGCAAAAGCTGGGGCAGCCGTTCCAGCCTTTGCAAGGCAAAACACTCGGCATGATTTTCGATAAGGCATCGACACGTACGCGTGTGTCCTTTGAAGTAGGTATGTACCAGCTTGGGGGCATGGGGATGTTCCTGAGCGGGAAAGAGCTGCAGCTCGGCCGCGGAGAGCCGATCAGCGATACCGCCAAAGTACTCTCTCGTTACGTCGATGCGATCATGATCCGCACGTTTTCCCACTCTTACGTAGAAGAGCTGGCAGAGCATGCATCCATTCCGATCATCAACGGTTTGACGGATCTGTATCATCCTTGCCAGGCGCTGGCTGACATGCTCACGATCTGGGAGCACAAAGGAAAGCTGAAGGGAATCAAGCTGGCGTACGTGGGTGACGGAAACAACGTAGCCAATTCTCTGGTGCTGGCGGCAGTCCTGCTGGGCATGGACGTAAGGGTGGCTACACCGGCAGGATACGAAATGGACAGCGCCATCGTACAAAAAGCCATCGAGTACGCGCAGCAAAGCGGCGGCAAAATGATGGTGACTACAGACCCTGCCGAAGCGGTAGCGGGGGCAGATGCGGTATACACCGACGTGTGGACCAGCATGGGCTTTGAAGCGGAGAACGAAGTGAGAATGAAGGCGTTTGAAAACTATCAGGTGAATGAAGATCTGGTAGCACTCGCAGATCCCCACTATCTTTTCCTGCACTGCCTCCCGGCTCATCGCGGCGAAGAAGTGACAGCAGGAGTCATCGACGGCGCTCGTTCGTTCATCTTCGACCAAGCGGAGAACCGTCTGCATGCACAAAAGGCCATTTTGGCAGCTCTCGTGTGAGGATAGTGCTAGTTCTTTTGCACCAATTCGTAATTAAATCTAATAGACTATGAATATATGATTGCCGAATTTTGTCACTTATGTGTAAAATATAGGTATGAAAGTCGCAAAGAAGTACGGACTGTATTTGGTCGCTTGGTCCGTATGGAGCCAGTAGCGAATCCGCCCTTTTCTTGTAGAAAAGGAAAGATGCGCAGGGGCTGTACGTGGTCGCTTGGCCCCTGGGTTATGACCAGTAGCGAAGCCAGCTTTCTCCACGATGCTTGAAGGGGGGAAATAGATATGAAAAAATGGTTCGCGGCAATTTTGATGGTGGTAGCAATCGTAGCGGCTACTTCTGCAAACTACAACATTGGGTAATATTGAATGAAACAAAACACCGCTTGTATTAAGAGTGGTGTTTTTTCTTCAATAACTGGAGGATTGTTATATGCTACTGGATGTAATTTGTTTGTCGTTTATTGTCGCGCTTATTAGGGGCGGTAGAATAAAAGAATTTCCTAAATTCAGACGACTCACTTTTCTCTTTGTAAGCATCGCATTGCAAATTTGCTCCGCACTTTATCCCCCTGCAGGTGGGATATTAATTTCAATTGCATACTTATTTATATTGCTTTTTCTCATATTCAATCGGCATTATGAAGATATTCGAATTTTCATGGTGGGATGGTTTTTAAACGCCATTGCTATTTGGTCCAACCAAGGCAAGATGCCGATTGATTTAGAACAAGCCAAAAAGCTTCCCTATGATTTGACTCCAGTGATTAATGGAACTAACTTTAAGCACAGTGTATTAAATGAAACTACCAATCTGCCTTTTTTAACAGATGTAATTTACATGCCTTCTATTATCCCGAGAGTAATTAGTATAGGGGATATATTTATTATGTTGGGTGCATTCTTGTTGGTGCAGCGCTTTATGAATAAACCAATCTCGCTATTACAACTCCGAGAAGGAAAAAGCTATGCGACTAAAAGTTGAGGTACGTTCAAAAATAAAAACGTTAATCGTTCCAATTGGATTTCCAATTGCGGCTCTTCTAATATTTGCATCATTATTACCTGAATGGGAACCCCGCGAGCACTGGGGGATCCTATTCGCTTACACTTTATTAACCATTTTTTCTACCTTTGCTCCAATCAGAACCTTAAATACGATATTAACTTTGAATAATGCAGTTATATTTTCAGGAATATTGCTTTTTGGGGCTTGGGTAGGAGTATGGTCAGCGGTTGTCGAAACATTAACATTAGCTTTTTTAATGCGATTCAATCCAATAAAGGCATTAGCAAATATAGGTCAACTAGTCATTACCATTTGGGCAGTAGATTACTTGAAGAACGCTTTGGAGTACTTTTCTTTATCCCCTATGTTTACCGATCTCGTTATTGCTGGTGCTTACTGGTTTATTAATATCGTGCTTTGTGCTTTAGGTATTTCCTACTTTTTCCAGACGAGCTGGTATTCAACTGTAAAGAATATGGCAAAGGGGACGACTCTTACATATTTATTGTTGATGGTGATGGCAGGTATCGGATCTCGTCTTGTAGAGATTTACGGTATATCAACTGTTATTCCGATGATGGCGGCTTTTACCACTATGAGCTTTGTATTTCACCAATACTACGACAGCCTCAACAAGCTCCATCAAAAGGTGGAAGAGGTAAAATCGTTCAACCACCGGTTTTTGACAACGATGGCGGCTTCCATCGACGCGCGAGACCGCTATACGAGCGGCCACTCTCAGCGGGTAGCCCACTGGGGCCGTGAGATTGCCAGGAAGATAGGCCTGCCGCCAGAGAGAGTCGAAGAAATATACGTAGGCGGAATCCTGCACGACATTGGCAAGATCGGCATTGAAGATGAGATTCTGAACAAAAAGGGCAGACTGACACCGGAAGAATACGACAAAATCAAGCAACACACGGTGATTGGTTACGAGATTATTCTGCAGGCTGGGATGTTTAATGAGTTGCTGCCAGCCATTCGCTCTCATCATGAGCGCATAGACGGCAAAGGCTATCCGGATGGACTGGTCGGAGATGAAATCCCGTTGATGGCAAAGATCTTGGCGATTTCGGATTCGTTTGATGCGATGGTAGCGGATCGTCCTTATCGAAAAGGGCTGCCAGTGGAGGAAGCTCTGAATGAAATCCGGCGTGGATCCGGTACGCAGTTTGATAAGGAACTGGCAGAACACTTCATCGAAATCATCCAGGCATTGCCTTGCGAAGAATTAGAGAGCATTATTAGCCAAGAAACGCAAACCCAAAAACAGTTGCAGGAGGCGATCCACTAACGGTGACTCCTGTAACTGTTTTTTGATTTGGGGAGCTCTGTTTGCTTGCATCCAAAACGGATACGGGACATACTGGTAGGGAATGGAATTTATTCATGAGGTGAATAAAATAATGATCCCAACGTATCAAGATGCTGACATGATTTTGAAAATCTATGAGCAATATGAGTCAGAGCGTTTGAGAGCTGCAAAAGCCTGGTTTCACGAAATCCTCGGTCAACAAGAAGAGATAGAGCCGGCGATTTTTTGGGCGAAGTACCCGCGGAGCAGCACAGAATTTACTCACTTTACGACGCTGTATGGATTTTTTGAAATGGTGGGTGTCCTGCATAAAAACGGTCTTATACATCCAGATCTATTATTTGATATGTGGTATATCAACGGATTCTACAGCCGGATGTACCCGATCATCGCTTCGTGGAGAGCGGAAGGGGATATCCATATCGCTGAGAATTTTGAACGGCTCGCGCTGGCGGAGCTGGATTGGATCCGAAAGCATAAGGGCGCGGAGTTTGTGCCTCGCGTAGCATATGCAAAGCATGAATAAGAATGATGGAACAGCCGGACGAGTTATCTCATAAGTCCGGCTGTTCTGTTTATCTCCCTTCCTTAATTTGCTCGGGGAAAAAGTCGAGGACAAATGAGAAAAGTAGTTGTATTTTTATTAGTTCGTTTGTATAATTACTCACATGAATAAATCTTCGGAACAGGGAGAGAGAACGATGGCAAAAGATAAAATTGTGTTGGCCTACTCGGGCGGCTTAGATACATCCGTAGCAATTAAATGGCTCCAAGACACATACAACTTCGACGTAATTGCAGTGGCACTGGATGTAGGGGAAGGAAAAGACCTGGATTTCGTACAGAAAAAAGCGCTGCAAGTCGGTGCGCTGAAATCTATCGTGGTAGACGCGAAAGAAGCATTTGCGGAAGAATTCGTACTGCCTGCTTTGAAAGCAAATGCGATGTATGAAGGAAAATATCCACTGGTGTCGGCTCTGTCTCGCTACCTGATCTCCCGCGTGCTGGTAGAGATCGCAGAAAAAGAAGGCGCAGTTGCGGTAGCTCACGGCTGCACCGGAAAAGGAAACGACCAGGTTCGCTTTGATGTATCCTTCACAGCTCTGAACCCGGACATCAAGATTGTGGCTCCTGTACGTGAATGGGGATGGACTCGTGACGAAGAGATCGAGTATGCGAAAAAGAACAACATTCCAATCCCAATCGATCTGGACAATCCTTACAGCATTGACCAAAACCTGTGGGGCAGAAGCTGCGAGTGCGGCGTACTGGAAGATCCATGGGCAGCTCCTCCAGAGGGGGCGTATGATCTGACAAAATCCATCGCGGATGCGCCTGACCAGCCGGAAGAAATCGAAATCACCTTCGTACAGGGTAAGCCGACTGCATTGAACGGCGAAGAGCTGCCGCTGTCCGAGCTGATCCTGAAGCTGAACAAAATCGCGGGCAACCACGGCGTAGGCCGTATCGACCACGTAGAAAACCGTTTGGTTGGTATCAAATCCCGCGAAGTATACGAAACGCCTGCTGCAACGACTCTGATTTTGGCTCACCGTGAGCTGGAATTCCTGACACAGCCTCGTGAAGTAGCAGCATTCAAACCAATCGTGGAACAAAAACTGGCGCAAGTGATCTACGAAGGTCTCTGGTATTCGCCAATCCGCAATGCGGTTCAGGCGTTCATCGAAGAAACGCAAAAACACGTAACAGGTGTTGTTCGTGTGAAACTGCACAAAGGTCATGCGATCGTAGTGGGCCGCAAATCCGCTTCCTCGCTGTACAGCCATGAGCTGGCTACCTACAATGCAGGCGACCAATTCGACCACAAAGCAGCGCTCGGCTTCATCAAGCTGTGGGGCCTGCCAACCAAGGTATATGCACAAGTAAACGAAGGTGTCTTGCATGAAAACATGAACACAGACATCAAGATCTTGGATGAAAAGGATGCGATCAAGCAATGAAACTCTGGGGAGGACGCTTCACGAAGCCGACGAATCAGCTCGTAGAAGAGTATACTGCTTCTATCTCTTTCGACCAGAAGATGTGGCGTCAGGACATCGTCGGTAGCCTAGCTCACGTAGCGATGCTGGGGAAGTGCGGTATCCTGCCGATGGAGGAAGTACGACAAATCATTGCTGGTCTGAAAAAGGTGAAAGAAAAGATCGAACGTGGGCAGGCTGAGTTCCTCGTTGCTCATGAAGATGTTCACATGAATATTGAAAAGATGCTGATTGAAGAAATCGGTCCGGTGGGGGGCAAGCTCCACACCGGCCGCAGCAGAAACGATCAGGTCGCAACCGATATGCACCTGTACCTCAGAGAAAAGCTGATGGAAATCATCCAATTGGCGATGTACCTGCAGGAAGCGATGATCGAGCAGGCCGGTCAGCATCTGGATACGGTCATGCCGGGTTATACCCATCTGCAGCGCGCGCAGCCGGTCTTGTTCGGCTACCACCTGATGGCGTACGTATCCATGCTGCAGCGTGATATCGAGCGCATGACAGAGACCTGGAACCGAGTGAATGTTCTGCCGCTGGGCGCCGGTGCGCTGGCAGGGACTACGTTCCCGATTGATCGCATGTTTGTAGCGGAATTGCTGCAGTTTGACGGGGTCTATCAAAACAGCATGGACGCTGTCAGCGATCGCGATTTCATCGTCGAGTTTTTAGCGGACGCTTCCCTCCTGATGACGCATCTCTCTCGTTTGTGCGAAGAGCTCGTCATCTGGAGCAGCCAGGAGTTTTCCTTTGTGGAGCTGGACGATGCATTCTGCACGGGCTCCAGCATCATGCCGCAAAAGAAAAATCCGGACGTAGCCGAGCTGGTTCGCGGGAAAACAGGTCGTGTGTACGGCAATCTGTTTGGCCTCTTGACGGTGCTCAAAGGTTTGCCGCTGGCGTACAACAAAGACATGCAGGAAGACAAGGAAGGCATGTTTGATACCGTCGCGACCATTCATGGCGCGCTTGCCCTCCTGACCCCGATGATTCAGACCATGCAGGTCAAAACCGATCGCATGCGCCAAGCAGTGACCAATGACTTCTCGAATGCGACTGACCTGGCTGATTACCTCGTTCGCAAGGATATGCCGTTCCGTCAAGCCCATGAAGTCGTTGGCAGAGCAGTGCTGTACTGCATCGAGCAGCAAAAGTATTTGCTGGATCTGTCGCTGGAGGAGTTCCAAGGCTTTTCGGGTGTGATCGGCGAGGATGTGTACGAAGCACTCGCGATCGAGACAGTCGTCAACGCTCGCAACGTATTGGGCGGCACAGCGCGCAATCAGGTAGAGGTACAGATCGAGTGGTACCGCAAGAAGCTGGTCGATACTCAGGCATGGGTGGACAAAAACAGCCAAAAGGTCATGATTGAATCGCTGATTGACATCGGTTCTCCGGTGCAACGCGCATAGGAATAGAAAAAAGCGGATGGGTATTGCACCTGTCCGCTTTTTCGTTTGTCTGCCGTGACGATCAACTGCCTATACCCGGGTCTTCAAACTTTCTAGAAGCCTGAATCCATAGGTAGTGAGCCTTGTGCCTTGCTTTTTGACCCCCACCTCTAGGCAGCCCGTGCGACTGAGATTAAGAAGCTTTTGGCGGATTTGAGCGTCTGTCATGGGAACAGGCAGCAAGGCGTTCAACGCTTGGCGGCCAATGCGTTCCTGGCGTTTGCTGCAGGAATAGAGGATCTGCAGGATCGATTCGTATTCGTGCAAAGAGCCGTGGCGGGCTAAGAAACCAATCGTCTCTTCGATCTCCCCCTGCTCCGAGGACAAGGGTTCTGTGGCAGCAGCCTGAAGAATCGGTTCCGGCAAATGACGCAGCTCCACGCGATTGCCGTCCGCAATGACGACTGCGTAGTGAATGAAGTTTTCCAGCTCACGGATGTTGCCGGGCCAGCTGTATTTCAGGAGAAGATCCGTTACTTCCGGTACAAACGTGAGGACCTTGTTCTTTTTTTGCAGGAAGTGATCGATCAACACCATGATATCCTCGCCTCTGTCCCGCAATGGAGGTATTTGCAGCGGCAATACATTCAGACGGTAGTACAAATCCTCGCGAAACGCACCTTTTCGAATCATCTCGACCAGATTTCGATTTGTGGCCGCGATCACCCGCACATTGACAGGAATGACCCGATGCCCGCCCACTCTCATCACCTGCCGCTCCTGAAGGACACGGAGCAGAGCAGCCTGAATGCTGAGTGGCGCATCCCCGATCTCGTCCAGAAAAATGGTCCCGTTGTGGGCGAGTTCAAACAGCCCCATCTTTCCTCCTTTTCTCGCCCCTGTAAACGATCCTTCTTCGTATCCGAACAATTCGCTTTCCACCAAGCTCTCTGTGAGCCCCGCAAAGTTGACAGGAACAAAAGGGCCGTCCCTGCGAATGGAATGCTGGTGGATCGCTTGGGCAAACACTTCTTTCCCCGTGCCGTTTTCTCCGGTGATGAGGATGGTAAAATCACTTTCGGCCAGCTTCATCGCGACCTGCTTGTTGACCTGTGTAGACTGACTGCAGCCAATGATGTGATCAAACGAGTATTTGGTCATGAGTCCCAATTGCGTGCTCTTTTTACGGATTTCTTGTTCGAGCTGCTGCACCTTGGTTACATCCTGAAAGGTGATGACCAAGCCCAATACTTGCCCGTCCAGCATCATGGGGATTTGCGTGACTAGCAGGTAAAGATTTCGAAAGGGGGTAAGCTGGTTCGCAGCTTCGGAATGAGAGTCTAACACAACATTCACTTGAAATTCGGGCAAAACGTCTTGAACGCGCCTGCCGATAATCTCGACGGACGGCAGCTTCAAAATCTTTTCCGCTTCTTCATTGATCAAGGTGATGTTCCCGAAGGCATCCGTCGCGATAATTCCCTCATGTACGGCATTCAAGATCGACTCGAGCTTTTCGTTCAGCTGCCGCTCGTTGTTCGCGGAGTCCGTCAGCTTCCGCCCCATGCGCACAAAATCACTGATGAATTCCGCGGTGTAGAGGTTTGCCTTTTCTGGAGACAAATCAAGCAAGCGAGCAATATCAAAGATCGTCGTCAAATCCAGCGGCCGATGCCCCAGCTCGATGATCCGGTCAAAATGCGCAGGGACGAGCTCCGGCAATCCGTGGCAAACGGCGTAGTCTACCTCTTCTTTTTCCGGAAGGGGAATATCCGTGTCTGGCACATAAGGAATGAAGGTGAGGTGGGAGAAGCCGAGATGCCTCAGCAGCTCGATCGCACCCTCGACCATTTCGAACGTGTTGGATACAAAGAGACAGCGCGTCCCGGGCTTCAGGTCCATCAGACGATCCAGATTGTTCAGGTCAATGGTGCGTCTCGCCACCAGGACCGGGATATGGTCGGGAGGCATGGGCTGGCCTTGCAGCAGCTTGATGTCGGCCGAGAGAATGAGGTCGGCTCGATCGATTCGATTCTGCTCGATCGGATTCAAGCCAAAATGAGCATCCATCTCGATTCGTTCGCCAAAGAATAGCTTGAGATTATTTACAAAGAGATGGGATACTGTCTCCATCTTGTTGATTAATAAAACACGTGGTTTCGCCTTCGTCATCCGGTCAACTCCTCAATGAGTGGAAATAGCCATTTAATGGACGGGTTTTTGGGGTATTTGATTTAAAAATCACCTAAATTATATCCTAAAAATATCAGTTTTTGTTTGTGAATACTGAAAATAAGGAATAATCTTTTGGCATTAATCTTGCTTAAGTAAGATGAGTACAACAGAGAAGGGGGATGTCAAAAAGGGTGAAGGATCTGCACAAGCCTTTGGCGTACTTGGATGAACAACGTGAGAACATCCTGCAAACTTATCAAGAGCTTCATGCTCTGGCGGAGCCGAGCTGGCAGGAGGAAAAAACGGCGGCATATCTCCGCAGCAAGCTTCTCGATGCGGGGATACCGGTGAAACGTTTTGACGGTCACCACGGATTTATCGCGGAAATCACTGGGGAAACGGACGAAGTAGTGGCGCTCCGAGCGGACATGGATGCTCTCGTCCAAGAAGTGGACGGCGTGGTAAAGCCCAATCACTCGTGCGGTCATGATGCGCATTCGACGCTTGCATGCTACAGTGCGCTTGCGATCGCGCAGTGTGTGGAAAAGCCGCAGAAAACGATCCGGTTTCTCTTTCAGCCCGCAGAAGAAAAGCTGGGTGGCGCGCTTCAGATGATGAAGGACGGAGCTTTGGAAAATGTCACGAAGCTGCTGGGAGTCCATTTGCGACCGGAAAACGAAGTGCCCTATGGCAAAGCCGCTCCGGCGATCTTGCACGGCTCGTCTACCTCTTTGACTGGAACGATTACCGGTCTGCAGGCTCATGGAGCGAGGCCCGCTTTCGGACGCAATGTGATTGAAGCAGCATCGTTTTTGGTTCAGGCGCTGCAAAATATTCGCCTGGAAGCGAGCTGTCCGTATTCGGTGAAAATGACTCAGCTGCAGGCGGGAGGGGATACCTCCAATGTCATACCGGATCGCGGGACATTCACGCTGGACTTGCGAGCGCAAACGAACCAGGGGATGGATGAGCTGCGGAAAAAAACGGAGCACGCGATGAAGCAAACAGCCGAATTAATGGGCGTGGGCATCGAATGGAGCTGGAGAGGAATCGCTCCGGCAGCGACTGCAAACGCTGACATGATCGCCACTGCCCAAAAAGCCATCGCTCATGTCCTGGGCTCCGAGAACGTCTCTGATGTTTGCGTCACACCGGGGGGAGAGGACTTCCACTTCTATTCGCTGCACCAGCCGTCGGTAGCCTCGACGATGATCGGACTCGGCTGTGGACTCAAACCGGTCTTGCACCATCCTCAAATGTCCTTCGATACAGAAGCGCTGGTGTATGGTGCGAAAATCCTGACAGCCGCTATCGTAGAAGCAGCCCATTCATAGAGAAGATTTTAACAAGCAGGGGGAACGTTAATGGAAGGCAACAAGAATTTCTTGAAGAAGAGCTTTGCTCGCTTAGATGCTTACGTCCTATTATTTTGTATTCTGCTGGTTTGTGCCATCGCTACCTATATCGTCCCGACAGGCGAATTCGATCGCGTGAAAAATGGCAGTGTCACTGTCGTCGTACCTGGAAGCTATCATGCTGTTGAGTCTAACCCGACTGGATTCATTGACTTTTTTACCGCCATTCAGACTGGGATGGTAAAGGGAGCGCCGATTATCTTTTTGGTGCTGTTCACGGGCGGCGCTCTGTCTGTCTTGGACAAGACAGGGGCACTGAATGCGGCGATCCTGACCTTGGTGCGAAAGCTGGGCAATAAAGAGTGGCTGCTGATTATCTTGGTCACCGCGGTGTTTTCCGTTCTGGGTACGCTCGGTGTCATCGTCAACTCGGTGATTGCCTTTGTTCCTTTGGGAATCATGATTGCAAGAGCGATGAAATTGGATGCCATCTTTGGGGTGGCTTTGATCTATATCGGTGTTTACGCAGGCTTCAATACCTCGATTGCCTTTCCGGGTACACTCGGCTTGTCCCAGCAGATTGCAGAGCTTCCGCTGTTTTCCGGGATCGGGTATCGCACGATCATTTACCTGTCCTTTGTGCTCGTGACCATTTTGTACATCATCCGTTACGCACGCAAGCTTCGGAAAAATCCTGCCCAAGGGATTCTGGGAGACGTTCCGTTTCCGTCCGACAGCGGTTCATCCGCGGCAGAATTGGATGGCAGCATTCTCTTTACCACTCGTCACAAGCTGACATTGGCTTTCACCGGCATTGTGCTGATTGCGTTTATCGCCTGCACCATCCTGTTCAAATGGGATGTCAACGAAATGGCGGGGATCTTTATCTTCATTGCCATCGGTGTCGGTCTCATCAACAAAATGAGCGGAAACGATATCGCCAAGACATTCCTGAAGGGGTGTCAGAGCCTCGTTTACGGAGCGTTGATCGTGGGGATGGCCCGCTCGATCACAGTCATTCTGGAAGACGGCAAGTTTCTGGATACCATCGTGTACGGACTGGCGACACTCCTGGAGCCGCTCTCGCCGATGGCAGGAGCTGTGGGGATGTTCCTGGGAAGCGCGGCTTTGCACTTCCTGATCTCGTCCGGCTCAGGTGAAGCCGTCATGCTGATGCCGCTTCTGGCACCGCTGTCCGATCTCATGAACATCACGCGCCAGGTAGCGGTAGAAGCATTGATGCTGGGGGAAGGTGTGGTCAACTGCATCAACCCGACTTCCGGAGTATTGATGAGTATCCTTGCCATCAGTGGAATCTCCTATGGCAAGTGGCTGAAGTTCATGCTTCCGCTGACAGCGATCTGGACGGTCCTCTCCATCATCTTTATCATGATCGGTGTCGCAATCAATTGGGGACCGTACTAATAGACGACAAAAAAGCCGAATTCCTTTTGAGGAGTCGGCTTTTTTCTATTTGGAGTGTCAGCCCTTACAGGGACATGCGCAGGATTTCTGCCACATCTTCGCTCGTCAGCTTTTTGAAGTTGCCGATCGGTCCGAATGGCGTCGCTTTTTCTGCCATGACTTGCAGATGCTCGTCATTGATTTGGTAGTCGGCCAGGCGAGTAGGGGCACCGATTTTGGCAAAGAAGGCTTCGGTTGCTGCGATTCCTTCCAGAGCCACTTCTTCGTCGGTTTTGCCGGCTGGATCGACATTCCATACCTCGACGGCAAAGCGGGTAAAGCGAGCGACATTTTCATGGTACACATAGCGCATCCATTTCGGGAAAATGATCGCCAGACCTCCACCGTGCGGGATATCGTACACGGCGCTTACGGCATGCTCGATCGAGTGGGTCGCCCAGTCGGTTTCTACACCGACAGGAAGAGTGCCGTTCAGAGCCATCGTACCGCAATAGAGGATATTCGCGCGCGCATCGTAGTCTTCCGGATTGGCGAGGACACGCTCGGCGTTTTCAATCACGGTTTTCATGATGGACTCCGCAAAACGGGTTTGCAGCGGAATTTCCGGCGTATGGCTGAAGTACTGTTCGAATACGTGCGACATGATATCGCTGATTCCGTAAATCGTCTGATCGCGCGGAACGCTGAACGTGTTCTCCGGATCGAGAATGGAGAAGGTAGGGAAGGTCGTGGACCCGCCATGCTTTTCCTTCGTCTCCCAGTTGGTGATCACGCTGCCGCGGTTCATTTCCGATCCGGTAGCTGCCAAGGTCAGGACAGTCCCAAGAGGAAGAGCCTTAGCCGCTGCGGCTTTTCGTGAATAAAAATCCCAGACGTCGCCCTCATAAGGCACTCCGACGGCTACCGCTTTGGCTGCATCGATGACGCTGCCGCCGCCGACTGCCAAAATCCAGTTCACGCCTTCTTGTCTGCAAATATCGATCCCTTTTTGAACGGTGCTGAGACGAGGGTTGGGCTCTACGCCCGCAAGCTCGAGAACTCGGCACCCCGCACCTTGCAGCAGGGAAGTGACTTTGTCGTACAGGCCTGAACGCTTGATACTTCCGCCACCGTACACCATCAGGACTGTAGAACCAAGTTGTTTTGCTTTGTCTTGCAGCTGGGAAAGCTGTCCTTTCCCGAAAATTAGTTCCGTAGGATTATGGTAAACAAAGTTATTCACCGTTCATGCCCCTTTCCATCGGTCATTCCTTTCTATTGTAGCCAACCGCAAGAATGTAAGCCAGTCGCCGATGTGCTGGCGGCTGCATCGCACAAAAACATGTCGGATAAAAGCGAAAGTGAAGCTGTTTCGACAAGAAATGAGAGATTTAGTGGATTCCATCAGCGAAACAGGGTGGTATAATAGGTAGGATGGGAATTCTCGCTATTTTTGTCGATAACCGTGATTCGTACAAAAGGCGGGGAAAAGGGGCAGGGGCTTTTTGTCGATTTAAATCAGAGGATCAAGAGATATAGATGGATCTGACTATGTAGGATGTGATTGGCTTGATCGAGATGTTTGACGTATGGAAAACGTACCCGAACGGCACGAATGCCTTGAAGGGTGTAAACATTCGGATTGAAAAAGGTGAATTTGTGTATGTCGTGGGTCCCAGCGGTGCGGGGAAATCCACATTCATTAAGCTGATGTATCGGGAAGAGAAGCCTTCCAAAGGACAGATTTTTCTGGGCGGCTTCAACGTCAGCCGGATTAAGGAACGGCAAATTCCTTTGGTGCGACGCAGCATTGGCGTTGTATTCCAAGATTTCAAACTGTTGCCGACGCTCACAGTATTCGAAAATGTGGCATTTGCCATGGAAGTAATCGAGAGCAATCCCAAACAAATCAAGCCTCGTGTGATGGATGTTCTGGGGCTGGTGAAGCTGAAGCACAAGGCAAAAATGCTGCCAAATGAGCTCTCGGGCGGTGAGCAGCAGCGTGTCGCTCTGGCGCGTGCGCTTGTCAACAGTCCGGGCATTATCATCGCGGACGAACCGACAGGAAATCTCGACCCGGAGACATCCTGGGAGATCATGAAGCTGTTTGAAGAAATCAATCAGCGTGGAACCACTGTAGTGATGGCTACCCACAATCGTGAAATTGTTAACACCATGAGAAAGCGGGTCATTGCGATTGAAGCGGGGCAAATCGCCCGTGACGAGCAGAGAGGGGAATACGGTTATGAAGATTAGAACGCTTGGGCGCCACGTCCGTGAAGGGGTAAAAAACCTCGGGCGGAACGGCTGGATGTCGTTCGCTTCAATCAGTGCCGTTACCATTACTCTTTTCATTCTAGGTGTATTTTTGATCTTGGCGATGAACGTCAACTACTTCGCACAGTCGGTAGAAAAACAGGTCGAGATTCGCGTATTCCTCGACGTGCTCGCTACCAAGGAAAATGTCGCCCAAGTAGAGCAGAACATCAAGACGATCCAGAAAGTGGACACCGTCACGTTTATACCCAAGGACGAGGGTCTCAAGCAGTTTAAGGAAAGCCTCGGTGAAAAGGCCTATTTGTTTGAAGGGCTGGAAAAGGACAATCCTCTGCCGGACACCTTTGTCGTAAAGACCAAAGATCCTAAGGATACGTCTGTGGTAGCTGCACAGATCAAGAAATTAGAGTACGTCAAGAGCCTCAACTACGGGGAAGGAACCGTCGAAAAGCTGTTCGCCTGGACGGGAGCGATCCGCAATGTCGGGATTGCCTTCATCATCGGACTGGGCTTTACCGCGATGTTCTTGATCGCCAATACGATCAAGCTGACCATTGTGGCCCGACGCCGCGAGATTGAGATCATGAAGCTGGTTGGGGCGACGAACTGGTTTATCCGCTGGCCATTTTTTGTGGAAGGGCTATTAATGGGGATTCTCGGGGCATTGATCCCTACGGCGATGCTGACCGTCGGCTACTATTACTTGTTGGACGGGATTCAATCGAGCTTTGAAGCGTCCCAACTGTTCAAACTGTTGCCGCTGTTCCCTCTGGTTTATCAAGTGGCACTTGCTCTGCTTGCGATTGGCGCGTTCATCGGCATCTGGGGAAGCTTGGTGTCTGTCCGCCGATTCTTGCGGGTTTAATTCAGGAGAATGTGGGAGGAGTATCATGAGGAAGAAGATCATATTGGCACTCTTGATAACCGGTCTGGTGGCCGGAACTGCAATCCCGACGAATGTGAGCTGGGCAGCGAGCAAGGCATCTTTAGATAAAATCAATCGGGAACTGAAAGAGATTCAAGCCAAGAAAAAGAGTCAACAGCAGCAGGTCAAACAGGTCGAGGCCAAGATCAGTGCGGTGCAGAAAGAACAGAAGGACCTGCAGACTGAGCTGATGCAGATCGATTTGCGTCGAAACGAGACGCAGAAAAAGCTGGACAAGCTCGAAACGCAAATGGAAGATACCAAAGAGAAAGCGGCGCAGGCGCAGGACAAGCTCGATGAAGCAAAAGATCGCGTCGCCAAACGGGAAACTCTTTTGAAGACGCGTGTGAAATCCATGTATGAGCGCGGAAACGTCTCTTACCTGGATGTATTGCTGGGCTCATCCGATTTCGGGGATTTCCTCACCCGGATGCAAGGCCTGCAGTTGATTCTGGAGCAAGATACGCGTATTCTGGAAGACAACATACGCGATAAACAAACGATCGAAACGAAAAAGAAAGAAATCGACCATCAGCTGACGGTGTACGTCGACATGTTTGACCAAGCGGAAAGCCTCAAGGCTGAATTGGACAAGCAGTACAAACAAAGCTTGGTCGTGAAAGCAGAGCTGAAGAAAAAAGAAGACGCGCTGGAAGAAGATCTGGAGCAGTACGGACAGCAGCTGCTCGCTTTGACCAAACAGGAATCGGCTAAATACGCAGAGCGCGTCCGCGCAATGAGTACGAGCTCCAGTGGGTATAAAGGCGGTAAGCTGGGTCTGCCGGTAGCGGACGGAAGTTTTCGCTTCTCCTCGGGCTTCGGAGTGCGGAGTGACCCGTTTACCGGTCGTTCAGCTGGGCATAATGGTGTAGACCTGGCAGCGCCAAAAGGTACCACGATTATGGCAGCAGCAGCAGGGGTAGTTATTTTTGCAGGCTATTCCAATGGCTTCGGGAACACGGTAATGATCAAGCATAACTCAGAAATTACCACTCTCTATGGACATATTAGGGAGGGCGGAATCAAGGTTTCTGTGGGACAATCAGTACAGAGAGGGCAAAAGATTGCCGAGGTTGGCTCTACTGGTCGTTCTACCGGTAATCACGTGCACTTTACCGTCTACAAGAACGATGTTGCTGTCAATCCGATGCCTTATCTGAAGTAAGGTTGCCCGGTCAGACAAATATTGCCAGCAAAAATGGCATACACTAGCAGCATATCTTTTTGCCGGTAGCACAAAGGATGGTGACGCGAAGTGAATTGGAAAGGACGCAACGTATTTGCGCTTGTACTCGTCTCGATGGTGGCCAGCAGCTTTTTGACCATGTCCATGATGAAAACATCGGCAAATGCCAACGCGAATCAAAATGGTGTACTCACTGCATCCAGCAGCACCCTGCTCGGAAACAGCTCTGAGTATCCACAGGAGTTCAAGAAGCTGTACGAGGCTTTTTCAGCAATCAAGAAAGACTACATCCAAAGTGTCACCACGGATCAATTGGTAGAAGGGGCTATTGGAGGCATGGTGGGTTCCCTGGAGGATCCATACAGTGACTACATGGACCCGAAATCAGCTGAAGAATTCACATCTACCTTGCACTCGACGTTCCAAGGAATCGGTACAGAGGTGACGCTGCAAAACGGACGGGTAACGGTCGTATCACCGTTCAAGGATTCCCCGGCCGAGCGTGCAGGACTGCGCCCGAACGACCAAATTATCAGTGTGAACGGGGAATCGCTGGAAGGGCTCGACTTGCATGAAGCCGTGACCAAAATCCGCGGCCCGAAAGGTACAAAGGCCGTATTGAAAGTCGTGCGCGCGGGTGTTGCGGAACCGCTGAACATTGTCTGCGTGCGTGATGATATCCCGATCGAAACCGTGAACAGCCAAGTGATCGAAAAGAACGGCGTCAAAGTCGGTGTGATTGGCATCACCCAATTCTCTACGGATACAGCCAAGCATTTCAAAGAACAGCTGGCCAGCCTGGAGAAACAAGGCATCGGCGGTTTGGTCATCGACGTGCGCGGCAACCCGGGCGGCTATTTGCTGGCAGTCAAAGAAATCGGGGAAGTGCTCGTTCCGAAGAAGGGCTTGATCGTACAAATCGAATACGGTGCGCACGGTCAACAGAAAGAAGAGTATCGTTCCACGACAGATGCTGCCAAGCCGTATCCGATCAGTCTCTTGATCAACGGCGGAAGTGCCAGCGCTTCGGAGATTTTGGCAGGCGCGCTGCGCGATAGCGGCAACTACAAGCTGGTCGGCGAGAAGAGCTTCGGAAAAGGAACTGTCCAAAGCACGATGGAAATGACGGACAAGAGCCAGCTGAAGCTGACGATCGCAAAATGGCTGACGCCGAAGGGCGAATGGATCCATAAAAAAGGAATCGAGCCTGACTACAAAGTCTCGCAGCCAGCGTACTTCAACGCCACACAGCTTCCTGCTGACAAGGATCTGGCGCGTGATATGGCAGGGAACGATGTGAAAAACCTGCAGCTGATTCTGACGGGCTTGAACTTGTCGCCAGGACGGGATGACGGATACTTCGATGAGAAGACAGAGCAGGTGGTCAAACAATTCCAGACATCGCACAAGTTGCCGGTGACGGGGAAAGTGGACGCATCGACTCGCACCCAGCTGGAAGACAGCTTGCGCGAACAGATGCGGAAACCGGAAAACGACCTGCAATTGCAAAAAGCGATTGAAGTAGTTAGCAAGCAGCCAAAATAATCCATGGCGCGGAGGCAGGGAATTCTCTGACTTTCGTAGAAATGGTTAACCACGGTAGATTGAATGCCGTGGTTTTTCTTTTTTTACGTTCAGGAAACTGCATGAAAGTAAAAAAGCGAGATGTGATCTCAATGAGTACGAAGGCTCCGCCAAAACGTATGGCGAAGCCAAGTTTTCTACCCTTCTGAGGTGAGGCAATTGGCGATACAGACAGACTTGCTCTCCATTGCATCCGGACTTGGGGCGATTTTCCTCAATCCGATTCTTTATCTCTTCCTTTTCTTGATTTATCTGCATTACAGACGTCAGATGAATCTGGAAAGGCAGCTGTTCGCCGTGCGTATCCAATCACCGCTGCTCCAGACGATCCGTTCCGCAGGGATGGGAGTGACGGCAGGCCTGCTGGTCTCCTTGATCGCGGGTGCTATCGGAGTCGTCGTACAGGTGCAGGATTTGTGGTTATTATGGGGATTGGCGATTTTGCTGGCGTTGGTCCGTTTACGTTTTCTTTGCTTTGCTTATGCGTCTGCCCTCCTGACGATTCTCCATGGAATCGCTCAGCTGTTCCCGAGCGTAAGTGCCGTTCCCGGCATCGGCTACGTATGGGAAATGATCGGACAAGCCAAACCGTTGCCGCTTTTGGCGCTGGTGGCAATCATGCATCTGATGGAGGCCATGCTGGTTCGCTGGAACGCCGGAAGAGACGCTTCGCCGCTGTTTGTAGAAGGCAAGCGCGGGCGAATCGTCGGGGCCTACCTGCTGCATTCTTTCTGGCTGACTCCACTCGTGATGTTTGTTCCGCTGGATAACGGCGCTCTGAGCGGTTCGCTATATCCGGGATGGCCATTCTTTTTGCCGGAAGCGGCGACATTTGGCCTGATGCTCCTGCCGACCGTTACGGGTTTTTCGGACATGACGCAGACCATGACGCCAAGGAAAAAGTCCTTGCAAATCTCCAGAAACCTGGCGGGCTACGCCATCGTTCTGCTGGCTTTGACTGTGCTGGCTGTTCTGGTGCCGCCGCTTTTGATTATCGCAGCCCTGTTTGCGCTCTTTGGACATGAAGCGCTGTTTTTCAAGAGTCAGATCCAGGAGCGGCAGAGCAGTCCTTACTTTATTCAATCCTCGCGGGGAGTCAAGGTCATGGGAGTCATCCCGGGCACGCCGGCAGAGGAGATCGGGATCGTGCCAGGCGAGATTATCGTCAAGGTAAACGGGATCCATGTGCGCAGCAAAGAAGAGCTGTACCCGGCGCTGCAGGCCAACTCCGCCTTTTGCAAAATGGAGGTACTCACGCACGATGGGGAGCTGAAATTCGTGCAGTGCGCGGTCTATGCGGGAAATCACCATCAGCTCGGCATTATTGTCGTGCCGGATGCGAATACGAGAGTCTACGTCGATTTAAAGCGTGCCAGTGTGGTAGAGCTGATCAAGCAACGGCTGGAAAAGCTGCATATTGGAGCGTGAAAACAGGGAGTGACGAGGTGCGTGAAGAGGGACGCATTCGTCGCTCTTTTTCTTTGCAAAGATTTGGGGATTTCAACATAGGGGTGGCGGGGAGAAGCAGGTTTCCGATCTCCGCTCCGGCCTACACCTTGCGAAGAAGTGTTACTGTCCGCTCCACAACGATTCATGGGGAAGCGGTAAAGTAGTAGCCGGTTCCCAGCGAATGCAGGGTACCGCTTCTGAATCCCATGAATTCGTTGTTCTGCTAGGTTGGGTTCCGGAGTCGCTCCGCCTGGAAACTTGCTTCTCCTGCGAGCTGTTGTGGTTTCTATGGTCTTCTCAAAGAACCTCTTTATAAAGCCCACAAAATAAGGAACTGGAAAGTCCAAAGCTGGTCAGGAAAAAGGAGAAATAAGCGCAAGCTCTTAGGAACACCAGCCAAAGCGCAATGGAAAAAACGAAACACGTTTTTAAGCGTCCACCTCTGAGGAGCTTCCTGAGACGGCTGCTTTGGACGCGGTTTCGTTTTTTACATAGAGCTGGACAGGGATGACCCCCAGCGGGTGTTCCTACGAAGCTGGAGCGTTTTCTCCTTTTTCCTCCACTCCACCGCAGTTTGATTGACCACGAAAAAAATAACGCATTTTTCTAAATACGATGGAAAACAAGAAAGTCCACAATAAAAATATTTTGATGGAATATAGTGTTTATTCAGAAACAAAATGCAAGGCTGAACGTCTCAACCTAAGAGGAAAAAAGAGGGAGTGAATGTCGACCGTGGGAATGATTCGTAAACCTGCCTTTTGTGTACTGACCGGAGCGTTAACCGTAGTCAGTCTATATACTTCACCCATTGCTGCAAGTCACCAGGCCAAGGCAGCCAATATCGCAGTGGGCATGCAGGCGTCTGCAGTCGTGCCTGTACCCGTCCAAGTATCCAAAGGGGTCCAGCAGCTTGTCCGGTTGATACCCGAGCTGTCCAATCGCTACGTGGTGTTCGGAGGGGACGTGGATGGACCAGGGGTGAGTGGCGTGATCGTGACCTTTGCGCCATCTGCAGCAGAAAAAGAAGCGGCCAGGGATCAAGCCATTTTTGATCCGACGACAGGAAATTTGCTGAAGCTGGATCTGGAACCGAAAGCAGCACAGAAGCCTATCGCGCTGACGGATCAGCAAGCAAGGGCGAGGGCATCGGCCTTCGTGGCAGGCTTGCCTGCCGCAGGGAGCGTTTATCAGGCACGGAGCGTCACCCGAGAGTCAGCGCAAACGACAGTAAGACTGGTGCGAACCGTGAACAATGTCGCTTTGGACGATTCCTACGATGCGTTCGTTACGTTTGACGGAACAGGCAGAGTCGTTGCTTTTCGCACGTTTGATGGGCGGCTCTACGAAAAAATCACGCCGACTGCGCTTCCTTCCCCCCAGCGAATCATATCAGCCCAACAAGCTGTTTTGCGATATAAAGAGAGTCACCCTCTGGAGCTCATCTATTTACTCCCGAGCGATTACAGCCTGACTGACCCTGTACAGGCAAAGTTGACCTATGTGGTAAAAGACGGTGTCATCAAGCAAACACATACGGGCAGTGCACTGGATGCCTTTAACGGTAAACGATTGTCTGCGAATGAGAAGCAATCTGTCCAGACCGTTTCCGTCAATGGCACAGGAGAGAAGTGGATTGCCCAGTCAGAGCAGCAGGCACAGGACATCGTGAGAAAGCTATTGCGAGTGGAGCCCCAGAAGCTTCCGTTCGCGACATTCACGGAGGCCTACGACAATGGGCAGGAGCGGCGCTTTTTTATCTGGGGACATTTCAACGAAGGGACGATCGATCAAGATAAACCATACAGTCTCGGTCAATTCCCTGCTGGAGTAAAAATGGACGAACGCGCGCATCTATTGGTGGAAACAGATGCGATGACAGGGCAGCTGCTCCGGCTTGTCAAGAGTGATGGTGTCATAAGCCGGTTGAAGACAGATAAACAACGAGACTGGAAATCCGCGGAAGCCGTGCTGAAGCGCCTGCTGCCGACCGGAACCACTTCATTGCGGGTGCAAGATGTAGGAGATGCTACATTGACGTTGTATACGGCTGATCCCATGATCAATGGCATTCCCGTTTATCAGGAAGGGCAGACAGCGGAACAAGGCATGTACACGATCCGCGTGGATTCTTCCACGGGAAAAATCGAGGAAATTTCGATCCAGCGTCCTGTTGAACTGATCGCTCCAGCCCGCACAAAAGCGTTAGTGGAGCAGGGGGCTGTCGATCGATTGCTGAAGGCTTATCCGCTGGAGCTCACTTACATTCACCAGAAGAATCCGCAGACGGGAGCGACCACCTGGAAGCTGGGATACGATTTATCGTTCCGCCAGACGAAGGTACACTGCTTCTGCGGAGTCGAGGAAAAGGTCGACCTTACTGTGCGTATGGATGCTGTCACAGGAAACGTCATGGTAAAGGAATAGTAGATAAACTTGGCTACCCCAAGGCATGGATACTGGATAAGAATCTTATCAATTCTTATCCGTAGAACAAAAAATCCGCCCTCATCCTGTCCGGAGAGTGCGGATTTCTTTTTGCGGGCTAAACCGCTTTTGCTTCGTAGCCTGTAATTTGGCTCAAGGATACTTTTTTGCCATCTTCCAAAACGAATTCGATCAGGCCATTTTTCATGCTGACGGCTTGAATGACTCCGCTCAAGCTGTTGGTAGAGGAGCTGCCGTCAGTGTTCGTTTGGGAGTCGTTATAGGTGACGGTGTATCCGATCATTTGCGCGTATTGCAGCGAGCTGCTCATCGCTTGGTTGGTCGGACTGACTGTCATGCCGACGATTTTGTCCAATTTCACCGTCTGGCCATCGTCCAGCTGGAACTGGGCGGTGCCGTCTTTCATGGTAAAGCCGGTGATCACGGCGTTTTTGACTTCATCGACAGAAGTGATGTCATCCGTGGTCGCAGGGTTTCCGTCCTTGTCCACCTGGGTCGTTGTTTTATAGGAAATCTGGTTTCCGATCATTTCCATGTACTTCAAGCTGCTGTCCAGGGCATTTCCGGCCATGCCTTGCGATTCCAGGCCCTTCACATCAGTGAGCGGAATCGGATTGGATTCACCTGCGAGGCGGAAGTAAATTTTACCGTTGTCCATATACACAGCGGAAATGACGCCTTCTTTGGATTCTGTAGACGTCTCGCCGGTCACTTCATCTGTGGTCGTCAGATTGTACGTAGCGGTGCGGCCGACCAAGGATTCGTATTTTTCCAGCGTGAGCATGCTGTTGTTGGATTGTTCCATCAAGGAGGCCATTTTCGTCATTTTTTCCACCATGGTCATCATGCTGGTCTGCTGAATAAACTGAGAATTGTCCATCGGGGACATCGGATCCTGATGCTTCAGCTGCTCCAGCAGGAGCTTCATGAAGGCGTTGTTATCCAGCTCAGTGGAAAATTCCTTTTTCCCTTTGTAGCTGAGGTAAGAGGGTATATTCGAACTGTTGCTTACGGTCGTGTTATCAGACACTGTTGGTCCTCCCTTACTGTGCGGGTTCATCCGTACGGGAATGTACTTCCACTAACAGTATCGGTAAAAGGCTGAAAGGGGTAAAGACAAACATTTGTTCGAATTTCGGCTTATTTTTGTACGTATTGTGTTATAATGGAAATAGAGACTTTTATGGAATGAGGAGTTGAACGAGGGAATGGAGCGTTTTGAATTGGTATCGGAGTATCAGCCGTCCGGTGACCAGCCGACTGCCATAGCGGAGCTGGTTGCTGGTATTCAGGCGGGCAAGAGGCACCAGACCCTCCTGGGTGCGACGGGTACGGGAAAGACCTTTACAGCAGCCCAGGTGATTGCTCAGGTGAACAAGCCGACGCTGGTCATGGCGCATAACAAGACGCTGGCGGCCCAGTTGTGTGCGGAGTTCAAAGAGTTTTTTCCGAACAATGCCGTAGAATATTTCGTCAGCTACTACGATTACTATCAGCCAGAAGCATACATTCCCCAATCGGATACGTTCATTGAAAAAGACTCCAGTATCAACGAAGAGATCGACAAGCTGCGTCACTCGGCGACCAGCGCTTTGTTTGAACGCCGGGACGTCATCATCGTCGCTTCGGTATCGTGCATCTACGGCTTGGGTTCTCCTGAAGAATACCGGGAGCTGCTCTTGTCGCTGCGCGTGGGAATGGAAAAAGGGCGGGACGAGATTTTGCATCGTCTGGTCGACATCCAATACAACCGCAATGACATCAATTTCACTCGCGGTACGTTTCGGGTCCGCGGCGACGTCGTAGAGATTTTCCCAGCCTCCCAGAGCGAGCAGGCGATTCGTGTGGAGTTTTTTGGCGATGAGATCGAGCGCATCACGTCGATCGATGTCCTGACTGGGGAGATTTTGGGTCAGCGCGATCATGTTGCGATCTTTCCGGCCTCCCACTACGTGACGCGCGAAGAAAAAATGAAGCTGGCTGTTCAAAGCATCGAGGCAGAGCTGGAGACCCGTCTGGCGGAGCTGCGCGAAGCAGGGAAGCTGCTTGAAGCACAGCGGCTGGAGCAGCGCACGCGATACGATGTGGAAATGATGCTGGAGATGGGCTTTTGCTCCGGGATTGAAAACTACTCCCGCCATCTGACGGGTTTGCCGGAAGGGCACGCCCCCTACACGTTAATTGATTATTTTCCTGATGATTTCCTCGTCTTGATGGATGAGTCCCATATGACCTTGCCGCAGGTGCGGGCGATGTACAACGGCGACCGCGCGCGCAAAGACGTCTTGGTCGAGCACGGCTTTCGTCTGCCTTCTGCCAAGGACAACCGACCGCTCACGTTTGCGGAGTTCGAGGCGAAGCTCAAGCAGGCTGTCTACATTTCCGCTACCCCAGGACCTTACGAGCTGGAGCACTGCCCGGAGGTGGTGCAGCAAGTCATCCGTCCGACCGGATTGGTCGATCCGACCATCTCCGTTCGCCCGATCAAGGGACAGATCGACGACCTCATCGGCGAGATTCAGGCTACGATCGCTAAAGAAGAGCGCGTCCTGGTCACGACCTTGACGAAGAAGATGTCGGAGGACCTCACTGATTATTTGAAGGAAATCGGTATCAAGGTACGATACCTTCACTCGGATATCAAAACCATTGAACGGATGCAGATCCTGCGTTCTTTGCGCTTGGGTGAATTCGACGTTCTGGTCGGAATCAACCTGCTGCGGGAAGGTCTGGATCTGCCAGAGGTGTCGCTGGTGGCGATCCTCGATGCCGACAAGGAAGGCTTCCTGCGCAACGAGCGTTCCCTGATCCAGACCATCGGCCGCGCAGCGCGCAACGCTGAAGGCCGCGTCATCATGTACGCGGATAAAATGACCGATTCCATGCAGGCAGCCATCCGGGAGACGGAGCGCAGACGCGCCATCCAGCAGGCTTACAATGAAGAGCGAGGCATCACCCCGCAGACGGTGAAAAAGGCTGTCCGCGACGTCATCGAGGCAACCAAGGTGGCGGAAGAGAAGGCCGATTACCTGCCGCATGAAGAGTTCAAAAAGATGCCGAAGAAAGATCGCTTGACGGTGATTGCACGAATGGAAGAAGAAATGAAAGAAGCGGCCCGCAATCTCATGTTCGAACGTGCGGCAGAATTGCGCGATTTGGTGCTCGAGCTGAAGGCCGAACTCTAAGGAGAGATTTTTTTCATGCCATTGGAACATATCGTGGTAAAGGGCGCTCGTGCCCATAACCTGAAAAATATTGATGTGGTGATCCCGAGGGATAAATTCGTCGTTTTGACGGGTTTGTCCGGCTCGGGGAAGTCTTCCCTTGCCTTTGATACGATTTATGCGGAGGGACAACGCCGCTATGTGGAGTCCCTTTCTGCCTATGCCCGCCAATTTCTCGGGCAGATGGACAAGCCGGATGTAGACTCGATCGAGGGCCTTTCTCCTGCGATCTCCATCGATCAGAAAACGACGAGCCGCAACCCGCGTTCGACCGTGGGTACCGTCACGGAGATTTACGATTACCTGCGTCTTTTGTATGCGCGCGTAGGTAGAGCGGTTTGTCCGGATCACGGCATCGAGATTCAGTCGCAAACCGTCGAGCAAATGGTGGATCGCATCATGGAATTTCCAGAGCGTACCCGCATGCAAATCCTGGCCCCGATGGTACAAGGGCGCAAGGGGGAGCACGTCAAGCTGCTGGAGGACATCCGCAAGCAAGGCTTTGTCCGCGTGCGGGTCAATGGAGAAATTATCGATTTGTCTGAGGACATCAAGCTCGAAAAGAACAAGAAGCATAATATCGAAGTCGTCGTCGACCGGATCGTCGTCAAACCGGATGTGCAGTCCCGTCTGGCCGACTCTCTGGAAACGGCGCTTCGCCTCGCCGACGGCAAAGTCATCGTCGATGTGATGGAGCAGGAAGAGCTGCTCTTTAGCGAAAAGCACGCCTGCCCGGTGTGCGGATTTTCCATCGGGGAGCTGGAGCCGCGGATCTTTTCCTTTAACAGCCCGTTTGGTGCCTGCTCCGAGTGCGACGGTCTGGGTGTCAAGCTCGAGGTAGACCCGGACATGGTCGTGCCTGACATGACCAAGACCTTGCACGATGGGGCCATCGGAGCATGGGAGCCCAAATCTTCGACGTATTATCAGCAGCTGCTGGAGTCTGCTTGCCGTCATTTCGGGATTCGCATGGATATCCCTTACGAGGAATTGCCGGCGGAGCAGACCCAGATTCTGATGTACGGCAGCAGCGGGGAAAAGATCGAGTTTCGCTATGAGAACGAATTTGGACAGGTGCGTGAGGCAGTCGTTCCGTATGAAGGGGTCATCCCGAATCTGCAGCGCCGCCATCTGGAGACCAGCTCGGACTACATCCGCGAGCAAATCGAAGGCTTCATGAGCCAAAAGCCGTGCCCGGTCTGCAAAGGACACCGCTTGCGTCAGGAGAGCCTCGCGGTGAAGGTCGGGGAACGCAGCATTTCCGAGCTGACGAACTTGTCCATCCTGGATGCGCATCAGTTTGTAGACGGAGTGGAATTGACGGAGAGAGAGGAAAAGATCGCCAATCTGATCGTCAAAGAAATCAAGGCGCGTCTCAACTTCCTGATTGATGTCGGACTGGATTATTTGACGCTGAGTCGAGCGGCGGGCACACTCTCCGGGGGAGAAGCACAGCGGATTCGCTTGGCGACGCAGATCGGTTCCAGTCTGATGGGAGTCCTCTATATTTTGGACGAACCGAGCATCGGCCTTCATCAGCGGGACAACGCGAGGCTGATCCGCACGCTGGAGCACATGACGAAGCTCGGCAATACATTGATTGTCGTCGAGCATGACGAGGATACGATGATGGCGTGCGATTACATCATCGACATCGGTCCGGGAGCGGGTATTCATGGCGGACAGATCATCGCTGCGGGTACACCGGAGGAAGTCATGAAGGACCCGAATTCGCTTACGGGCGCGTACTTGAGTGGGCGCAAGTTCATTCCGGTGCCGATGGAGCGCCGCAAGCCGTCAGACAAGTGGGTCAAGATCGAGGGCGCGAAAGAAAATAACTTGAAGGGCGTAAATGTGAAGATTCCTCTAGGGATGTTCGTGGCGGTGACCGGTGTATCTGGCTCCGGAAAAAGTACGCTCATCAATGAAATTTTGCAGAAGACGCTGGCACGCGACCTGAATGGTGCCAAGGTCAAGCCAGGGGAGCATCGCCGCATTCTCGGTCTGGAGCATTTGGACAAGGTCGTGGACATTGACCAGTCACCGATCGGGCGAACTCCGCGCTCCAACCCTGCGACCTACACGGGTGTGTTTGACGATATTCGCGATTTGTTTGCCTCTACGAATGAAGCCAAAGTGCGCGGCTACAAAAAAGGCCGCTTCAGCTTTAACGTCAAAGGCGGACGCTGCGAAGCTTGCAGCGGTGACGGGATCATCAAAATCGAGATGCACTTTTTGCCGGACGTATATGTCCCATGCGAGGTGTGCCACGGCAAGCGCTACAATCGGGAAACTCTCGATGTGAAGTACAAAGGCAAGAGCATCGCAGACGTGCTGGAAATGACTATCGAGGATGCGGTGGAATTCTTCCGCAACCTTCCTAAAATTGAACGGAAGCTGCAAACGATCGTGGACGTCGGCCTCGGCTACATGAAGCTGGGACAGCCGGCAACCACACTGTCCGGAGGGGAAGCGCAGCGCGTCAAGCTGGCCTCTGAGCTGTATCGCCGCAGTACAGGGCGCACGTTGTATATTCTCGACGAACCAACGACTGGTTTGCATACGGATGACATCGACCGCCTCCTGAAGGTCCTGCAGCGACTGGTGGAAAACGGGGAGACCGTTCTGGTCATCGAGCACAATCTGGATGTGATCAAGACCGTCGATTACATCATCGATTTGGGACCGGATGGCGGCACCCGCGGGGGGCAGATCGTCGGTACCGGTACTCCGGAGGAAGTGTCGAAGCTGGATGGATCGTACACAGGCCAATACTTGGCTCCGATTCTGGAGCGAGATCGCGCTCGTACGATGGCAAGAATGGAGCAGCTCGTTTCGAAATAAGAGGAATAGGGTAGTGGAGAGGGGCGGTCTCGATCGGGAAGCGCCCCTCTTTTCATAGGAAAAGGCAATTGTCTAGGGGGGAGGGTCACCGATGGACTATACGACAGTCATTCTCGCGAGATTGCCGCAGCGTCTGGTGAATGTGGCAAGGGAGCTGTTTGACGGACAGGATCCGGCTCACGATTGGCAGCATAATGTACGCGTGATGGCGATGTGCGAGCGGATTGGGCAAGAAGAAGGCGCGGATATGACCATTTTGAGTTTGGCGGCGCTGCTGCATGACATCGGAAGGGCAGAGGAACGGCGGACAGGGGAGTGCCACGCTGAGATCAGTGCGCGTTTAGCGGGTACCCTATTGAAAGAAGAAGGTCTGACTGAGGCACAGGTCAAGCGCGTACAGCGTGCCATTCTCGCGCATCGCTTTCGCAAGGATCGGCCGCCTGCTACACTAGAGGAAAAGATATTGTTTGATGCCGACAAGCTCGACTCGATCGGAGCGATCGGGGTCGCCCGCGCATTTGCCTATTCCGGCTTCTTGGGGCAGCCCATTCAATCCGATCTTGAGCAGCAGCATACTCCGCTAAAAGAGTTCGAGTGGAAGCTGCAGCGCATCAAAGGCAAGTTGTTTACCGAGACGGCCCAGCAGATTGCCGAAGAACGGCATCGATTCATGGTACAGTTTTTCGAACGGTGGAAAGAAGAAGTCCACGGAATCCGATAAGGAGAAGTGAGAACCTTTGGAAAGGAGAAATGGATATGATTCGATGGATCATCAAGCTGCTGTTAAACGGGGCTGCCTTGATTTTGATCAGTAATTGGTTCCAGTCCATTCAAGTCTCCAGCTTTGGCGTAGCGGTGTGGGCTGCCCTTATACTGGGAATCGTCAATACGATCATTCGCCCTATCCTGACGTTTTTCACACTTCCGCTAAGTGTCTTGACTCTTGGGCTATTTTGGTTTGTGATCAATGCCATCACGTTCTCGCTGACGGCCTTTTTCATCAATGGTTTTGAAGTAGGGCCATGGCCAGACAATATCGGAATCATGATCGTTGCTTCTGCACTCATGAGCCTGATGGGCTGGTTGATCGATTGGGTGGTCAGCAAACCAAAGAAGTAGGCAGAACAAAGAAAACCCGCGGTTCTCTTCGAAGAGGACGCGGGTTTTTAGTACGCATATGGTGTGTTTGATCTACGATTCTTTTATAGGGGATTTTTCCTCGCGAAACTGCGGAGGAATTGGCTCATAGACAAGCCCTCCCTTTAATACGCCAGAAATATTCAACGCGGATAACAGTGCAAAAAAACGACCAAGGAAAAATGAAAACTTTTTCACTGACAATCACCCTCTCAAAATGTTTTTTCCAATCGTGAAACTAGTCGGAATGAACTTGGCATGAGAAGAACAGATTGCAAGAGAATCGCTAATATGTACGTCATAGATAGTAGGTAGGTATATCCTACCAAAATGATAGAGAGAGTGCAACCCAATAGAATCATCCATAGGACAATGATTCTATTTCTTCGTTGGACGATTGGATCAGAGGGTACGTATGTATGTGCAGCAGGTGCATGCAGATAATTGATCACAAACGAGAATCCTCCTCCACCCAAGATGAGCAACCTAGCGAATGAATCGGGGAGGATAGGCAGATGCCTCAAAAGAAAACCGCCCGCCACCATCAGGGTGACCGTAGCAAGAAGGCACGTCCATGGGCTACGCAGATGGACGCCGCCCGTTACAAGTCGATGCAGGAAAAAGAGACAACACAGAAGCATGACCTCTCTGAAAATATGAAAAATAGCTGATACCAGAATGAGTGCCAACCCATTGATGACGTTGAGTATGAATATTTCGATGCCGTGTGCGAGCTGCCCCAAAGTATAAGGCGCATCTTCCGTATGTAGCCGTTTCGCTAGACGCATGGATACTTTTTCCGTCCAAGTCACGCTTTGACCACCTTCCAGATCGAACTCCGTACACTACTTGCTTAGAAAGGAGATGCGAAAACTGGTGACGCCCTCTTCGGAATGTACTTGAATTTTACCACCGTAACGATCGGTAACCGTCTTGACGATCACCAAGCCCAGACCACCTTCTCCCCCTTTTTTCGTGGTGTACCCAGCTTGGAAAATAGCAGGGAGCTTGTCCTTTGGAATGGTAGGTCCGCTATTTTCAATCATCAGGTAGTGCTCGCCATCTGTCTGCCCCCATTCCAAGCGGATAAATCTGTTTTCTTCCAGTTCATATGAGGTGGCTCGAATCGCATTATCAAATAAATTACCCAAGACCTTAATGAGGTCGTATGTCTTGATTTGTGAAAATTGACTGAGAGTTTTAATGTTCATAGACAAGGCGATCCGCTCTGCCAGGCAAACCTCCATTTTCGATTGGAGAAGGGAGGCGACAGCGGGATTTTTGATGCTCTCCAGCACTTGTGAGCTTGTGTCGACTGATTTTTCGACAGTGACCGTTTCTTGCAGCAGCTGCTCCACATATTCCTTCGCTAAGTCGACGTATCCCTTTTTTAGGAAGCCATTGATCGCTGTGTAATGATTCAAGGAGTCATGCTTGATCGAACGAATGGCAGTCACCAGATCATGAATGCTATTCAAATAGGGGGTGCCCGTCTCTTCCTCGACACGATTGATCGTTAAGTGAAGATAAATGCGAAATAAGATCACAATAATGATGAAAAACGCAAGGATTAAGAGCTGAATAAAAAATTGGAATTGAGGTGTATAAATGGCTGCTAATTCCGAGTTGTTATTCCGTAAGAAAAAGGACGTATTCAAGAACAGAATCAGCAGAAACTCGACACTCCCCACCAATACCAGTAAAAATAAAGAGCGGTTGTAGTGATTCTGCGGTAAAAATCGCTGAATATCGAATTTCATTAATCTCAAGATGAGTGCAAGCAAGAGAAATATCCCGAAGTAGAGAACGCGTATCGTTAAGGTTTGCAAGGTGGTAGAAAGAATTTCTGCCCAGTAGATCTGCTGGCTGTTAAAAATCATGATGACGATCGATTCAGCAACAAACATGGAACAAATGGCAGTCATTCCTATAAAGACGGATTTTAATAAATTGAAACGATAGAGGACGAAAACAAACAGAGTGGTCAATACGAACATAAGCAATACTTTTGGTTGATAGGGAACTTCTACGAATGAGAGCACTTCACCGGCGATCGAAAACAGAAGACTGAAGAAGATGGCTTGCTTCTTTTTATCGAAAACGGAGATGTTGAACATTGCCAATCCTATGGTAAGCAATAAGAAGGCTTCGGGTATGTCCACTAGAACAAAGCGAAGTAGAAAATCCAAGGTGTTGCCTCCTCTCAGTCCGAATTTCGGAGCGCGAATGATGTCAAATTTACTGTAACCTATGTAGCGCCTGAGACCAATACATTTTCTATCTTAAAAAAGATAATGAAAAATGTAAATGATACGACAATTCCCGGAGCGAGGTTTCCGCTCACAGTGGTTGTCGTCACTAGGTCGCTTTCGTTACAATAAGGGTACTAATAGGGACGGAAATCCCAAGCTAGGGGGAATCTCATGCGTAAGACCAACGTTAGTCACCTCGCCGATCATTTCAACATGGCCATCCTCAGTGGCGAAGAAGGCTTGGGACGCGAAATTACCGTAACCGATCTCAGCAGACCAGGTTTGCAGCTGGCGGGATACTATTCGTATTATGCTGAAGAGAGGATTCAGCTCTTTGGATTGACGGAGATCAATTTCTTTCAAACGCTGAATCGAGAGGAACGTCTCGAGCGGATGAACTTCCTCATGCAGGGGCAGACGCCGTGTTTTTGCGTGACGCGAAATCAGCCTGTTCCGGAAGAAATGATAGAGGTATCGAATGAGCGCGGGGTGCCAGTGCTGCAATCGCCGCTAGCGACCACCACACTGGTAGGCAAAATGACCAACTTCCTCGAGAATCGTCTGGCGCCGACCACTACGATCCATGGCGTACTGACGGATATTTATGGTGTCGGTGTACTGATCATGGGCTCTAGTGGGATCGGAAAGAGCGAGGCTGCGCTGGAGCTGGTCAAGCGTGGCCATCGTCTGGTAGCGGATGACGCTGTGGAAATTCGTCAGACGCAGGCTGGACAGCTGAGCGGCAGTGCCCCTGAGCTGATTCAGCATTTGCTGGAGATTCGCGGCGTGGGTATCATCAACGTCATGACGATGTTCGGTGCCGGGGCTGTGCGCAATGTGAAAAACATTGAGATGGTCGTTCAGCTGGAGCTGTGGGAACCGCAAAAAATGTACGAGCGCCTCGGGTTGGATGAAGAAACATTGAAAATCATGGATACGGATATCCCGATCATTACCGTCCCTGTACGTCCCGGCCGAAACCTGGCTGTCATCATCGAGGTGGCTGCGATGAATTTCCGCCTGAAGCGGATGGGGTACAACGCCGCGGTTCACTTCTCCCGCAAGCAGTCGGATGCCATCCTCGAAGATGCGGATTCCGATTTGTAATTGGAAGAAGGAGATCACTCATGAGAAATACCACACGTTATCCCGTGCGTGGAGCCAACCCTCTTTGGCAGCTCTACCAAACGGTGAGCTTTTGGAAAGTCATGAAAAACTTCATTGTGATTCAACTAGCGCGCTATATGCCGTTTTTGTCCTGGAAAAACTGGCTGTACCGCACGTTCCTGCGAATGGAAGTGGGAACGCATAGCGCGGTGGCCCTGATGGTCATGATGGACATTATGTTTCCCGAGCTGATCAAAATTGGCCGCAACTGCGTCATCGGCTACAATACGACGATACTCGCTCATGAATACTTGGTCGAGGAATACCGGCTGGGGGAAGTTCGTATTGAGGATGATGTGCTGATCGGAGCGAATTCAACGATCCTGCCGGGAGTGACGATAGGCAAAGGCGCGATCGTGGCGGCTGGCACCGTCGTACATAAAAGCGTGCCAGCGGGAGCGTTTGTCGGGGGAAATCCCATGCAGCTCATTCGCAGTGGCAATGCTGTCGGGGATGAGCAGGAGTAAGAGGAGAAAATAAAAGAACGGGCCATACTAGAGAGTGTCTGCTGCTTGTCGCGCAGGCGCTCTTTTTTCATACAGCGACAGAGCTGCACAGGTTTTCTTTTGGAAAGCAGCTGGTGTAGAATTTTCCGACTATTCTTATCTATGTTGACCACTCTGCCTTATCGTGGTACTCTTCTTCATAATACTTTAACTTGTTACCATATTAGCAGAGTAAAGTGCATGCGATGGAGGGAAGAACGATGGCAAAGCCGTTGGGATTTGAAAAGCCGCTGGGGATGCGGGACATTTTACCGGAATCACTCTCCAAACAACGGCATTTGGAGCGCTCCCTGCGCCAGTGCATCGAACGTTGGGGGTACGAAGAAATCTCCACGCCGTCATTGGAGTATTACGATACAGTAGGATCTGCAAGCGCGACGCTGACAGATCGGATGTTTCGACTTCTGGATAAACAGGGACATACCGTGGTGCTGCGTCCGGACATGACGGCACCCATCGCCCGTGTCGTTTCTTCTTTATATAAAGATGTACCATTGCCGATTCGTCTGTTTTATCAAGCAAATGTGTTCCGCGCGCAGGAAAAGGAAGCTGGCCGGAATGCGGAATTCTTCCAGACAGGCATCGAGCTGATCGGGGATGCGTCCGTGGATGCCGACGCAGAGGCAATCGCACTCGCGGTATTTTGTTTGCGAGCGGCAGGCGTAGAGACGTTCCGCATCGCGATCGGACATGTGGATTTTGTGGATGGGGTGCTGGAGGAATGGATCTGTGACGAAGCGATCCGCAACCAATTCCGTCAGTACCTGGTTGAACGTGATTTCGTAGGCTTCCGTCAGCTGCTAGCTACGCTGAACCTCGCGGCTGAGGCAAAGGAGAGGCTGGAGGCTCTGCTTCGCCTGCGCGGAGGAAAAGGAAAAATTGATGAGGCGCGATCCCTGACGGAAAACGGCAAAGCGAGACGAGCGGTTGAAACTATCGCTTCGTTATGGGAAGCGTTGGAGGCATACGGTGTAACAGACGATTTGCTGCTGGACTTCAACCTGATCATCAATCTGAATTACTACACGGGTATCGTGTTCGAGGGCTATGCCGCTGATTTGGGTTCACCCCTGCTGGGCGGAGGGCGTTATGACCACCTGCTGGCTCAGTTCGGGAGGCCAGCGCAGGCAACGGGCTTTGCCATCAAGATGGATCGCTTGCTGCTTGTCACCCCGGCCCTCGAAATTGGGCCAGCCGCTCGTATTCTCCTGTGCTACACGGAAGACAAGCGCACGGAGGCTCTGGCCGAAGCGCAATCGCTCAGACAGGATGGCCTCGTGGTCGTCACTCGACTGGTCAAGAATCAAGCGGAGGCTGCGGCGTATCAGGGAGAGACGTACAGCAAGGTTATCTGCTTGACGAAACAGGAGGAATAGGGAATGGGTTTTTCCGATCAATCTCAAAAATTGACGATCGCCATGCCGAAGGGGCGAATCTTTGAAGAGGCCGTTCATTTTTTGCAGCAGGCAGGCTTGCAGGTGACAGCAGAGCTTCAGGATTCCCGCAAGCTGGTCATTCCGGTGGAGAACGCGAAGCTGGAGTTCATTTTGGCGAAACCGACAGATGTTCCCACCTACGTCGAATACGGAGTCGCGGATGTGGGAGTCGTGGGGAAGGATGTTCTCTTGGAAGAGGAACGCGATGTCTACGAGCTCTTGGACCTGCAAATCGGGTACTGCCGCATGATGGTAGCCGGGATGCCGGACTGGAAGCCGACGGAGGCTCCGCGGGTTGCTACCAAATACCCGAAAATTGCCTCTCGTTATTTCCGCGAGCAAGGCCAGCAGGTAGAGGTCATCAAGCTGAACGGCTCGGTGGAGCTGGCGCCGATGATCGGGCTGGCGGACCGCATCGTCGATATCGTATCGACGGGACGGACCTTAAAGGAAAACGGCCTCGTGGAGCTGGAGCATATTTGTGAGATTACGACGCGCCTGATTGCCAATCGGGCAAGCTACCGAATGAAAAGCGAAGCGGTGGATGACATTGCGAGCAAGTTTTTGGAAGTCATCCCGAAACGATCATAGAAAAGAGAAATGTGGAGAGGTGATAGAGGGATGCGCATCATTTCTGCCAGTCAGTTTGATGGGAAACGATCAGTAGACGCGGGCACCAGGGAGCAGCAGGAAGCTGTCAAAGCCATTCTCGCCGATGTACGGGAGCGAGGCGACGAAGCAGTGCGGGACTATACAGAGCGTTTTGATCGCGTTCGATTGGAGCAATTTCTCGTGACCGAGGAAGAGTTCATAGAGGCGAGCGGCCTGGTCGCGCCAGAGGTAAAGGAAGCTTTGGCTGAAGCCGCGGAGAATATTCGCGATTTTCATAGCCGGCAGGTCAGGCAGTCGTGGTTTTCCACAAAAGAGAGCGGAACATTGCTCGGTCAGATCATTCGGCCACTAAAGCGGGCAGGACTGTATGTTCCGGGCGGGACAGCAGCTTACCCTTCGAGCGTGCTCATGAATGCGATTCCGGCTAAAATTGCAGGTGTTCCACAGGTAGTGATCACGACGCCTCCTGGCCGAGACGGGAAAATCAATCCAGCGATTCTCGTTGCTGCACAGATCGCTGGAGTCAAGGAAATATACAAGGTAGGCGGCGCGCAGGCGATCGCAGCCTTGACCTACGGAACCGAACAGATCAAGGCGGTCGACAAGATCGTCGGACCAGGAAATATCTTCGTGGCGCTCGCCAAGCGGGAAGTGTTTGGATTGGTGAGCATTGATATGGTAGCGGGACCGAGCGAGATCGCAGTACTGGCAGATGAGACTGCCAACCCACGCTACATAGCAGCCGATCTGCTGTCACAAGCAGAGCATGACCCGATGTCGGCAGCCATTTTGGTCACCACCTCACAGACGGTGGCGGAGGCAGTCTCCGAAGAGGTCGAGCGGCAGCTGGCGGATCTGCCGCGTCGCTCGATTGCGGAAGCTGCGATTCGTGATTTTGGGGCTATTTTGGTCGTGCAGGATCTCGAGGAAGGCTTCGCAGCGATCAATCGCATCGCGCCCGAGCACTTGGAAATCATGATTGCAGACCCTTTTGAGCATCTGGGCAAAGTGGAAAATGCAGGGGCAATTTTTCTCGGACCGTACAGCTCGGAACCGGTTGGCGATTACTTTGCGGGGACGAACCACGTCATCCCGACCAATGGAACCGCGCGTTTTTCGTCGCCGCTTTCCGTGGACGACTTCATCAAGAAATCGAGTGTGGTCTCTTACAGCAAACGCGACTTGCGGGAGAACGGGCATAAAATCGTGGCGCTGGCCGAGCAGGAAGGACTTGCTGCACACGGGCGTGCGATTACCGAACGACTACGTGACTTTGATAGAGAAGAGCAGGAGCGTGACAGAGGATGAGTGAGCTGCAAAAACGTTATGCCAAGATTGAGCGCAATACGAATGAGACCCAGATCGCCCTTTCCTTTGGAATTGACGGGGCAGGAGAGAGCATGCAGGATTCCGGCGTTCCTTTTCTCGATCACATGCTGGACTTGTTTACGCGTCACGGACATTTTGATCTGACTGTCAAAGCGAAGGGCGACATCGAGATCGACTACCACCACACGGTAGAAGACATCGGGATTTGTCTGGGGCATTCCTTGCGCGAGGCATTGGGCGATAAAAAGGGGATCAAACGCTACGGAAACGCATTCGTACCCATGGACGACGCATTGGCTCAGGTCGTGATCGATATCAGCAATCGGCCGCACCTGGAATATCGGGCAGCGTATCCATCGAATGTAGTCGGGCAATTCCCTACGGAGCTGGTGCATGAGTTCCTGTGGAAGTTTGCTCTGGAGGCAAGGATCAATCTGCACGTGATCCTGCACTACGGGCACAATACTCACCACATGATCGAAGCGATCTTCAAAGCACTCGGCCGCGCGCTGGATGAAGCGACGACGATCGACCCGAGAGTCAAAGGGGTCCCGTCTACCAAAGGGGTTTTGTAGCATGATCGGCATTATCGACTACGGCATGGGCAATCTGTACAGCTTGAGCAAAGCGCTGGAGCGTCTGGGGTATTCGTATGATTTTGTGTCCCAGCCAGAGCGTCTGAATGAATGCAGCGGCTTGATCCTGCCTGGTGTTGGCGCGTTCGGCGATGCCATCGCGAACATCCGGGAGCTGGGGCTGGAGCAGGCGATTCAGGAATACGCAGCGAAGGGCCGCCCGATCCTCGGGATTTGCCTCGGCATGCAGCTGCTTTTTGGAAAGAGCGAAGAGCACGGTGAGCATATCGGTCTGGGGTTATTGAGCGGTGGGGCTGTCCGATTCGCGGGGGATTTCAAGATTCCGCACATGGGCTGGAATCAACTGCAGCTCAGACAGGATCACTGGCTGTTCGACGGGGTGCAGTCCGGTGACTACGTTTATTTTGTCCACTCCTATCATGTGCAGGTGGGCAGTGATGATATATTGCTGGCGACCAGTGACTACCATCAGGACGTAACCGCCATCGTAGGCAGAGAAAACGTATACGGCATGCAGTTCCACCCGGAAAAAAGCGGGGAAACTGGAATGCGCTTGCTGCGCAATTTTGCCGTGCAGTGTGAGGGGGTACTGGCATGAGTTTCATTATCTATCCGGCAATCGATATTCGCGGGGGAAAATGCGTCCGGCTGTTTCAAGGGGATTACGCACAAGAAACGGTGTACGCTGATTCTCCACTGGAAATGGCAAAGCGGTGGGTAGAGCAGGGAGCATCCTGGGTGCATCTCGTCGACCTGGATGGGGCCAAGGAAGGTAAGCCTGCCAACGCCGAAATCATCAAGGAAATCGCTCGCACCATTCCGGTTCCTGTGCAAGTAGGCGGAGGCATCCGATCTGAGGAGCAGATTGCGGATTATTTGGAAGCGGGCGTGGCGAGAGTCATCGTCGGGACGGCTGCGATTGAAGACGAGCCGTTTACCCAGCGGATCTTGCAGGCTTATGGAGACAAAATCGCGATTGGTCTCGATTGCCGCAATGGGATGGTGGCAACGCGAGGCTGGCTGAATACGACGGATGTGTCCGCGACGGAGCTGGCGAAACGGCTGGTATCGTACGGAGCTCAGACCTTTATCTATACGGATATTGCACGCGATGGAACGCTGACAGGCCCGAACGTAGAGGAAATTTCTGCGCTGGCGATCGCGACAGGCCAATCCGTCATCGCATCAGGAGGGGTGAGCAACCTCGATGATTTGCTGGTGCTCAGCGCGCATGAAAAGGATGGCGTCTCGGGTGCCATCGTCGGAAAAGCGCTGTATACGGACGCGTTTACCTTGGAAGAGGCGCTGAATCGCATGGGGGAGCGTGTATAAAATGCTAGCGAAACGAATCATACCCTGCCTGGATGTCAAGGACGGGCGGGTGGTAAAAGGCGTGCAATTTGTCGGGCTTCGCGATGCGGGAGACCCTGTGGAGCTCGCCAAGAAATACAGCGAGGAGCGCGCGGATGAGCTGGTTTTTCTCGATATCTCAGCCTCTCACGAAGGGCGCAAGACGATGGTCGATGTGATTGAGCGCACCGCTGCCAACATCACCATTCCGTTTACGGTAGGCGGCGGGATCAATAGCGTCGAGGATATGAAGCGTATTTTGCGCGCGGGGGCGGACAAGATCTCTTTGAATACGGCAGCTGTGCTCCGTCCTGAGCTGATTCATGAAGGAGCGATGGTGTTCGGTTCCCAATGCATGGTCGTCGCGATTGATGCCCGCAATGTGGGGGGCGAGCGCTGGGAAGTGTACACCCATGGAGGACGCAACGGTACGGGCAGAGATGTCGTGGCTTGGGCGCAGGAAGCGGAAGCGTTGGGGGCAGGCGAAATCCTGCTCACCAGCATGGATGATGATGGAGAGAAGAAGGGCTTTGGGATTGAGCTGACCCGGCGAGTTTCGGAAGCGGTGGGCATTCCGGTGATCGCTTCAGGGGGTGCGGGATCCCGCGAGCATTTCTACGATGTTTTGACGGACGGAAAGGCGGATGCGGCTTTGGCTGCATCGATTTTCCACTATGAGGAGACCTCGATCCAGTCGGTGAAAGAGTATCTCCAGACAAAAGGAGTTGTGGTGCGGCCATGACAGCGCAGATCGATTGGGAGCAACTGAAATTTGACGAAAATGGCCTCATTCCCGCCATCGTGCAGGATGCCGTGAGCAAGGAAGTGCTGACGCTCGCTTACATGAATAAAGAATCGCTGCAAAAATCGCTGGAGACGAAGGAAACCTGGTTCTGGAGCCGCTCGCGTGCAGAGCTGTGGCATAAGGGAGCGACTTCCGGAAACACCCAGCAGATCCTCTCGATGCGCTACGATTGCGATGGAGATGCTCTGGTCGTACAGGTGGTGCCAAATGGGCCGGCCTGCCACACGGGGGCGTACAGCTGTTTTGCGGGTGAGCTGGTAGAAGGTGCACAGGAGGCAGCGACTGCGGTCGAGGCCGATCGCTTCGCCATTCTCGCAGAGCTGGAGCAGTTGATCGCGGCGCGAGAAGCAGAGCGGCCTGAGGGCTCCTACACCACGTATTTGTTTGAGAAAGGCGTGGACAAGATCTTGAAGAAGGTCGGCGAAGAAGCCGCCGAGGTCATCATCGCCGCGAAAAATCGCAGTCATGAAGAACTGCGCTACGAAGCATCCGATCTGATCTTTCACCTGCTGGTGCTCTTGCGGGAGCAAAAGCTGCCGCTGGATCAGGTCCTGCAAGAACTCCAAAGACGCCGCTGATCCCCTTGGCGGAGCAGGCCACTCTTTTTGCCAGAGAGTGGTTTTTTTGTTACAATTGCACTATCTGACTTTCGAGGAGTGTGGTGACCATGATGAAAAAACACATGAACATCCGACGCGACGCATTGGCCGATAAACCTTCGAAAGGCAGTGAATGGATTGCACAAAGGAAAGTTAATCGAATTACGACCAGTTACCAGAGAAGATATGGAACGGATGTACATCTGGCGCAATGATCATGAGGCGGCGACATGGGCAGCAGGCTCATCGCTTGCGACCTACAGCAACATTTCGCTGGAATCGCTGAACGCCATGTACGACGAGAATGTTCGAACCGCAAAATTATCCGATAAATTCAATCGTTTTATCTTTTCGATCTACACGCTGGAAGGCGTTCATATCGGCAATTGCGATTACCGTGACGTCAACCCGATCACACGTGCAGCGACCATCGGAATCGGCATACTCGACAAGGAATACTGGAGCAAAGGTTACGGAACGGATACACTTCAAGTGCTTCTCCGCTTTCTCTTTCTCACGCTGAACCTGAATCGGGTGCAGCTGGATACGTGGAGTGGGAATGCCCGCGCGATCCGTGCCTATGAAAAATGCGGATTCGTGGTGGAAGGAAGGCTTCGTCAGAACGAATATGTCGACGGACAGTATTACGATACCGTCATGATGGGGCTTTTGCGTGAGGACTTTTCCGTAACGAAGTAGAAGCTTAGACCCCTGTATGAGCAGGGGTCTTTACTATGAAAGCAGGGGGGGGAGGCGAATGACGGCTCGACGGTGGTGGGGTGTATTGATGCTTGCTGTCGCTCTGCTTTTTCCGGCAGATGCACATGCCGAGGACAAGGTCCTGCGCATTGCTTTTGACAAAGCGCTCCCTCCCTTCTCTTCCGTGGATTCGACAGGTGAGGCAGCCGGCTTTAACATCGAGCTGATTCGCTACATAGCGGAGCACAGTGGCTGGGAGCTTGAATACGTCCCTCTCGATTGGGAGGAAGCGGTGACAGCCTTGCGCACAGGTGAAGTGGATGTGCTCCTGGGCATGAAATACACCAATCGGTACGATCAGATCTTTGACTTCAGCGAATCCTTTTTTACGATGTCCGAAGTGCTGCTTGTACCCAGCTATGACCAGGATATCTTCACATTGAATCAGCTGAGCGAAAAAGTCGTTGCTGTTCAGCGGGGGCATACGAGCATGGATTTGCTGGAAAGTGTCAGAAGAGTCAAAATGATCGTGTCCTTCAGCCAGCAGGAAGCGTTGGAAAACCTGCTTCGCAGACGTGCGGACGCCTTTATCGGCAATCGCTGGACGGCAGAATACCTGCTTCGAAAGGAAGATCGCTGGGATGATTTTACGATGCGCTCGGGACTGATAAATCCGACCGATTATGCTTTTGCTGTGCGCGAGGGGCATTCCGAACTTTTGGACTCTCTCAATGAAGGCTTGAATCAGCTGTATCGGGACGGAACCTACACGAGGCTGTACAGCAAGTACTTCGAACCGTACTCCCCCCATTTGACGGACTGGTGGCGCAAGGTGGTTGCCGGTCTGTTGATTGCTTTGGCTGTCGGGGTGATTTCGATTGCAGCATTCTATGCCTGGAATAAGCGCCTGCAGGCGGAGGTGAAGCGGCAAACGTCAGCGCTGGCGGATGTGCTCGCCTTTCAGCGCGAGGTTCTCGATCATACGGAGAGCTCCATCCTCTCGTTGGACATGAACGGACATATCACACTGGTCAATCAGGTGGCCAAGCGCATGCTGTCGGTCAGTGACGATTGGCTGGGGCGCCATATCGTATCGATCCTGCCGCAGCTGCCCTGGGAAGCGGCACTGGCCAACAGGCACCGCCACTATGAGGACGAGTTTGTCTGGAATCCGGACACACAGCAGGTCTACCACTATTTCATGGCGCCGTTTGCCAATTCTGCACAAGAGCAGGTGGGCTGGATTGTGACGCTGCAGGATCGAACGGAGCAAAAACGAATGCAGGCACGCCTGATCGCCCAGGAGAAAATGCGTGCACTCGGCCAGCTGGTCGCAGGGATCGCCCATGAATTGCGGAATCCGTTGACCGCGATCAAAACGTTCGTAGAGCTGCTACCGAAGAAGATGGATGATGCTCGTTTTCGGACGCAGATGCTTCGTTATGTGCCAGAGGAAATGGAAAGGATGAACCGCATCCTGGAGGATTTGCTCGACTATTCCAGAACCAAGCCTTTGCAGACACAGAGGATCGCTCTGGACGAGCTGGTGCACTCTGTTCTCGGCTTGTTTGCCAGAAGAATGGAGAGCGAGCGGATAGGGGTAAATGTCCGCATCCCTGTTCATTTGATGATCGATGTGGATAGGGGAAGGGTCAAGCAGGTGCTGATCAATTTGGTATTAAACGCGATGGAAGCGATGGTGGCAAGCAGCGAAAAGCGATTGTTCATTCAGGCGGGAGAAGACAGCGGCCAGGTATGGTTATCCATTGCAGACACCGGGGAAGGAATGCGGAGAGAGCAGCTGGACAGCTTGTTTGAGCCTTTCTATACCAGCAAGGCACATGGGATCGGGCTTGGTCTCTATGTGAGTCAAAAAATCATGCGGGAGCACGGCGCGCGCATGGAAGTAACCAGTGAAGTGAAGACAGGAACGACGTTTACCCTGTGGTTTAACAAGGAGGTTAGCCATGCAGAACTTGCTGATAGTCGATGACGAGCCGTCGATTTGTGTATCTCTTGCCTTTGCCTTAGAAGATGAATACGCGATCTGGACCGCCACGGATGCTGAAACCGCGATAGAGACAGTGCGAGCGGAATCGATCGACTGCGTCTTGTTGGACTTGAGCCTTGGGCAATCGAGCGGTCTGAAGTTGCTTTCGCAGCTAAAATCCATTCGCCCTCAGATCACCGTGATCATGATGACAGCGTACGGAACGATCGAATCGTCGGTAGAGGCCATCAAGGCTGGAGCGTACCACTATTTGACCAAGCCTTTGCATGTCGACGAGGTCAAGCTGCTCCTCGGCAAGGCGCTGGAATTTCAGTCCCTGCACAAGCGGGTGCAGGTCTTGAGTGAAGCTGTCCGGCAGCACCAGTCGTACGCAGGGATCATCGGAAAAAGCCAGGCGATGAGCAGGGTGTTTGACCTGATCAGCAAAGTGAAGGATATTCCCTCCAGCATTTTGATTACAGGGGAAAGTGGAACGGGGAAGGAGCTGGTGGCGCGCGCCATCCATTTCGAAGGGAATCGTTCCGAAGCGCCCTTTTCCGTGATCAACTGTGCAGCGATTCCCGAGTCTTTGCTGGAAAGCGAACTGTTTGGTCATGAAAAAGGGACGTTTACGGGGGCTTACCAGAGCAAAAAAGGGTTGTTTGAGCGTTCCCATGGAGGCACCGTGTTTCTGGATGAAATCGGGGAAATGCCGCTCGCTCTGCAGGCAAAGCTTTTGCGGGTCATACAGGACAGGGTCGTGACTCCGCTCGGTAGCTATGAGCAAAAAGAGGTGGATATCCGAATCATCGCAGCGACCAATCGGCAGCTGGAGGAAGAAGTGGCCAAGGGGACGTTTCGGGAGGATCTTTTTTACCGCCTCAACGTGATTCCCATTCGCACCCCGGCGCTGCGGGAGCGGATGGAGGATATCGCCCCCTTGCTCGATCATTTTTTGCAAAGATTCTCACTCAGTATGGGCAAGCGAGAGAAGACGTTCACCCCGGAGGCGAAAAAGTGGCTGTACGCATACTCGTATCCGGGAAATGTTCGGGAGCTGGCCAACCTTGTCGAGTATGCGGTGGCGTTGTCCCAAGGAGAGCGGATTACACTGGAGGACTTGCCCCCAGCTTTGATTGAGCGCCAGCAGGACGCACGGGAACGGCTGGCGGACAGGAATGGAGTGGCGATTCCAAGCGGTATTACCCTGGAGGAAGCGGAGCGGCGCATCATTTTGCATGCGTTGGAGCAGCATGCCGGACACCGCAGAAAGACGGCGGATCAGCTGGGAATCAGCGAGCGGGGATTGCGGCAAAAGCTCAAGCAGTATTTTGAGATGGATTCATGAAGAGGACCGGCAAAAAATTCCGGATGAGAGGGATTTTATTGCCGGATTTTTGTTCATGAAGCTTTCCTGCGGCAGGCTATGCCGCTAGTCTGCTCATTCCGCCAGCTTGGCATAGAGGTTGCAATCATGAAGGATCATGAAAGCGATTTCAATAATGAGGGGGATATGCATGATGAAGAACAGGAAGGTGCTGGCGGTCTTGTCGTCGGTGCTTCTGGTGTTGACCATGTCAGCTTGTGGCGGGCAAACCACGAATGCGCCGCAAGCAGGAGGATCAGGAGGCGCTTCTGCCGGTGGCGGGGCAGAGCAGAAGTTTTTGACGATCGCGACAGGGGGCAGCTCCGGCCCGTACTACACGCTGGGTGGCGCGATGGCGAAGATCTACAAAGACAAGCTGGGCTACAACGCGTCCGTCCAATCGACTGGGGCATCCGTTGAAAATATCAATTTGTTGAAGGCCAAAAAAGCGGATGTGGCGTTTGTGATGTCGGATGTCACGACGTTCGCCTACGCGGGGCAAGAAAATTTTAAAGAGGGCGGTGCCATCAAGGATTTGCGTGCGATGGCAGGACTGTACCTCAATTACGTGCAAATCGTGACGCTCAAGGATCGCAATATCAAGTCTGTGGCTGATTTGAAAGGGAAACGCGTCGGGGTGGGGGCTCCCAACTCTGGGGTCGAAGTAAATGCGCGCATGGTCTTGGCCGGACATGGCATTTCGTACGATGACATCAAGGCGGACTACCTGTCGTATGCGGAGGCGATTGAGCAACTGAAAAACAATGCGATCGATGCGGCTTTCGTTACTTCCGGTTTGCCCAACTCGACCGTCATCGATCTGAGCACGACCAAGGATGTCGAGATCGTCCCCATCAAAAAGGAGGACGTGGAGAAGATGACGCAGCAATTCCCGTTCTTTGTCTCTGCGGAAATTCCAGCGGGCTTGTATAAAAACGATCAGCCGATTCAGACGGCAGCCATCCGCAACATTTTGCTCGTGCGCAATGACTTGTCAGACGATCAAGTGTACAAGCTGACGAAAACGTTCTTTGACGAAATGGAAGCACTGAGGTCCGCGCACAGTGCAGCCAAGGAAATCGATGTGAAGGAAGCGGGCAAGAATCTGGTCGTACCGTTGCATCCTGGAGCTGAAAAGTACTACAAGGAAGTCGGGGCGCTGAATTAGCAGCAAGGGCTAGCAGGGCTTGAGGTAAGGGGGAGGAGAATGTCAGCATGAAAAAATGGGGCAAGCGAATATTCATCTTCCTGATCCTATTGCTCATCATGGCATCCTCCCATCCGTATCTGGTGCTCCGTGATTTTCACCGGCAGGAGCAGATCGGGGCCGTGCCTCTTCGGCTGCAGGACACCTTTCAAATCGAGTGGGTGCATTCCGTCGAATTGACTCCGTGGAGAGAGACGTACAAGGTGACCGGGTTGAACAAAATGGAATTGGCTGAAACATCTTTCCGTTCCTTTGGCGCTGGAGTTCCGGCCAATTTTCAGGATCAACGGAATGTGCACGTGTCTGTTCATGATGGGTGGATTACCGTCTCAGGCCTGCGAGAGCAGAGAGACCAGGTCTTGTATTTGATCAGCCGGGAAGATTACATGCTCTCAGTGGGAGACCGTACATGGAAATTGTCTTCGGTTTTACCGTTAGGCACCTCGCTGGAGCTTTCTGTCAGCTGGTATCCGTGGTGGTATCGGTATGTTCACGGCTTGGCGAAGAGAGGAAGTGAAAAAATAGATGAGTACGCAGGCACAACTGCCGAATGAAGAGGAAATTCGGGACAATGAAAGCAGGGCCCAAGCGATTCTGCAAGAGTACGACAAAGAAGCAGGTTATCGCGTCTTCTCGAAAAAGTGGCTGACGATTGCCGTTTCTGTCATTGCGGTTCTCTTTGCTCTTTATCATATGTATGCGGCTTATGCGATTCCCTTTGTGACGCTGAAGCACCGGTCTTTGCACGTGGCGATTGTCCTCTGTCTGATTTTTGTGCTGTATCCAGGGTGGAAGCGCGCCTCACGCCAAACTTTATCCGCACTTGATGGCTTGCTGGCTGTCCTCTCGCTTGGAACGGCAGGGTACATTTTCGTCTATTACATGGATATCGTGAATCGGGGAGGCATCCCCTCGACGCTGGATGTCGTTTTTGCCACGATCACATGCTTGCTGGTGCTGGAGGCATCTCGCCGCGTTGCGGGCTGGGAGCTGACAGCCATGGCAGCCATTTTCGTCGCGTATGCCTACGTCGGGCCTTACCTGCCGGGGGATTTTGGGCATCGGGGATATACGTTTAGCGACATTGCGAATTACATGTATGTGACGACGGAAGGAATATTTGGTGATGCGACGGCCGTGTCTGCATCGTTTATCATTTTGTTCATCATCTTTGGCGCTTTTCTGTCCAAATCTGGGATGGGGACTCTGTTCAATGATCTATCTCTGTCGTTGGCGGGGAGCAGCAAAGGTGGTCCAGCAAAGGTCGGGGTCATCGCCAGTGCGGTTCACGGCTCGATCAATGGGTCAGCCGTTGCCAGTGTGGTGACCACCGGCTCCTTCACGATACCGATGATGAAGCGGGTGGGCTACAAGCCGGAATTCGCTGCTGGTGTGGAAGCAACGGCAGCCGTAGGGGGACAAATCCTGCCGCCGATCATGGGTGCCGCCGCGTTTATCATGGCGGAGACGCTGGGAGTCCCGTACATCACGATTGCGATTGCTGCTCTCATCCCTGCGATCATGTACTACTTTGGACTGCTGGTGCAGGTGCATTTGCGAGCGGATCGGGACAATTTGCAAGGCCTCGGAAAGCATGAGCTTCCCAAGGTGCGGGATGTGTTGCGCGAGCGGGGACATCTCTTACTGCCGCTTATCCTGCTTGTCGCGCTCTTGATGCTCGGGTATACCCCGACTTTGGTGGCTGTTATTACGATCATCGCGACGGTCGTCATTGCGGCGATTCGCCCTTCCAGCCGCATGAATGCGCGGGACGTGCTGCAGGCGCTGGAAAATGGAGTGCGGGATGCTCTGGGAGTGGCTGTAGCTTGTGCGGCAGTGGGCATTACTGTTGGCGTTTTCAGTCTGACCGGTTTAGGTCTGAAGCTGGCGAACATCATTTTGATGATGGGCTCTGGCAGCCTGTTCATGACGCTGTTCTTTACGATGATCGCATCCATTATTTTGGGTTTGGGACTTCCTTCCATCCCTTGCTACATTATTACAGCGACGATGGCTGCTCCGGCGCTTTCCTCCTATGGAATTGATCCGCTTGCTTCTCATCTCTTTGTGTTTTATTTCGGCGCAATCGCCAATCTGACTCCGCCCATTGCGCTGGCGGCGTTTGCAGGAGCAGGGATCGCGGGATCGGATCCGCAGCGTACCGGCTGGATCTCCTGCAAGCTGGCTTTGGCCGGGTTCATCGTCCCGTTCATATTTATTTACAAACCTGCAATGCTCATTTTAGATTCAGGGGTTGCTGATATCGTGTTTGCGACAGTAGCTACGGGATTGGCGGTCATCGCTCTCGGGGCGGCGACGGAAGGCTATTTATTCACCAAGATCAATTGGCTGATGCGGGCCGTGCTGATCGC